>UQWV01000018.1 GCA_900544845.1 uncultured Collinsella sp. | reverse complement strand
GGCTACATGTCTCCGGTCGAGTTCAGGGAGGCGGGGCTGTCCCTCCCGGAATCGTCCAAATAGGTGTTGCCAATCCAGCGCGCCCGCGACAGCAGGGCCCGTGGCCGCGTCGAGCGTCACGCCTCGCGCCCGGGCGATCTGGGCGGCCTCGGTGAGGACCTGTTCGCAGAGCTCGGCCGGCCGCATGGGGGCCCTCTCCGCCCCGCCGGACCCGCGCGAGGCCTCGATGAGCAGGCGCACGTAGCCGTCGAGCCTTTCGACACTGCCGGCTATGTCGCGCGCGGCGGCCGCGAGGTCGGCGTCTTTCTCGTCTTCCAGTTCCTCCGCCACGAAGTCGGCGTTGGCGCGCAGCACGGTGAGCGGCGTCTTGAGGTCGTGGGCGAGCGACGCCACCTGCTCGCGCTGCCCCCGCTCCGCGGCCCAGCGGGCTTCGAGCGACTCGGCGAGGGAGGCCCGCATGGCGTCCATCGCGGCGAGGACGTCGTTCACCTCGCGCACGTTGGTGCTGCCGACCGCGAAGTCGAGCTCCCCCGCGCCGACGCGCCCTGCCGCCTCCGCGAGCGGCGCCATCTTGCGCGAGATCACGCGGCTCGCGCGGCGCGCCACGAGCGCGAGCGCGAGCGCGCTTCCTCCCGCGGCGCCGGCGAGCATGAGGTCCTGCGGGTTGGGAAGCAGGCCGGCGAGGTCGCGAGAGACCCACTGCGGCAGGTACTCGCTGACGAGTGCGCAGGCCCCGCCGCCCTCGAGCGGGAACGCGGCGTAGGTGAGGCCTGAGCCCCCGCCCTCGATCTCCACTGTGCCCGGATTCGCGGCGAGTGCCGCACGGGCCATTTCCGTCGCGTCCTCGAGCCGTGTGCCCTCGAGGTCTGTCATCAGCACGTATCCGTCCTTGTTCAGGATGAGGTAGCGGTACGCCGTCGGCACGTCCTGCTGCCCGCAGACGCCGTCGCGTGCCAGGCCTTCCGCGACCTCGCGCGCATTGGCCGGCCCCCAGCTTGCCTCGTAGACGAAGCCCGCGTTGATCGCCGCGGAGAGCGCCATGAACGAGGCGAGCCACGCCGTGGCGACCGCCGCGAACGCGTAGGCGAAGTAGCGCGCGATGACGAAGGAGAGCGGCATGCCCCCGCGACCTCGCGCCCCGGTCCTCAGAGCTGCCACTTGTACCCCATCCCCCAGACGGTCGCGATCGGGTCGGCGCCGGCCTCGGAGAGTTTCCTCCGGGCGCGGCTGACCTGCATGGATATGGCCGCGTCGTCGGCGTCGCTCTCCCAGCCGAGCACTGCCTCGCGGATCTGCGCGCGGCTCATGACCTGCCCGGGGTGGCGGGCGAGGTACTCGCAGATGGCGTACTCGGTGGGCGTGAGCGGCACGGCCTCGCCGCCCACGGCGAGGCCGCGCGCCCCGAGGTCGATCCGCACCTCCCCGAAGGAGAGGGCGTGCGAGCGCGGCCGGCGCTCACGGCGTAGATGGGCCGCGACCTTGGCGCGCAGCTCCGCGGCCCCGAAGGGCTTGCGGACGTAGTCGTCGGCGCCCAGGCCGTAGCCGGCCACGGCGTCCTCCTCGGCCACGCGCGCGGTCAGGAAGATGATGGGCCCGTCGAAGTCCGGGCGGATCTGCCGCACGAGCTCGAAGCCGTCGAGCCCCGGCATCATGACGTCGCAGAGCACGAGGTCGAAGCGCGAGAGGTCCATCCCCGGGACCGCCGTCGGGTCCGCTGCCTTGACGACCTCATGGCCGTCGCGGCCGAGGACGCGCGCGAGCGCGTCGAGGATCGCCCGCTCATCATCCACTGCCAGTATCCTCGCCATGTTCGACCTCCTGAAACTTCCGTCGGCATTGTACTTGCGCCGCGCTCAGCGGTCCAGAGCCCCGCGCGCAGCGTCGACCCCCAGCCGGCGTCGAGCAGGGCATTCCCGCCCAGGACGAGCGCTGCGGAGAGGAGGACGAGCACGGCGGCGAGCGGCTTCCTATGCATCTGCCCTCCCGTCCTCGAAGCGGCAGAACCAGGCGATAAGGATGGCGGCGGTTGCCAGGGTGAGCACGAGGCCAGCGAGCGCAGTCGTGAGGAGAGGACCCGCCGCGCGTGCGGCGTCGATGAAGGCCTCCACCCCGAGCGACCCTAGGCGCGCGGGCCAGGCGAGCGGCACCCAGCTCAGGGGCGTCGCCAGGGCACCGGTGAGCTCGCCGGTCATGAGGCCGTGCGCAAGTCCGCCCACTGAGAAGAACGCGAGGAGCATCCCCGCCGCGCCGGCGCCGATGGCGGCGTTGCGGCCGAGGCGCAGGGCCACGCCGAGCCCCAGCGCGTAGAGGGGCAGGCTGCCCAGCACGATGCCCGCCCAGGCGGCCGCAAGCGGAGCGGGCCCGAGCGGCAGGCGCCCGGCGACGGCGAGCACGGCCCCGAACACGCCGAGCGCCACGGCCAGGGCGCCCGCGCCGAGCGCCGCAAGGGCGAGCAGCTTCGCCGCGACGGCGCGCCCGCGCGAGGGGACCGCCGTGAGGTTGGCGAGGCGCCCGGCAGCGCGCTCCTCGTCCACGGCGAGCCCGCAGACGATGGCGGACATGAGCGGCATGAGGGCGCCGAGGAACTGGGCGTAGGCGTCCGCGCCCAGCGCCGGGTCCCATCGGGTTACGGAGAAGTACTCGCCGCAGGCAAGACCGGCTGCCAGGCCGCAGACGAGGTGCACCGCCGTGAGCGGGGAGCGCGCCAGGCGCAGGGCCTCGGAGAGCAGGGCCCGCGGGAAAGTCATGCGCGGCGTCGGGTCGGAGAGTCGTGTCATGGCCATCACCTCTCCTCGGAGCGCGCGAACCAGGCCGCGCCCGCCGCCGTGAGCGCGGCGAACGCGAGCGCGCAGACCGCAAGGCCCGCCAGTGTGAGCATGCCGTCCGCCGTGAGCGCCCCGCCGAGCGCCATGTCCGCCGCGAGTGGCTCGCCGCTCGGCAGCACGGGGATGAAGCTCGTGGGGATGACCATGCTCGCCGACGGCGGAAAGAGCTGCGGCAGCGGCATCAGCGACCAGGCGAACCCACCCATGAGCTGCGCGGCGAGCGGGCAGAAGATGCCCGCGAGCATGCCGAGCCGCGCCGTGAGGAAGAGCCCCGCGGGGATCATCCACGCCGCGGTCACCGTGTTGGCGAGCGCGCAGAGGAGCATCGTGAGCGTGCCCGCGGCCGTGAGGCCCTGCGAGGAGAACGCCGAGCCCGCGAGGTAGATGCCGAAGACCACGAGGTTCGAGAGCGTGCAGAGCGCGAGGCACCAGAGCGCCTTGGCCCACCAGGCGCGCCCGAGCGGGAAGCCCAGGCCCAGAAGCCCCCGCATCCGCGTGCGCGCGTCCGCCCGCGCGACGCACGCCACCACGAGCGAGAGAGACACGGGCAGGAAGAGCGCGTACCAGTAGTTCCACGCGCTGAAGATCTGCACGCCTCGGTAGGGCATCGCGCCGAGCAGCGGCATCGGCAGCGCCATGAGCACGGCCAGGCGAACCGGTGCCGCGTGGCGCGACTTCAGGGCCTCGGCGCGCAGGCCCGCGAGCAGGCCGCCTTTCTCGCCCGTCATGCCGCCACCTCCCCGCGCGCTCGTCGCCCCTCCCGGCAGACGCTCATGAAGAGTTCCTCGAGGTCCTGCCCGGGCCGAAGCGCATCCTCGTAGGCGAGGCGCCCCCCGTAGATGATGCCGATGGTGTCCGTCATCTGCTGCACCTCGGAGAGGATGTGGCTCGAGACGATCACCGTCGTACCCGCCGCCGCGAAGCCGCGGATCTGGTCGCGCAGCTCCTCGATGCCGATGGGGTCGAGGCCGTTGGTGGGCTCGTCGAGCACGAGCAGGCGTGGCCGGGCGATCAGCGCCAGCGCGAGCCCCAGGCGCTGCCGCATGCCCATCGAGAAGCGCCCGGCGCGCTTTTTCCCGGTGTCCGCGAGGCCCACGGCGGCGAGCACCTCATCTACGCGGCTCTCGGGAAGGCCCAGCAGCGTGGTGCGCACGCGCAGGTTCTCGCGCGCGGTGAGGTTGGGGTAGAGCGGCGCCTCCTCGATGAGGCTGCCGATTGCGTAGAGGTCCTCGCGGCGCCAGGCGTGCCCGGCAAAGAGGATCTCCCCGGCCGTCGGCCGCAGCATCCCGCAGATCATCTTGAGCGTTGTCGACTTGCCGGCGCCGTTGGGGCCGAGCAGCCCGTACACCTCGCCCTCGCGGATATGAAGGCTCACGTCGGCCACGGCATCCTGCGCCTGGTCGCCGCGGCCGAAGCGCTTGGTGAGCCCGCGCGTCTCGAGCATGTAACCCATGGGTTTATCCTTTCTCTTCCGGGCGCGCGGGCCGAGTCGCCGTGCCCGCGCGCCTTACCTTTCGGGTTCACCATCCATGGTGGGGCGCGTTTCTAACGAAGCTGTAACGGCCGTTGGGCTCTTTTGGCGCCAGCCCTTCTCGACCCGCACATCATGATTAATTTGCTTAAAGCAACAACTTTCCCGATCGATGTAATCACCGAATCAAAACGTGTACATCACCCTCCAAAACCGACATTTTTCGGCATGTTTGGAGGCTGATGTACACGAATGTGAAATCCACCGCCGCCCAAAAGCGCCTTCCTCATGTCTGGACTCTCTATGCTTACGCTGGATAGACATCGCCGGAACGGGTATAGTAGCGAAAGTTTTGTCGTTAACCAGCGGGGGAGTCCTGTGGGCATAAAAAAGAAGATCAAAAAGGAGCTTATCGGCACTTCCGATTACCCGTCGAATAAGATCTTTACGATCTCCAATTTCATCACCTTTACGCGCCTGATCCTCACCCTGGTATTTCTGTACCTGTTTGTGACGGATAACAACCGCGTCATCGCCATCGTTATCTACGCCGTTGCCGCCTCTACCGACTGGATGGACGGTCAGATCGCCCGCATGACCAAGACGGTCTCGTGGCTCGGCAAGGTCATGGATCCTATCTGCGACCGTGCGCTGCTGTTCACCGGCGTACTTGGGCTGGTGGTCCGCGGAGAGCTGCCCATCTGGGTCTGCGTGCTCATTATTGGCCGCGACATCTATCTGGGCATCGGCACGCTTATCGTGCGTCATTATCACCGTCGCCCCATCGATGTCGTCTTTCCCGGAAAGATTGCCACTGCACTGCTCATGACCGGCTTCTCGCTCATGCTGCTCGGGTTCCCCGTTATTGACGGCCTGCATCTTTTACCTTCAACCCTTACGGCCTTCCCGGGCCTCAACGGAAGCTCGGTGCCCCTCGGCATCTTCTTTGTGTACGGCGGCGTGATCTTCTCCATGCTCACGGCTGTCATCTATTCCATTAAGGGCGGAGTGGCCATTAAACAGGCTCTCGCGCATCCCGAGGACGAGGACATCGACTTTCTGAACCCTGAAATCGAAGACTGATTCGTTGGGGTATGATTACGTACGGTTCATTATTTGCGGCACGTCCGCGATAAGTTAGGGGTTGTCATGGACAACATGGTTAACAATATGCCTCAGAATGATAAGACTGCTGACGCTACCTGCGTATTCCGCGTGCCTTCAAGCGACGTCACCGTTCCCGACCTCATGGCCAACGTGCGCATCACCGCCCCCGTTCTGTCCATCGTCAAGGGTCCGCAGACTGGTGCCGCCTTTGAGCTCGAGGACGACGTGACCACCATCGGCCGCGATCCTGCGAACGGCATCTTCCTCAATGACATGACCGTATCGCGCAGCCACGCGCGCATTATCCGCGAGGGCCTCGGCGCTCGCATCGAGGACTTGGGCTCGCTCAATGGCACCTGGGTCGACGGTGCCATCGTCAATGCAGCCCCGCTGCACGACGGTTCTTCCGTCCAGATCGGTACGTTTACGCTCATCTACCACGAGAGCACGCCGGAGCGCATCGAAACCGGTGAGTAGGGCATGGCCGAACGCAACTATCTAAGTATCGGCCAAGTCGTCAACCTACTTCGAGGCGCATACCCCGATCTTTCGAACTCAAAAATTAGATTTCTAGAAGATGAGGGGCTCATTACCCCTCATCGTACGCCTAAGGGATACCGTCAGTACTCTAAGGAGGACGTTGATCGCCTGGAGGTCATCCTGCATTTGCAGAAGACCCGCTATATGCCGCTCAACGTGATTAAGCAGCGCTTGGAAAACGCCACGGACCTGTCAACGCTCGCTTACGAGGTGGGCTTGCTGTCCGATGTTCCGCTCAAGACGGAGCCCAAGGAGACTAAGCAAAAGCTGCATCCCATTGAGACCATTCCCGATATGCTGGGCGTCGAGATTTCGTTTATCCGCTCGCTCGCCGAGAACGACCTCATTCGCATCATCAAGAGTCCGCAGAATCGTGAGCTCGTCGATGGTCGCGATTTTCCAATCATCCGCTACTGCTCCGAGCTGTCACGCTTCCATATCGAGCCCCGCAACCTGCGTCAGTACGTGTCTTCCGCCAACCGCGAGTCCTCGATGTTTGAGCAGGTGCTCGTGAGCATGCTCGGAATGGATACCTCCGATGACGAGCGCGACGCCAAGCTCGAGCGTGCGTTTAAGAAGCTTCACGACCTGACCGAGGGTGTGCACACTGCGCTGCTCAAGAACCGCGTTTTTGAGTCGCTCAATGCCGTGGTCGAGGACGCCGACATCGATGCACTCGATGAGGAAATCACTCGCTCCGAGTCCACCAAAGCCAAAAACGAAGAGATAGCCACGCCGGCTTCGCACGAGGATTCTCTCGTAAAGCCGCTCAAGGTCGTCGCCCCTTCGCACTCCGGCACCGCCACGGCGGGCAAATAACCGCTGCCGCTTATCCGGCAACCCATTGAAAGGTCATGCAATGTACGACTTCGAATCTCAAATCGTCGACATCCCCGACTATCCCGAGCCCGGAGTCATCTTTAAAGACATCACGCCGCTCTTTGGCAATCCCGAGGCGCTCAAAGCCATGACCGATACCCTCGCCGAGCACTTTGCCGGCATGGGAATCACCAAGGTCGTGGGTCCCGAGGCTCGCGGCTTTATGGTTGGCGTACCGGTGGCTGTAGCCCTTGGCGCCGGCTTTGTTCCCGCACGTAAACCGGGCAAGCTGCCGCGCGAGACCGTAAGCCAGAGCTACGAGCTCGAGTACGGCACCGATTCAATTGAGATCCATGCCGACGCTATCAGCTCTAAAGATACCGTGTTGATTCTGGACGACTTGGTCGCGACGGGCGGAACCGTCGAGGCAACAGGTAAACTGGTGCGAGATATGGGCGCAAAGCTTATCGGTTACGGTTGTATACTTGAGCTTGCGTTTCTCAACCCGCGCGAGAAGCTCACGCCGTCTGATGACGATGTGGAGCTCTTTAGCCTGGTGACGGTAGACTAGCCGTTACCCTTAGTTACTGGAAAGGAAGCTACATGCGCACAGCAAACACGCACAAAAACATGGCACGCTGCGCTGCTACGGCAACCCTCGCTTGTGTTTTGGGCTTGGGCCTCGCGGCTCCTGCCTACGCCGATACCGCATCCGACCTTGCCGCTGCTCGTACGAAACTCGAGCAGATCGGCACCCAAACCCAGCAGATTTACGATGAGCTTGCCACGCAGACGCAGGCGCTCGATCAGACTGCCGGCGAGATCACGCAAAAGCAGCAGGAGATCGCCGATGGTCAGGCCAAGCTCTCGACCTATGTCGCCGGCGAGTACAAAACCGGCGGTCTGAGCCTGCTTCAGGTTTTGACGGGTGTCGATGATCTGAGCGATATGCTCAACCGTCTGTTCTACTACGGCAAAGTTTCCGATAAGCAAGCTCAGACCATTCAAGAGGTCAAGGAGCTTAAGCAGCAGCTCACCGATAAGCAGGCCGAGCAGGAGAAGAACGTCGCCGACACGCAGAAAAAGGTCGACGAGCTCAACGCCCAGCAGGCAGAGGCGCAGAGCGTCGTGAACTCCCTGGATTCTCAGCTGCAGGCCGAGCTTGCCGCCGAGGCTGAGGCGAACGCCGCACTGCAGGCGGGCATTAACGCCAGCACTGCCGAGAAGGCCGCGGTGAGCAGCGAAACTGCGGGCACGACCGAGAACACCAACAACGGTGGCCAGACCAGCAATAACAACAACCAGGGCGGCAACACTCCGGCTCCTACGCCGGCACCTGCTCCTACACCGCAGCCCTCCACGCCCGCTCCGGCTCCGACGCCTTCTGCTCCGAGCCAGTCCGTCGATGGCGGTTCTGTTGTCTCGCGTGCATACAGCAAGCTTGGTTGCGCTTATTCCTGGGGCGGAATTGGCCCGAACAGCTTCGACTGCTCTGGTTTTGTTAGCTATTGCCTCACTGGTCGCTATTGCCGCCTGGGCACCACGGGTACCTTTATGGGCTGGACGCGTGTGTCCGATCCGCAGCCCGGTGACGTTGTGGTCAACTCGTACCACACCGGCATTTACATCGGTGGTGGTCAGATGATTCATGCTTCCGACTACAACACAGGTGTTATCATCAGCTCCGTTGCCGCCGGTATGAACAACAACTATATCTTCGTGCGTTACTAAGTCATCTTACACAGCGTGTGAATGTGGACCTCGTGGCTTTAAGTCGCGAGGTCCATTTTTTTCTCTAATCTTGTACGGCTATCTAGTATTCAAAACTAGATAGCCGTACATTCAGTTTGCAAGATGGCTATAATTGTTGAGGAACAATTAGAAAGGACCCTCTATGAGCTGGGCACTTATCTCAGATTCAAGCTGTAACCTCCGCGATTGGCAACCGACCGCGCCCCATACCACCTTTGCATTTGCGCCCCTCAAAATTCGAGTGGGGGAGCGTGAATTCGTCGATGACCTTTCGCTCGATGTACATGAGCTCAACTGCGCTGTTCAGGCGGAGACGAACGCTTCTTCGAGCGCTTGTCCCAGCGTAGGGGAGTGGGCCGAGCTCTTCAAATTGGCAGACAAGACCATCTGCATGCCAATCTCTGAGGGCGTGTCGGGCAGCTACAATGCGGCAGCCACGGCTCGCGATATGGTTCTTGCCAAGGAGCCCGACCGGCAGATTCATCTTGTCAATTCACGCGCAGCTGGCGGCAAAATGGACCTTATTTTCTTGCTGTTCGACCGCTATCTTGCAAGCAACCCGGATGTCTCATTCGAGGATGCTTGCGCATACTTCGATAGCCTTGAACAGAACAGCAAAATCCTCTTCAGTTTGTGCAATTACGAAAACCTCGCCAAAGCCGGACGTATCCCTAAGGCAGCCGGCGTCATTGCCAACAAGCTCAATATCCGCATTTTGGGCACGGCGAGCGAGGCCGGTAAAATCGAACTCGTCGAGCACACGCGTGGCGAAAAGAAGATGCTCAACAAGATCATCGACACCATGGAAGCCGAGGGTTTTACGGGCGGCGAGGTCGTTATCGACCATGTCGAGAATGAGGCAGGCGCCCAGGCACTTGCCAGCCGAATTGTGGAGCGCTGGCCAGGCTCCAAGACCATCATCATGCCCTGCAACGGCCTGGATTCCTATTACGCCGAGATGCACGGCCTCATCATCGGCTACGGCATGGGCGTAGCTTCGGGCAAATAAAGTCCTACCAAGCAAAAATACGGGCGGGACAAAGCGACAGATGGCTCTTTGTCCCGCCCGTTTTATACGTCGGCTAGCTATTAAACCCATTAAACTTTAGATAGCTCATCAGGTACGCCTTCGAAACGAAGGATGAAACCGCACTGCGCACAAGCAGCGACTCACGCGTTACCTGATGCGCCGTATCGGGAACCGGCGTCTGCTCGACGGAAAACGCCGAACGAATCGATGCCTCGAGCTGATCGACCACATAATCGAAAGCCGTCGGGGCATCATAGCTCAAACGCTGAATGTTAAAGAGCGCCTGCACCGCAGCAATAGGTAGCACCTGCTTAAAGAGGCAGATAGCGATCAGGCGGGCAATCTGCTCGCGGCCATATTGCTTTTTGACCGGAGCAGGCACCAGGCCGACCTTCACGTAGTTATTGATCATCGATGGCGTAATCACAGGTTGCTCAACGCAAATGGACAGCGGCTCCATCCACAGCGCAACATACTCAATGACCTGGTCGCGGTAGAGCGTCACATTGGGCAACTGGTTATAGCGCGGCAGACTTAACGTATTGAGTTTACGCACGATATCGGACTGAATGAATGCATCGGGCAGCACTGTGGGCTGAATATCCTCGGGCTTAATGCTGACCGACGAATCGGACATCGGAATAACGTATTTAGCGTGGTTCATAAGAGGCCTCCGTTCGTTTTCTATATTGTATTCTAGGTTATCTAGTTTTGCATACCACATAGCCGCCAAGAAAAATGGCGGGACAGTGCACTGATGCATCGTCCCGCCATTTAGTAAATTGATATCAACCTTACATAAGATATATTATCGTACTTATCCACGGAGAAACGCGTATGCGCTCGTTGCCGCTATGGCTCCGTCCGAAACAGCGGTCACAACCTGGCGTAAACGTTTGGAACGGATATCGCCAGCGGCAAATAGACCTGGCGTGCGGGTCGCCATGGATTCATCAGTCAGAATGCCGCCATCAGGCGCCAGATCGACTAGATGCTCAACAAGCTCGGTATGGGGCTGCGTTCCGGTAAAGACAAAGATGCCAAACGAGCCGGGCTCAAATGACTCGGTATGAGTCTCGCCGGATGCATTGTCCTTAAAGGTAATCGTCGTTGGCATGGCTTCGCCCGATAGCTCCACAATACTAGTTTGGTACCTAACTGTAATATTGTCCTTTGCGAGTACTTTCTGAACAACACCATCGGGCGCACGGAACTGGTCGCGGCGCAGCACGATGGTCACACTGTTGGCAATGTCGGACAGGAACAGAGCCTCTTCGCATGCCGAATTGCCACCACCGATTACAAAAACCTGCTTGCCGCGGAAAAACATGCCGTCACATGTTGCGCAATATGAAACGCCACGACCGCGATACGTATCCTCGCCTGCGAAACCTGCCGGACGCGGCGTGGCACCCATGCAAGCGATAACACTCGAGGCCAGCGTATCGCCCATATCGTGATGCACCGTAAACAACGCTGCATCGGCATCGTAATCGATACCCGTAACCATGCTCCATGTAACCTGTGCTCCCAGGCCCTCTGCATGCTGCTGAAAACGCTCGCCGAGTTCGGCGCCACTCAGGAGCGGGAAACCCGGATAGTTCTCGACCTCATTGGTTGTGGCGATCTGCCCTCCCGACATGCCCTGCTCAATCACGGTCGTCGTCAGGTTGGCACGCGCAGCATAAATGGCGGCAGCATAGCCCGCGGGGCCGCCACCGATAATCGCAACATCGATCGGCTTATCGGTAGTCATGAAGCGTCCTTTCGTCGAAACGTTGTCGTTCTTTGCGCTCATACCCAAATTTACGTGAACGTGACACTCATGCACTACAATGATAAATCCGTATTACAAAGCTGAAGGGGAGTTATCGATGGACCAGGCGCAGACGAGTGACGACGCTCCCCTGCTCACGCACAGCACTCCCCAATCGGAGCAAACCACGCTCCTGGCTCAGCAAAAACCTCTCGTGACCATCGTGCACGCCTCCGTTGGCTCGGGCCACAAGGCCGCCGCAAATGCGATTGCGCAGGCATTCGACCTTATCCGCGGCACCAATGGCATCCCCGAGGACGTTGAGATTGAAGTACTCGATATCCTTGATTTTGGACGTATTAATTTCGACGGCAATAAAACCGCGGCTTCTTTTACGGGAGCCACGCGCCCCATTTACGACCTGACCTGGCGATATACGCTTACGGGACATCTTCTCTGGGGTGGCGGAACGGCATGGTCGCGAATTATGTTCCCCGCCTTCAACGAATATATTCGTAGCCGCAGGCCCATAGCCGTGGTTGCAACGCACATCACGGCAGCCAATGTTGCCGTGGGCGCCCGCGTAATTACGGGAATCGATTATCCGGTCGTCTGCGTACCGACCGACTACGAAGTCGAGGGATGGTGGCCCCACAAGGACACCGATTTATTCTGTGTTGCCAACGAATTTATGGCCGAAACGCTGCGTCCGCGCAAGGTGCTCGAGACAAAGATTCGCATTACCGGCATTCCTATTCGCGCCGGATTCGACACGGATTACGATCGCGAGGAAGAGCTAGCTAAGTTCAACCTCCCCACCGACAAGACCGTCGTGCTGGTAATGGCCGGTGCCAGCTTGCCTCAACCGTACGTTCGCTTTCGCGCGGAGATGGACCGCACCCTCCCCTTCCTACGCAGCTTCGAAGACATGCACTTTGTCTTTTTGCCCGGCAAAGACGTGGAGTATGCCACCCGGCTGAAGACGCTCTTCGATGCCATGAAGCTCGAGAACGTCACGGTGTTGGACTATGTTGACGACATGGCGGCCCTCATGCACGGATGCGACCTGGCAATCCTCAAATCGGGCGGACTCACGGTCACCGAGTGCCTATGCGCACATCTGCCGATGATTCTGCTGGGCAAGTCCTATGGCCAGGAAAAGGCCAACACCACCATGCTCACCGGCATGGGCGCCAGCATGCATGTCACCACCGCACGAGAGCTCATCGTTACCCTACGTCACTTGCACGACCATCCCGAATCACTCAAAGCCCTACTCATCAACGGCGAAGTACTACGCCGCCCCCACGCAGCCGAAGACATCGCCATCGCCACCATGGAGCTCGTAGGCAAACCCCAAAAGCGCAAACGAGCCTTCTGCCGCTTCTACTGGGGCGGAAAACCCGCGCATATCCGCTAGCGTCTTTATGTCCGCTTACCTGCGGGAGGCCCCTATATATCATCCCATGCTCAAACATTCTCGCTTCGCTGCGAAACTGCGCGTGGGACGATATATAGGGGCCTCCCGCAGGTAAGCTGCGTTTACGTACTAGCAGCTATACCAGATTCCCCTCCAGTAGAATCTGCAAAGGGGAACCAGAAAATATAAATACAGTAAGTCGATGCGACAAAGGAGGCGTCCCTTTATCGCATCGGCTTTCTAGAAAAGTAAATATTGTTTCAAGCGAGTAGCCGCCCGCCCGGAGCTTACCTATATCGTTCCACGCGCAGTTTCGCAGCGAGCGAAGCGACGCGAGAATGTTTGAGCATGGAATGATATAGGTAAGCCCCGGGCGGGAGGGATACGAGCGCCCTAGGCGATGCCGCTGGAGCCGAAGCCTCCTTTGCCTCGGTCGGTTTCGTCTAGTTCGTCTACCTCTATGAGGTTGACCGTGGGGACTTCTTGGATGACGAGTTGGGCTATGCGGTCGCCTTTTTTGATTTGGATGTTGTTCGTGGGGTCTAGGTTAATGAGGATGACCTTGAGTTCTCCTCGGTAGTGGGCGTCGATGAGGCCAGGCGTGTTGACTATAGAAAGTCCCTGCTTAATAGCTAGGCCGCTGCGAGGCTGGACGAAGCCGGCGTAGCCATCGGGCAGGGCGATGGCCAGCCCCGTAGAGACCAGACAGCGTTCGAAGGGCTTCAGGACGCAGTCCTCGTTGGAGCATAGATCCAAGCCGGCATCGGAGGGATGGGCGTATTTGGGAAGCTCGACGGTGGGGTCGAGACGCTTTATGTTGACGGTAATGTTAGACATGGAATCACCTTAGCTTGTCGAGCTCTTGCAGAAACTCATCGACGTCTTTGAAATCGCGGTAGACCGAGGCAAAGCGAATGTAGGCCACCTTGTCGATCTTGGCCAAGCGCTTGAGCACCATGTCACCCAACTCATGGGACGTGACGGCCGTCAGTGTGCGAGAGCGCAGCTCGACCTCGATGTCGTCGATAATCTCATTGAGCTTCTTAGTGTCGATATCGCGCTTGATTGTGGCGCGCATCAAGCCGACGAGCAGTTTATTGCGATCGAACCGCTGCTTGGTTCCGTCTGACTTAATGACCTCGATTGGGTCTTCACATCGCTCAAACGTTGTAAAGCGGTAGTTACACGAGCAACATTCGCGACGACGCTTAATGGTGTTATTTGACTCCTGCATACGGGAATCAACGACGCGGGTATGTGCCTTGCCGCATTTGGGACAGCGCATGGTACCTCCTCTTAAACGATAACAAGGGTACCATGCGCAGCGCGATAATGATTACGAACGAGCGGGAACCTTAAGATGCGCACCGGCGGCGAGCGAACCATGCTCCAGATGATTGACGTTACGGATCATATCGGAAGTCTCTTGCGTGGAAAGGCCTTCGATTGGATATTCCTCGGCAAGCGACCAAAGAGAATCGCCAGGCTGAACGCGAATAGTCTCGTAGGTAATGTTGGAAACGGACTCGGCATACGCAGCGTGACGAGCGTTAAAGACCGACGTAGCGAGGACAAAGAAGAGCGTAAACGCAACGGCAACGGCGACAATCGTCGAAACCTTCAGGGCAGCGCGGGCCGGCGCGACTACAGCCTGCTGATTGCGCGCAGGCTTTACGGTCAAAGGCTGAATGCCGGAGCGGCCACCCTGAACAACCGTAAATGTGGGTTCTGCAGGCGTCTCGAGCTTAAGGGCGAGGTTACCCTGGACCATATTCGTTGCGTTCATCATGTTCTCCTCTCGCGTGTTTTGCTGAGAACAGTTTTATCAAGCCGCGCGGACAAAAATATCTAGCGCGAGAACGAATGTTCGGTTATTATTATCTTCGAACAGTTGTTCCTGTCAAGCAAAATTCGAACATTTGTTTGGCATGGGTAGAGAGGATGCCCTGATGGCTCGCAAAATTACCAAGCGTCAGCAGCAAATTTACGACTTCATCAAGGAATATCAGCAGGAGAAGGGTTATCCGCCCAGCGTGCGCGAAATGGCTTCTGCCGTGGGCCTTTCCTCCCCCAGCACCGTGCACGCCCATCTCTCTGCCCTGGAGGCGCGCGGGCTACTCAAGCGCGATGCCACCAAACCGCGCGCCCTGGAACTCTTTAACGAGGACGGTTCCTCTGTCTCAATTTCTAAATCTGACGAGCCCACCGCACCTCGCGGAACGGTCTCGCTACCGCTCGTTGGTCGCGTCGCGGCTGGGATTCCCATTCTGGCCGAGCAGAATATCGAAGACACGTTTACTATCCCGACCGAAATCGCCACTGATCAGGGTTCCTTTATCCTTGAGGTGCATGGGAGCTCAATGATCAATGTCGGCATCTTCAATGGCGATTACATCATCGTCCGTGAACAAAAAAGTGCCATGAACGGCGAAATTGTCGTGGCCATGATTGATGGTTCGGCGACCGTCAAGACGTTCTACAAGGAGCAGGGGCGCGTGCGCTTGCAGCCCGAGAACGACACTATGGAGCCCATCTATGCAACGAATCCCGTTATCCTGGGCAAAGTCGTCGGCTTGATGCGCCGGTTCTCGTAATGCAAAAACGCATCACTATCTTTGATACCGTCCGCGGGTTTACGATGATTTCTATGGCAGGTTTTCACGCTTGCTATGATTTCGCCTACCTGTACGGCTGGGATATGCCCTGGTTTACCCAGTCAGTCTTTCAAGACATCTGGCGCGCCAGCATCAGCTGGGTTTTTTTGTTTATCGCGGGTTGGATGTGCACCCTTTCGCGCAACAATATCAAACGTGCCGCCAAATACGCCTTAGCAGCACTCGTCGTCTGGTTGGCAACAACACTTGTCTCAGTCGACGATTCAGTTAATTTTGGCATCATCTACTGCATGGCCGCATGTACCGGCATCGTGGCGTTAACCGATCCCGACCTCAAGAAGATATCGG
Organism: uncultured Collinsella sp.; assembly: GCA_900544845.1. GTDB lineage: Bacteria > Actinomycetota > Coriobacteriia > Coriobacteriales > Coriobacteriaceae > Collinsella. The sequence goes on along the minus strand of UQWV01000018.1, from coordinate 18,722 downwards.
CGAGATGGGGTATGTCCCTATGCCTTGTGTTGTTCGCCCTCACCTGGAGCACCCCCAAAAAGATGTACCCTGTCCCCTACCTTGCGTGGCTGGGATTTCCGAGCCCTGGGTTTGCTTCAGGTGATTACTACCCCATCATTCCGTTTATCTTTATGTATCTTGCAGGATACTTCGCCGCACATATAGCGCAGGGAATCGATAAGACCGTCCCTAGCTGGGCCTACGCCAACCCCCTGCCGGCGCTCGCCAGCCTTGGACGCCATGCACTCCCCTTTTATCTACTGCATCAGCCCATCATTCTGGGCATTTTGAAGTTCATCTACTCGGTACGATAACGCTCAAGCCGCGGTGCAATACGAGCCGGCAGTTTCGCCACAATGCGAACGCCGTCCTCGAGATATTCCTCATGCAGAAGGGTTCCCTGCTCATGCACCAGCGTGATGAGAGCGCCCTCGCGATACGGAATATCAGCGGAGAGCAACACATCGGTGGCAGCTGCCTCGCGAGCAATACGGTCGACGAGATCGTCGAGTCCCTCACCCGTCTGGGCCGAGAACAGAACGGCTTCGGGATAACGACGACGGAAACTCAATCGATCGACGCTATCGAGAAGATCGATTTTATTGAATACGGTCAGCGTTAAACGCTCTCCGGCGCCGATCTCATCAAGCACGCGGTCGACAGCCTCCAGCTGCCGCTCATAGTCCTCGTCAGACGCATCTACGACTTTGAGAATTAGATCGGCACCCAACACCTCGGACAGCGTCGATTTAAAGGCATCGACCAGACCATGCGGCAGCTTTTGAATAAAGCCGACGGTATCGGTAATCGTCATGCCGCGACCGCCGGGCAGGCGATACGAACGCGTCGTAGGGTCGAGCGTAGCAAACAGCTTGTCCTGCGAAAGTACCGTAGAGCCGGTCAGACGATTGAGCAACGTCGATTTACCGGCATTGGTATAACCGGCTAACGCGACGCGAAACGCCGGTGACTCAATGCGGCTCTTGGATTGAACATCGCGACGCTGTTCAACCTGCTTGAGCTCACGACGAAGCGCAGCGATCTTATTACGAATGAGGCGACGGTCGACCTCGAGCTGACTTTCGCCCTGACCAAAACGTGAGCCGATGCCGCCGCGCGTCTGCTCCTTGGCGAGATGGCTCCACATGCCACGCAAGCGAGGCAACAAATATTGAAGCTGTGCCAGCTGTACCTGCAGGCGTCCCTCACGCGTCTGAGCATGCAGGCCAAAGATATCCAGGATCAGTGCTGTACGATCGATAATCTTTACCGGCTCGCCCACGGCTTTCTCCAAATAGGATTGCTGCGAGGGGGTCAGGTCGTCGTCAAAAATAACGACATCGGCATCCATGCGATGCACCAGGCCGCACAGCTCTTCAACCTTACCGGAACCGATAAACGATTTAGGATACGGCTTTACCAAACGCTGCGACAAGCGTGCCACGCTCTGGGCACCAGCTGTGTGGGCAAGACGCTCCAGCTCATCAAGCGAGCGATCGAGCGGCCATGCATTGTCGCGCCACTCAACACCAACTAAAATGGCACGCTCGGGCTCGGGTGCCGTGGGAACAAGGGGGAAACGGGCCATTAGGCAGCCTCAATACGATGCAGGATATCCTCAACGACCTCATCGATCGTACATTCATCCATATCAAACCACGCGATACGGTCATCGCGCTTAAACCACGAAAGCTGACGTTTGGCATAGCGACGCGAACGCATCTTAATGAGTTCGCGAGCCTCATCCATGCTCGTCACGCCATTGAAAGCATCGATGATCTCTTTATAGCCAATTGCCTGCATCGAAGTCAGGGCATCTCCCAGCCCCTGGTCCATAAGACCGCGAACCTCATCAACAAGACCCTGCTCAAACATCACATCGACACGTAGGTTAATGCGTTCATAGAGCACCTCGCGATTTCGCGTCAGGCCAAACCATAACGCATGATAATGCTCGCGCGGAACACTAAACTGCGACTTTTGCTGCGCATAGGAAACGCCATCATCGTGCATTTCGAGCGCGCGAATCACACGCCGCACGTTATGCGGATGAATAACAGCAGCTGATTCTGGATCGCGCTCGGCAAGCAGGGCATGCAGTTCTTCCTCGCCAATACGCTCGGCAAGCTCCTGATACCCCGCGCGACGATCGTCCTCAAGCTCGCCCGAGGGAAAATCCATCTCATCCAGGGCGGCCTTGAGATACAAGCCTGTGCCCCCGCAAAACACCGGTAGGCGGCCCTCGCCAAGCAAACGCTCAACATGCGCGCGAGCGTCAGCCTGATAAAGCGCCGCAGAGTACGCCACACCCGGCTCTACAATGTCGACGAGACGCAGCGGCGCCGTACACTCATCGGGCGCCATCTTTGCGGTACCGATGTCCATGCCGCGATAGATTTGCATCGCATCGCACGACAGCACTTCGGACGAAAGACGAGCCGCCAAACGGTCGGCAACACCACTCTTACCAACCGCCGTCGGACCGACGATCGCAACGGCGGAAAGACCTGCCCCGGGAGAAACCATTAGCGCGGCTCGCCCACAACGGAGCCGGACAAATACCAGGTCTTGGCAACGTCAACGTCAACATCAACGATCTTGCCAACAAGCTGATCGATGCTGTAACCCTCGGGGATAGGCGCATGCACGGTCTGATTCTTGGGACTCTTGCCCAGCAGGACCGCGTCGTTCTTTTTACTCGTTCCCTCAATGAGCGCCGGCACCACAGTATGAAGCTCACCCTGGTTGTACTCGTGCGCCGTGGTCTCGATAACCTTAACCAGGCGGTTGAAACGCTCGAGAATAACCTCATGCGGCGTAGGATCGTCAATCTCGGCGGCCGGGGTACCGGCGCGCTTGGAATAGATGAAGGTATAGGCCTGAGCATAGCGGACCGTCTCGGCAAGTGAGAGCGTCTGCTCAAAGTCTTCTTCAGTCTCGCCCGGGAAGCCAACGATAATGTCGGTCGAGAGCGCGATATCGGGCATGCGGTTGCGAATGCGATCGACCAGGCCCAGATAGTCCTCGCGTGTATAACGGCGATTCATCTCTTTGAGGATCCGTGTCGAACCTGACTGGACGGCCAGGTGCAACTGCGGCATAACGGCAGGCGTCTCGGCCATGGCGTCGATGGTCTCGGGGAGCAGATCCTTGGGATGCGAAGACGTAAAGAAGATGCGCTCCACACCCGTATCGCCCACGGCACGCAGCAGATCGGCAAAACGCGGCTTGCCAAACAGATCGCGACCATATGAGTTAACGTTTTGGCCCAGCAGCGTAATCTCACGCACGCCCTGGCGCACCAAACCGGTCACCTCGTCGACAATCTCCTCGAAGGGGCGACTTTTTTCGCGACCGCGCACGTACGGCACGATGCAATAGGTGCAGAAATTATTGCAGCCTGTCATGATGGGCACCCAGGCGTGATACTGGGTCTCGCGATGCCACGGCATGCTCATGGCATCCGTATCCTCATGCTCATTGGTGCGGATATGACGCTTACCATCAAGGAACGCCTCGGCAATGAGCTCGGCCACATGTGCGATGGAATGCGTGCCAAAGATGACATTGACGTTATCGACGTTGGTGAGCAGGCCCTCGCCATCACGCTGCGCAATGCAGCCGCCCACGGCAACCACACGCTTGCCCGAAGGCGAAGGCGGCAGGCTTTTGCAGGAATTGCACTGACCGTACAGGCGAGTATCGGCGGCCTCACGCACACAGCATGTCATGAAGACAACGATATCGGCATGCTCGGGATCGAGCGCCATGAGGCAGCCATACGAATCAAGCAGACCGCTCACGCGCTCGGAATCGTGCTGATTCATCTGGCAGCCAAAGGTGCGGATAAAGTAGGTTTTACCGGCAAGAATATCGCGTACGGAACGCTGGTCCATGTGCATAAGTCCTAACGATGGAAGGGAGGCGAATCGAGGCAAGCAGAAGCTATGCCACAGGCTTAACATCATCCATGACGACGTTATCCATAGCAGCCCGATTGATCTGGTGAACGTAGATAGAAAGGCGGATAGCCGTGCGCGACTCCCCGTTAATGAGGATGTCGGAGAACACGGGCGCACAGGAAATATCAAAACCGGTTGGAATCAAAAAACCGCGCGCGATAGCAACGGCCTTAATGGCCTGGTTGACAGCACCGGCACCGACACACTGGATGTTGACGGGCACACCATCCTTGACCATGCCGGCGATGGCGCCGGCAACGGACGCGGGCGATGATTTGCTTGATACCTTCAGGCAATCCATGAAGAAACTCCTGCGTTTAAAAGTACGTTTTAACTGCAATAACTGTATCGTACCGAGTGGACTCGGTAAAGGCACTATTCCTCTTTGGCAAGATCGAAGGTCACGGTGATTCGATCACGCGAAACGCGAATCTTTGGGTCGCCGCAAAGGTTGAGATAGTACCGGGCGGCAAGGTCATTAAAGTCGCGCTCCACAGCACGCGAAAACTGTGCCATGTCATCCTTGGCAATACGTAGCCCACGACGATCCTTCGCGAGATCGACAGGAGCCGGCGCATGCGAGGATGAGTCACGCTCGCGCAGCAGACGCGCAGTCACACCGCAAACGGGCTTAATCTGCCCTGCCAAAATGCGATGGGCCGTGCGCTCGGACATTTCAAGACCCAAACCCGAACAAATACGGATAAAGTCCTCGGCATCAGAGGCAAGGCCTAGACGATCAACAACCGGAAGCTCGCTCTCGTCATCAATGAACAGGAGACGCGACGTATCGAGCCGACTTGACGCCTGAGCATAAAGGGTCGCGGCAATCTCAGACGGAGAACCAAGATAGACATCGCAACCACGCAACTCCTCGAGCGCAAACTCACAAGCAGCGCGAATAATATTATGCGGGCCCCGAGCACAGACATAACGTCCGTCCTCATCCTTGACGGCCTGGGGCCAGCTGGACTGATCGGCACGCTCACTGAGGCGGTCGGCCGCAACGCTCACCTTAAAGGCTGAACCAAGATCGACACCGGACGTGACCACACGGGCCTCGTCGGTGTTCTGCTTGATCGAAAACAATGCCATGCCACGACCGTGAACGCCCCAACGGTCCATCTTCATGCTCTCGAGCTTGGAGGTAACACGGGCATCGAAGATTCGCTCTTGCATATCTTGCGGAACGCCCGAACCGTTATCCAGAAAGACAAGCGTGCGGACGCCATCTTCCTTGGTCGTAGCGAGATAGACTTTGTCGGCGCCAGCATCGCGAGCATTACGGAGCATTTCAATGACGATATCCTCGACATGCTGAATGTCGTGCTTTGCCTGGCGCCTCTCGGCCTCCGAAACGCGGAGGCGGACATAACCCTCGCCAAGGTTCTCCTCGACGCGAAGGTTGCCCTCCCCCGACATCGACGCGATAAATGAGATGAGCTCGTTCGCGTCGCTCATGTTATTTAGCGATATCGACAGCGCGGCTCTCGCGAATCACGACGACGCGCACCTGACCGGGATACTCCATCTCTTCCTCGATCTGATGGGCGATATCGTGAGCCAGGACCGTGGACTGGGCATCGGAGATCTTGTCCGGCTGAACCATGACGTGGACCTCGCGACCAGCCTGCATGGCATAGGTACGCTCGACGCCATCATGGGAGTTGGCGATCTCCTCGAGCTTCTCAAGACGCTTGATGTAGTTCTCGGCAGACTCGCGACGGGCACCGGGGCGAGAGGCAGAGACAGCATCGGCGGCCTGTACCAGGACATCGAGCACCGTGTTGGGGTCGACGTCGGCATGGTGAGCCTCGATAGCGTGGACGATAACGGGCTTCTCGCCATAACGGCGGGCAAGCTCGGCGCCGATGACGGCATGCGGGCCCTCGACGTCATGGTCGATTGCCTTGCCCAGGTCGTGCAGCAGGCCGGCGCGCTTGGCGGTCACAACGTCCAGGCCAAGCTCGGAAGCCATCACGCCGCACAGGTCAGAGACTTCGAGGGAGTGCTGAAGCACGTTCTGACCAAACGAGGTACGGTAGCGCAGGGCACCAAGGGTCTTGACGATCTCGGGATGCAGGTCGTGGATGCCGGTATCGAAGGCAGCCTGCTCGCCAGCCTCGCGCACGCGCTGCTGAACCAGGTCGGCAGCCTTGTGATACATCTCCTCGATGCGGGCGGGGTGAATGCGGCCGTCGGCGATGAGGTTCTCGAGGGCAACACGGGCGGTCTCACGACGGACCGGGTCGAAGCTCGAAAGAACGACAGTCTCGGGCGTGTCGTCGATCACGAGGTTGACGCCGGAAACCTGCTCGAAGGTCCGGATGTTGCGACCCTCGCGACCGATGATACGGCCCTTGAGGTCATCAGAGGGAATGTGCACGGAGGTAACGGTGACCTCGGCTGTGTGGTCGGCAGCGCAGCGCTGAATCGCCAGGGACAGAATCTCCTGGGCGGTCTTGTGGCACTCGGCGCGAACCTGCTGCTCGGACTCGCGAATGATCGTGGCAGCCTCGTGGGTGACCTCGCCGCGAACCTTATCGAGGAGCTCCTTGTGGGCGTCCTCACGGGTCAGGTCGGCGATACGCTCGAGCTCGGAGGTCTGCTTGGCGCAGAGCTCCTCGAGCTCGCGGGAGCGCTTCTCGACCTGACCGGCCTGGCTGGACAGCTGGTGCTCACGCTTGTCGAGAGCGTCGTTTCGGCGATCAAGGGACTCCTCGCGCTGCATCACACGGTTCTCGAGCGTACGAATCTCGCTCTTACGCTGCTTGTCCTCGGCCTCGGCGGCCTGCTTGTTCTTGATGATCTCCTCTTTAGCCTCGAGCAGAGCCTCTTTTTTGAGGGTCTCGGCCTGACGCTTAGCATCACCGATCAGGGACTCAGCCTGTGCGTGTGCCGACTGGATCTTTTCGTCGGCCTCGTGAAGACTACCCTGCTTGGCGGTGCGCATGTAGGCAATGGCGGCGATGGCACCCAAAACGATGCCAACGAGCGCTGCGATGATAGGCATGCTCACTCCTTTTTATGGATTCGTTACACAACAAAGCGAACCGTCCTTACGAACGGCTCGCGACATTTGAGTAATATGGGCGCAGCTTATGCGGGTCGGATACAGATAAACATATAAACAAACTCATCACAGATGAGCACATATCACAAAGCAAATGACAGTGTTTATCGTACGTTGAACCACAACAACTGTCAAATAAATGGCCCCAGCACGGCGGCTAAAACGCGGTGAACGGCAGGACCACAAAACGCATATGCCTAAACCGCACATTCCTCGCATTCGGCATCGAGGCGTGCCTTAACGGCATCGGCGGCGATGTGATACGAGAAGCCCTTGCCCATCAAAAACCGAACCAGTTTTTCGAATCCGCGCGTCTCTGGAACACGTCGCTTGGCGAGCAGGGCTGACGCACGCGCCAAATCGTCTTCGACGGCAAAATATTCCTCGGGATAACCGGGAATGTCATCGAGCACGACATGACGACGCTTGAGCTCGGTCTCGATTTTGCGCTGTCCCCAACCACGCCGTTTGCGTTCCTCGATAAAGTACGAGCAAAAGCGGTTCTCGTCTAAAAAGCGATACTCGGTGGCGCGCTCGACGGCGAAATCAATCGCTGTCTGGTGAAAGCCGTAGCAAGCCAGCTTGTCACGGACCTCACCCGTCGCATGGTCGCGGCGCGATAACATCTCGGTCACCATGGTAAGTGCACATTTACGCTCGATGAGCTGCACCGCCTCACGAAAGTTGTCCCAATCACAGGGAAGATCTGGGCGGTTTTTGACATACAGGCGCGCGACCCGCACGGGAATCCAAATAGAACGCTCAAAACCGCCCTCAAGCTCACAATCGATATGTGCGCAAGGCTTTTTGGACGCATACCCGCTCGAGAACGAGGAGGCCGCCTTCTTATCGGGAAAGACGACCGTGGCCTCGGTCACCGTATACGACATGAGCGTAACCGCTACTCGTCGTCATCATCGAGCATGGCGGAACCATCGATGGCGTAAAGCTCGTCAAACTCCTCAGGCGCAGGCTGATCGGTCAGCTCGACCTCGGACGGAGCATCGTCATCAAACTCAAGTCCGCAGGCAAGGCGGACCTTATGCTCAATCTCGTCGGCGCAATCGGGGTGTTCGCGCAGGAAAGCCTTGGCGGCCTCGCGACCGTTGCCGAGCTTGTCCTCGCCATAGGCAAACCAGGAGCCCATCTTCTTGCAGATGCCGCACTCGACAGCCATGTCCAGAATCGAGCCTTCCTTAGAGATGCCCGTACCGTACATGATGTCGAACTCAGCAGAACGGAACGGAGCTGCCACCTTGTTCTTAACGACCTTGGCTCGCACGCGGTTACCGATAACCTCGTCCTTAAGCTTAATGCTGTCGATACGGCGAATGTCGATACGCACCGAAGAGAAGAACTTAAGGGCGCGGCCGCCCGTCGTAGTCTCGGGGTTGCCGAACATGACGCCAATCTTCTCACGCAGTTGGTTAATGAAGATGCACGTCGTGTTGGACTTGGACAGCGAGCCGGCGAGCTTGCGGAGCGCCTGGCTCATCAGGCGAGCCTGAAGACCGACCGTAGTGTCGCCGATCTCTCCCTCGATCTCGGCACGCGGGGTCAGCGCGGCGACGGAGTCGACGACGATGGCATCGATGGCGCCGGAGCGCACGAGCATGTCAACAATCTCGAGCGCCTGCTCGCCCGTATCGGGCTGGGAAATGAGCACCTCGTCGATATCCACGCCGATGCGCGCGGCATACGTGGGATCGAGCGCGTGCTCGGCATCGATAAATGCAACAACGCCACCCATTGCCTGGGCCTCGGCCAAGATCTCGAGCGAAAGCGTCGTCTTACCGGAGGACTCGGGACCGTAGATCTCGACGATTCGGCCGCGCGGCACACCGCCGATACCCAGAGCGGCATCGAGTGCCAGAGCGCCCGTAGGGATGGCCTCGACCTCGAGCTCGGGGCCACCGTCGCCGTACCTCATGATGGAACCCTGGCCGAATTTCTTCTCGATCTCGGCCTTGGTGGTGGCGATCATCTCATCGCGCTCTTTACCCGTCGTGCGAGCATGAACGGTACGTACGGGACCTGAATTCTTGGCCATGAATAGCCCTCCTCTTAACAACCTGCATCGATAATAAACGAACGGCTGTTCGTGGTCAACCGTTCAGATAAATCATATGCAGCCGACCTTTCCAAAACCCAACCAAACGCCGACCAAACACTGACCAAATGCTTGACCACAAAGGACCAAAAATGAACAAGGCAGGCAAAAATACACCCATGAACAGCACAAACGCTAAATTCTTCTGAGGTCCCTATCTCCACAATTAAGGGGCCCGGAGGCCCCTTAAAACACGTCTATTCCATAGAGTTGAGCACAAGGGCAATGCGTCCCAATGCCTCCGCGACCGCATGGGCACGAACACACGAACGGTCGCCCTCATAGTGGCAGCGCACAGAGTCCACGACCGGCACGCCCCCATCGGCGGAGCGATACGCCCAGCCAATATAGAAAGTGCCCGCCGGATCTTCCTCAGTGCCACCGCCGGGGCCGGCATAACCCGTTGCGCTCACTGCAATATCGCTCTGGTACAGCTCCAGCGAACCCGCCGCCATCTCGCGCGCGGTCTGATGCGACACCGCGGTATAGCGGTCGAGCGTCTCCTGCTCAACACCAAGAACGCGATGCTTGATCTCATCGCAATAGGTCACCGCACCGCCACGCAGCACCGCCGAGGCGCCCGGGATATCGGCAATCGTCGAGGCGATCATACCCGCCGTCAGCGACTCAGCCGTCGAAACCGTCACGCCCCGAGCGCTCGCGCGCTCGACAATATCGCGCGCCAGCTCCTCGTTATGTGCGGAAATCTGCTCAAAAGAGTCCGTCATACCCACCAGGACCTAGACCGAAAAGACGATCTTGCGGCAGTTCCAGAAGTACTGGGCGCCCGAGATAACGGTCAGGACAACGGCAACGGCGTACAGGAAGCGCGACACCGAATAGACACCGAGCAGCAGCGACACCGACCCCAGCTGGAGACCGGCCATCGCAAAGACGCACAGATAGCCGCAGATGGAGACCATCGTGGTCGCCGTCTTATACTTGCCGAGCTTATCGGCGGCAACGACCACGCCGGCAGCGCTCGCGACCATGCGAAGGGCACTCACCAGCAGCTCGCGGAACAAGATGATGAACACGGACCACACGGTCACCGCGCCAAAATCCAAGAACAGCAGCAGGGCCGAGAACACCAGCAGCTTGTCGGCGATGGGGTCCAAGAATTTACCGAAGTCGGTGATCTCGTTGCGCGAACGCGCCAGATAACCGTCGACCTTATCGGTACACGACAGGATCACATACAGAATGAAGGCAGCGGCGGCGAGCGGGCCGTCGAAGGTGCTCCAATCCGTACCGGCAACACTCGTGTGAGAAAGCGCCGACACGATCATGAACACCGGGATAAAAACGATGCGAACGCACGTCACGATGTTGGCGGGCGTCCAAACACTCGTCAGTTCCTTATTGCTCTCGTTTGCCACGACGCTCTCCTACTCCACAACATGACCGATAAGCTCATAGCAGAAGCTATCGGTAAACTCGACGGTCAGAATATCACCCACGGACGCCTCGCCGGCGTCCAGATGCACCGCGCCATCGGAATCGGGCGCCTGGAACCAGGCATGGCCGATCAGCTCGGCGCCGTCCTCGGTTTCTTCGATACCGTCGACGATCACCTGGGCGCGCTCGCCCACATGCGCGGCAGTCGCAGCAAAACCGAGCGATTCGGCCAGGTCCATGGCCTCCTGGGCGCGCTCGAGCTTGACCTCCTCATCGACCTGACCCTCCATCTTGGCGGCCAGGCTGCCCTCCTCACGCGAGTAGGCAAAGACACTCGTGTAGTCGAAGCCGACGGTGTCCATAAAGTCGATGAGGTCGCGGAACTCGTCGTCGGTCTCGGTCGGGAAGCCGACCATGGCCGTGGAACGGATCACGATGCCGGGGATACGCTCACGCAGATCGCGGAACAGGTCCTCGAGCTCCTGGCGCGAACCAGAACGGCGCATAGCCTTGAGGATGCGCGCGTCGCAGTGCTGCACGGGGATATCGATATAGGGCAGCACCTCGGGCGTATCGCGAATCGTCTCGATGAGTTCGTCAGTCATGCCCTCGGGCTGCAGATAGAGCACGCGGACCCAGACGTTGTGCGGGCGCACGGCCTCGGCGACGGCACGCAGCAGCTGCGCCAGATTGCGCGGCAAGCCCTCGGCGACGTCCTCGTCAGCAAAGTCGGTGCCCCAAATACCCGTGTCCTGGCCGATCAGCACGATCTCGCGCACACCGCCGGCAACCAGGTCGCGCACCTCGGAGATAATGCTCTCGGCATTACGCGAATGATAGCGACCGCGAATGTAAGGGATCATGCAGAAGCTGCAGAAGCGGTTGCAGCCATCAGAAATCTTGACGTAGGCAACCGCACCCTCGACGGTACGCTTGACCTGAGGAATATAGGCGGCAATCTCGCGCTCGACACCCAGCACGCCATCGATGACCGCCACGATGCCGTCTTCCTCGTCGGCCTTCACAAAGGCAGCGACCTCGGGCAACTCGTCAGGCAGGTCGTCGCCATAGCGCGACGGCACGCAGCCGCACATGACGATGGGGCAAGAACGAACGCCGTCCTGAACCTCGTTGGCGAGCTCGAGCGTGGTCTCGATGCTCTCGGACGTTGCGGAGGCGAGGAACGAACATGTATTGACGATGGCAATATCGGCATCCTGCGGGTCGAATGCTTCCTCGTAGCCTGCGGCGGTCAAAAGAGAACGCATGCGGTCGGTGTCAACCTCGTTCTTAGCGCACCCGAGGGTGATGTAGAGCACGGAGCCCAACGGTGTATCCATGTTGGAGAGCGGTCCTTTCGAATGATATTAGCGGTAGTTGGTGAACTGTAGCGGCTGGCCGTAATCCTGGTCGCGCAGGAACTGAATCACGGTCTGCAACGCGTCCTTCGAAGCAGAGGAAACACGCAGCTTGTCGGCCTCGATGGTCACCTTGACCTTGAGTTTTTGGTCCTTGATGTCCTTGTTGATCTTCTTGGCGGTCGCCTGGTCGATGCCCTCGACGATATGGCCGAGCACGCGCACGGTGCCGCCCGACGCCGCCTGCGGAGCATCCCACGAGACAGCCTTGAGGTCGATGCCGCGCTTGATGAGCTTGGAGCTCAGCACGTCGATAATCTGCTTAGAGACAAAGTCAGCCGGGGCGCTGATCGTAAAGAGCTTGTCGCCCTTCGAAAGCTCGATCGTGGCGCCGGAATCCTTAAGGTCATAGCGCTGGGAAATCTCGCGCGTGGTCTGCTGGAAGGCGTTGTCGACCTCTTGCATGTTGACCTCGGACACGACGTCGAAGCTGGAATCTTTAGCCATGATGTTTCCTTTCGCGTACGAGCGGCTTAGTAGCTATCGTACGAATAGTCGGTAGAATCGGTGTGTGTCTGACCGTCAGTTGCGGTATCGGCGCCATCCGTGGACTGGGCATCGGTAACGTCGGTGGTATCGGCACCATCGGTGGTGTCGGTACCATCAGAACTTTCACCATTCTCGGAATCAGTCGTCTCCTTCTTGGGAACGGTGATCGTCACACGCGCCACGCCCGAGGTCTTGGTATCGTAACGGACCTTTTCACCGTTCTTGGTAACGGTGACATCGGAAGGCTTGGACGTGGTGATCTCGATCGAGGACTCGGGCGTGTACTCCTGCTCAAAGGGGCCAGTCGCTTGGGCGCCATAGACCGACTTGCCGTCGACCTTGACCTCAATCCACGCGGTCTTTCCCTTGGCAACGGAGACTTTGACCTTCGTGACCTCGTTCTCTTCCTTCTTGGCCGTCGTCTTGGTAGCGTCCGAGTCAGTCGACTCATTCGTCGCCTCATCGGTATCTTCGTCCTCGTCGACCGTTTCGGTCTTCTTAGAAGACTTCTTGGTCGTCGTCTTGGTGGCAACGGGCGTCTCGGGCGTCGACTCGGGCGCCGAGGAGCCGCAGCCACGCAGGAGCACCACGATGAGCACGATCAGCAGCAGCGCCACGGCGCCGATGCCGGCGTAGACGATACGCGGATCGAGCCCGTTGTTTTGAGGAGTACGTGATCCGCCGCGTCCACGACTGGAACTGCTGCGGCCGCCTCCCTGAGGCATACGACCACGATTGCTATCGGAACGGCCGCGATAGCCACCCTGGCCCTGAAGGCTGCGCTGACCCGAGCGGGGCGCAAGTTCACCTCGGCCTTGATAGCCACGCTGGCCCGAACGCGGAGCCGAGGAGCGCTGGCCATACGGCTGTGATTGAGAGCGAAGACGCGGCGTCACCTGCGTGGTATCGGCATCCGCATAGCCACCGCGAGAGCGTCCCGTAGAGGCACCACGGTAACCGCGATCGGAATAGCCGCCGTCGCCGTAGCCGGCACGAGGGTCACGCGCCACGCCGCGAGCAGCGGGAAGCGCACGGTCCTCGGGCATCGGCGTACTGCGGAACCGGTCACGCTGTGAGCGAATTTCCTCGCCCGAACCCGTCTCGGTAATATAACCGGCCTGCTGAGGACGCTGTCCATAGCGGGTCGAACGACCGCCCTGAACCATCAGGAAGCGCCCGTTATCGACCGAAGAACGCGAATTGACGTAGCCGGCGGCGTCCTGAAAACGACCGCCCTGCTGCGATGTCTCGCGTTCGTATGCCATCAGGTCGTCAAAGTAGGCATTGACGACCTCGCGCGGATTGAGGCCCAAAAAGCGAGCATAGCTCGAAATCATGCCCTGCGCATAGCCGCGCGGCGGCATCGAAGCAAAGTTACCGGTCTCGAAAAACTCGATGATCTGCGGCCTGATTTTGATGGTGTTGGCGACCTGCTGAATGGAAAGGCCCATTCGGCGACGCTGCTCGAGCAGCATGTCACCAAAGCGTGCAGCCATCAGAATCCTCCAAACTCACAATCTTCACGTGCCATCTCGGCGTCGACAGATTCCAGCGCGGCAAGCCCCTCCTCGTCCAATAGGACCTCGCGCGGCTTGGAACCGTCGGGCGGGCCGACGACACCCTTTTCTTCCAGCATGTCCATAATACGCCCGGCGCGCGCATAGCCAACCTTAAGGCGGCGTTGCAGGCCAGATGTGGAGCCCAGCTGCGATTCCACCACAATATGGGCGGCTTCCCAAATGAGCGGATCATCGTCTTGCGGCTCGGCAACTCCGGTGCGGACAATGCCGCCACCCGCCATGGACATGGAAGCGGGCGCCACAGCCGACAGGATCTCCTCATGGTAGTCGGGCTCGCTTTGCGACTTGACGAACTCGACAATCTCGTTGATTTCATCGTCCGAGACAAAGCAGCCCTGAATACGGCGAGGCTTGCCCCAGTCGACCTTGGAGAACAGCATGTCGCCCAAACCGGTGAGCTTTTCGGCACCCATCTGGTCGATGATGACGCGCGAGTCGATGCCCGTGGCGACGTTAAAGGCGATGCGGTTGGTGATGTTGGCCTTAATGAGGCCCGTCACCACGTTGGAGCTCGGGCGCTGCGTGGCCACGATAAGGTGGATACCGGCGGCACGGCCCAGCTGAGCAATACGCACGATCGAGGCCTCGACATCCTTACCGGCGACCATCATCAGGTCCGAGAGCTCGTCGATGATAATGACCAGATAGGGCATCTTTTGCGGCGGGTTATCGTAATGTTCAAACTCGCCGGCGGCCTGCTTTTCGTTATAGGTCGAGATCTTACGTACATTGAGACGCTCGAAGACCTTCAGGCGACGCTCCATCTCGGACACGGCCCATTGCAGAGCGCTCGCGGCCTGCTTGGGCTCGGTCACTACAGGCACGTAAAGATGCGGCAGACCGTTATAGCCCGCAAGCTCGACGCGCTTGGGGTCGACCATGATCAGGCGAACGTCCTCGGGAAGCGCGCGCATGAGCAGGGTCGTGATGATGGAGTTGATCATCACCGACTTACCAGAACCGGTCGTGCCGGCGATCAGCAGGTGGGGCATCTTGGCGAGGTCGGCGACGACCGGCGTACCCTCGGCATCGCGACCGATGGCCAGCTCGAGCGGACCGCCCTTCACATAGGGCAGCACGTCGCCCAGGTTGACGTTCTGGCGCTTGCGATTGGGGATCTCGATACCCACGAGCGACGTGCCGGGGATCGGGGCAAAGATACGAACCGACTGAGCTGCGAGCGAAAGCGCGATATCGTCCTCGAGGCTCGAAATCTTGCTCACGCGCTCGCCCTCGCCAGGTTGCAGCTTAAAGGTCGTCACCGTGGGGCCGGCGATCCAGCCGACCACGCGGGCGCTGCGGCCAAACTCAAGCAGGGTCGACTGCAGCGACTCGGCAGTTTGCTCCAGCTCCTTGTCCGAAGACGCAGCGGAAGCCGACTGCGGGTTGGCATGCAGAATCTCAAGTGGCGGAAGTTTGAGGCCGTCCTCTTCTTCGCCCTCGTTATCTGCGGCGCCGCCGTCCGTTCCCCCATCGCTGGCCGCAGCCGATTCGACAGCACTCAAGGCAGGCGCATCGGCAACCTTGGGATGCTTCAAGAAGTCGGGGATCTGAGGTGCTGCCGAGACAGGATTCACGGCAAACGGCGGCTCGGACTCGTCGATCTTATCGGGGTCGTCTTCCATCGAAAGCTGACCGGTTACCTGGTCGCGCTTTGCATGGCGACGCGGCAGCAAAGTTGTCTTTGCGGTCTCAATCGGAGCCTCGTCGTCCTCGTCATCACCCTCGGTGAGCTCAATCTCGCTCTCGGACCAAGACGGGTCGGGCTCACTCGTATTGAGTTTGGGCGCAGCCTTGCCCTTCTTGGCATGGCGGCGCGGCAACAGCGTTGTCTTGGCCCGCTCGGCCTCCACGGCCTCAGACACGTCGACAAACGGATCTTCGTCCACGTCCTCATCGTCCAGAATCGGATCGACTTCGCTACCCATAACCGTAGTCACGGCCGCATCGGGGCCCTTTTGACGAAGAATGCTCAGGTGCGGACGGGCAACGCCGGGCACCGACAGGGCTTCGTCGTCACCCCACGGGCTGGCGTTGACATCGGCACGGCGGCGCTCGGCAAAATCGGCCGCACGGTCGCGAGCAGAGCGCAAAACGCCGCCAACCGAAAAGCCGATGATGACCAAGCCCACGACGACAAAGCCCAACAGGACTACCATCGCGATAGGCTTACCCAGGGCATTCTGCAGCGCACTCGCAATAAACGCACCGATGTAGCCACCCGAGGCGGACAAATTTTGCGGCGTGAACATAAGGTCACAAGAGACACTCGTACCCGGCACCATCAGCGAAAGAATGGAGACGACGGCGATAAAGACCACGGCGCCGCCCGCAACAGAGCGTACGTTGAGCGGCGAGTCCTCGCCTAAAAAGAGCGTGGCGGCAAACAGCAAAATGACGATCGGCAGCACGTAGGCGCCCAGACCAAAGCCCAGGTGGTAGAAACCGGCAACCGCAGCCGTAACGGGTGCGGTCGCCGGCGAAATCACGGCAATGAAGGACGCAATCGCCAAAACGGCGATGACCACGCCGGCGATATCACGGTTGGCCGAGGGCTCAACCAAAGGCTCAAAATCGTCGAAGTCCGCCTCGTGGCCCTTATTGGCACGCAGATGGGAACCGGCACCCTTAGCAGATGCCGGTTGGTTATTGGCCTTATTGCTTTTGGCGTTTTGTGCAGATCCACGCGCCAAACTAAACCTCCATGACGACCGGGATGATCATCGGACGGGTGCGCGTACGGCTCCAGATAAAGTTAGAGAGCGAATCGCGCACGGCCTTACGAATAGCATCGGAACCGCTGCTCGTAAAGCTGAACTTGCCCTTCTCGATCGTCTTCATGATGGACGCGGAGGCATCCTCAGAGAACTGGTCGTCGATGGCAAACGAGACGCCGCGGCCCGAGAACTCGATGGCCTCGATCTTCTTGTGTTTAAGCGAGACGATGGCAACAGCGGTAACCATACCGTCATTGGCGAGCTTCTGACGATCGCGCAAGACGATGGGGTCGGTATCGCCGATACGAAGGCCGTCGACGTAGACGACGCCGGACTCGACGGGCGTACCGCGCTTGACGATACCGCCGCGCATCTCGAGCGTGTCGCCGTTATCGAGGATAAAGATATGATCGTCCTTGATGCCCATCTTGCGGGCAAGCTGGGCATGGGCGCGCAGATGCACGGCCTCACCGTGAACCGGCATAAAGTAAGTGGGCTTGGCCATGGCCATCAGGAGCTTGAGCTCCTCCTGGCTACCGTGGCCCGAGACGTGGACAAGAGCGCGGTTCTTATCCCACACGTCGCAGCCGAGCTTGGCCAGGCTGTTGACGACCTGCTGGACGGCTTTCTCGTTGCCGGGAACGGGAGTTGCCGAGAGGATGACGGTATCGCCCTCGTGGATAGAGAGCGTCTTGTGCTCGCCGTTGGCCATGCGGGACAGGGCCGACAGCGGCTCGCCCTGCGAACCGGTGCACATGACGACAATCTTGTCGTCGGGCAGGTTATCGATATCGAAGGCATCGATGATATCGGCATCGTCGATGTTGAGGTAGCCCAGCTCGCGCGCGACGCGGGTGTTGGTGAGCATGGAACGACCGGTCACAACGACCTTACGGCCGCACTTGCGGGCGGCATCGCAGATCTGCTGCAAACGATGGATATGGCTCGAGAACGAAGCGACGAACACGCGACCCGGGGCGTTCTTGATGGCATGCAGCAGGTTGGGACCAACCTCGGCCTCGGACTTGGTAAAGCCGGGAACCGTGGCATTGGTGGAGTCGGACAGCAACAGGTCGATGCCCTGCTTGGCAAAGCGGCTGATAGCGGCATAGTCGGGCGTGACGCCGTCGATGGGCGTCTGGTCGAGCTTAAAGTCGCCGGTGTGCATAACGGTGCCCTGATTGGTGCGGATGAACACGCCCAGAGCGCCGGGGATGGAGTGCGTCATCGAGAAGAAGTCGAGCGAGATGCCGCCGAGGTTGACATGGCTGCCGCCCTTGACCTCGCGGAACTTGGGTGCGCGGATGCGGAACTCAGAAAGCTTACCCTCGATAAAGCCAAGCGTCAGCTTGCTCGAAAAGATGGGCACCTTGTTGTTGAGGTCCTGCAGCAGATACGGAAGCGAACCGGTGTGGTCCTCGTGGCCGTGGGTAACGACGATACCGCGGAGCTTTTCCTCGTTCTCCAAAACATAGGTGTAGTCGGGAAGCACCAGGTCGATACCGGGCTGGGAGTCATCCGGGAACATGAGGCCGGCGTCGACGAGCACCATGTCGTCGCCGCACTCGAAGACCGTCATGTTCTTACCGATGCCGTCAAGGCCGCCGAGCGGGATGATCTTCAAGGGAGATGATTTTTTAGCTGCCATAGGTTAGTGTGGTTTCCTTTCTTCGAAACGGGTCTGGAACAACCGACGGGGCGCTTCTGGCAAACCGACCGTCGGGAACGTACAAACATGCATCACAGAGTCGATGCAATAACCACAGTATGATACCCATTTGCACAACAACAGACCACCCATGCATCAAAGCCCCATCTGAACCGGTCTATCCCGCCGGTCTGGGGCCATCGGGGGGGGGGGGGCGGGGGGGGGGTGGGTGGGGGGGGGGGGGCGGGGGGGCGCCCACGCAGAAAAGTTAAAGGAGTTGTGTGGTGGGGGACGCGGGAGAAAAAA
>UQWV01000017.1 GCA_900544845.1 uncultured Collinsella sp. | reverse complement strand
TATTACGAGCTCCTGTGCGAATTGGAGAGAGCGCTCCCGCAAACTGCCTCTTGACAACTTATAGGAGCGTCGGTTTTGTTTTTGTAAATTCCGGGATGGTCGAGAGTGGCCGGTTTAACGTAGTAGATGGCCACGTTTCGTGGCAAACGGTCCGATCCAAGACCCAAGGCAGCCAACCTCGAATGGCCATTCTCGAAGTTGCGGTGGAATACGGACTGAATTGGCCCCTTAAAGGCAAAAACACTCCGTATTCCACCGCAACTTATAGGGAGATAGGCCTTAGAGGCGAGCGAGGTCATAGGCTTGTGCGGCTGACTCGCCGGCACAGATGAGGTTGGTTGTGGCTTCTTGCGGATCGAGTGCCTGTTCCAGGTCCATGGGCTTGCGGCAGATCGGAAGCACCAAATCGATGCCCTGCTCGTACACCGCATCCAGGTTGTCGGCACGACCGCCCACGACGGCGACCACCGGCTTGCCATATCGCTTCGCACGACGGGCCACGCCCACCGGTGCCTTACCGGCGGCGGATTGCTCGTCCATATTACCCTCGCCTGTAATGACCAGGTCGACATCGCGTACGCGCTCGTCAAACCCAATCAGATCGAGCACCGTCTCCACGCCCGAACGCAACTCGGCACCGAGCGCCAGCAGCGCGGCACCCAGGCCGCCGGCAGCACCGGCACCGGGCACGCCGAGCACCGAACCAAATGTCCGTGCACCCTCGGGTACGCGCAACAGCCCCTGGGCTCGAGCTCCGGCAATCGCCGCATCGAGCAGGCGTCCATAGCCGACCATCCATCCGTCGTACTTGCCCAGGGCCTCGGCATCCCCCGTCGGCAGGCCCTTCTGTCCACCGAACACTGCCAACGCACCACGACGCCCCACAAGCGGATTCTCGACATCCGAAAGCACAACGATACGAGCGCCATCCAAAGCCTGCAGCACTGACGCCAAATCAACGCTCGCCACCTGCTCAAGGCCGGCAAGACCGGGGGCGACATCGCAGCCCTGATCATCGACCACACGCGCGCCCAGCGCCTGCAGCATGCCGGCGCCACCGTCGTTGGTGGCACTGCCGCCCAGACCAATATAGATAGTCTTTGCCCCGGCGCGAACCGCACGGAGCATCAGCTCGCCCACGCCATAGGTCGAAGCCGCGAGCGCCGCCGATTCCGTGCAGGGTGAATACCCAATACCCGCCGCCTCGGCCATCTCAATTACAGCCGAGTCGCGCTCGCCGTCCACCAGCATCCGGGCAGACACGCGGTCGCCCAAGGGGCCTGCCACCTCGCAGGTCACAATCTCACCGCCGCACGCAGCAACGGCATCGAGCGTTCCCTCGCCACCATCTGCCAGCGGCAATACGGCCACCTGGGCATCGGACCACACACGGCGCACGCCTTCGGCAACCGCCGCCTCCGCCTGCGCACTCGAAACGCTGC
Source organism: uncultured Collinsella sp. (assembly GCA_900544845.1). Lineage (GTDB taxonomy): Bacteria > Actinomycetota > Coriobacteriia > Coriobacteriales > Coriobacteriaceae > Collinsella. The sequence continues at coordinate 34,364 of UQWV01000017.1, read as the reverse complement.
CCTTAAAGGAGTCGACCGCCAACAGCACACGGCGGGGCCGGCGCTGCACGGGGCCAAAATCAACCGCCGCGCCAGCATCCTCTTCGGCACCCGCGAGCGCCGCGGCGTGTGCGGCATGCGCCTCAAGATCGGCCCCACAACCGCAATCAGCGCCGCTCGTTCCGCGCAGACCGCCAAAATAGCTACTCAGCAGCTCGCGGCATTCATCCGCCAGGACCCCAGCCATCACGTTAAACCGATGATTCAGGCGCGAGTCGGCATTCAAATCGTATAGGGATCCCAACGCGCCCGCCTTGGCGTCGCTCGCGCCATACACGCAGCGCCCCACGCGCGCGTTAACCATAAGGCCCGCGCACATGCAGCAGGGTTCCAACGTCACATAGACCGTACAGTCGGAAAGGCGCCAGCGACCGAGCGACCGAGCGGCAGCGCACACGGCCGCAAACTCTGCATGCGCCGAAGGGTCCTGGTCGAGCTCGCGACGATTATGCGCCCTCGCGACAATCTCACCCGCGCGCACCACTACGGCTCCGATGGGCACCTCGCCCACCGCCGCGGCGGCTCGCGCCTCTGCCAGCGCCTCGCGCATGAACTTCTCATCGATTTCGGTGATCGTCATCGTTCGCCTTCCCTGTTGCAAATTCAAAACGATGCTATCATTACGACTCACGGAGAGATGGCAGAGCGGTTGAATGCGGCGGTCTTGAAAACCGTTGAGCGCGAGAGCGTTCCGGGGGTTCGAATCCCCCTCTCTCCGCCACTTTTAGTGATGCACCGGCGTCATGGTCCGCTCGAACAGCGCATCGACCACGTCGGCCATCTCAGGTCGACGCTCAAGATCGTGGCCCGATTCCCACCATATCGTGAAAAGTCGAATAATACCGCCGGCGACAAACTCAGACGTCGTCTCGAGTGACACGGGGGCCAGGGCATCCTCGGCAAGCACGTTCATCACACGCTCGCGGATGGAGCGGGCAATGCGGTCGCAAATAACGTTGGTCAACATGCCCGACATGCTGCTTGCCAAAATGTTATCCATGAGCTGCTCGTGCGCCAGAATCAAATCCATGGCATCGTCCAAAATTGCGTGCCGAAGCGCGCGCACGTCCTCGGCAGACACTGCGCCGGCCTCATCGGGCTGTTTTTGCGGCAAGCCCGACATAAGCTCATCGATATAAAAGGCAAAGTAATCGTTCTTGTCGCGAAAGTGCTTGTAGAACGTCGTGCGGCGAATCATGGCGCGGTCGCACAGCATGGCAACCGTCAGGTCCTCAAAACGATGCTCCTCGAGAAGCTCGGTGAAGGCATCGAACAGGGCGCGGTAGGTTTTCTTAATGCGAAGGTCCACTGGTATCGCCATCCTCAGGGCAAAGACAACACTCGTCAATCTGTCGCATATCTTACACCTGTACCTCGAGCGCTTTGCCCCGGTACCGACCCCGCCGAAAACATAACGCTTGCCGGAAAGTTCGGCACGGCAAAACGTTGCGGGTATACTAGTAGCGTTATACCAACGGCAGCTGGCGCATGCCGCCGCGGCCATTCGAAACGGAGACATCATGATTACCGTCATCATCGGCATCGTTGTTGTCATTGTGATTGTCTGCGCCATCGCCGGCATCTACAACAACATGGTCACCAAGCGTAACCGCATCGATAACGCCTGGCAGAACATCGATACGCAGCTGCAGCGCCGCAACGACCTGATCCCCAACCTGGTCGAGACCGTCAAGGGCTACGCCAAGCACGAGCAGGAGACGCTCTCCGCCGTGATCAGCGCGCGCAACACCGCCGTCAAGGCCACCACGCCCGAGGCCAAGATGGAAGCCGACAACGTGCTGACCGGTGCGCTACGCCAGCTCTTCGCCGTAGCCGAGGCCTATCCCGATCTTAAGGCAAACACCAACTTTACGCAGCTGCAGGCATCGCTCGAGGATACCGAGAACAAGATTAGCTATGCACGCCAGAGCTACAACGACTGCGTACTCAGCTACAACAACGCCATTCAGACGTTCCCGGCTGTCATCTTTGCCGGCATCTTCCAGGTTAAGGAGCGCCAAGGCTTCGAGGCCGCCGAAGCAGCCCGCCAGGCCCCGACCGTCAAGTTCTAGTAGTTTGACAGCGCATCCTTAATCGGCTAAATGCATAAACCGCCCCGTCGAATGCATACTTCGACAGGGCGGTTTCCTTTTTCGCGAAGGTCCCCCTCTAAGCGTCGTGCATTTTTAGGAGTATTCAACATAACCAAGGGCTTCGGGCGCCACGATAAATGCCAAAGACCGCGAATATCCCTGCAAATCAAGCGCTGCCAGCCCATAACCCCGCCCATCATCCGTAGAAAACATCGAGAACTCCCGATTTTTTTGCCCGAGGTCGGTATGCAGGGGCCTTCGATTGCAGAATACTCGCAAAAATGCACGTCGCCACCACCCCCACATGGCGCAAACCAAAACAAAAGCGCGGCCTTCCTTTCCGGCGCACTCCGCGGGACGAAAAAACCTCCGCCGCACGAAGTGCGCAGCGGAGGTTCTTTCATGTCCGAGGACGCGCCGGAAAGGAAGGCCGCGCTCGGGCCGGACAGCTAAGACAGCTTACGCGACGGTGTAAACCCAGTTGTGCTTGTCCTCGACAGCACCAGACTGGATGCCGGTCAGGGTCTCGCGGAGCTTCTTCATTACAGGGCCGATCTCGGTGTAGCCAGCCGGGAAGGTCACGGTCTCGTCGGCGCCATAGACCTTGTTGTCGATCTCGCCCACCGGGGAGATGACGGCAGCGGTGCCGCACAGGCCGCACTCCACAAAGGTGCCGGCCTTGACCTCGGCCCACTCGACGGGACGCTGGTCGACGGTCATGCCCAGGTCCTCAGCGACCTGAACGAGCGAACGGCGGGTGATGGAGGGCAGGATGGAGTCGGTGTGCGACTGCGGAACGACGAGGGTGCCGTCCTCCTTCACGAACAGGACGTTGGCGCCACCGGTCTCCTCGACATAGGTGCGGGACTCGGAGTCGAGATACAGGTTCTCGGCGTAGCCCTCGCGGTGAGCCTCCATCGTGGGCTTGAGGGACATGGCGTAGTTGAGGCCAGCCTTGATGTTGCCGGTGCCGTGCGGTGCGGCGCGGTCGTACTCGGAAACGCGCAGCTTGACGGGCTTGAGGCCACCCTTAAAGTACGGACCGACCGGGGTCACGAGAATGCGGAACGTGTACTCAGGAGCGGGAGCCACGCCGATCACGTCACCGGAACCGATCATAAACGGACGCACATACAGGGTTGCGCCAGAGCCGAAGGGCGGAACCCATGCGGCGTTAGCAGAAACGACCTGCTTGACGGCCTCGACAAACTTGTCCTTGGGGAACGGGGGCATCTCCAGACGCTGGGCGGAATTGTACATACGCTCGGCGTTCATATCGGGACGGAAACAGACGATGCTGCCGTCCTCGGCGGTGTAGGCCTTCAGGCCCTCAAAGACCTCCTGACAGTAGTGGAAGATGCCACCGCACTCGGAGACATGCAGGGTGTGGTCGGTGGTCAGGCCGCCCTCGTCCCACTCGCCGTCCTTCCAATGGGCCTCGTAGCTGTAATCGGTCTTCATGTAGCCAAAGCCGAGGCTACCCCAATCGATATCCTTCTTCTCGACAGTCATATGTCGCTCCTTACATACACGGTTGCATACTCGCGAACCCGCACGCAAGGACCGAAGCCGGCCGCGTCGCAACGTCGCATACCCGGAGCGTAGAGCCGGGCAGGACACGCGGGCAGCATCAAAGCCGATGGCGCGTCGATTCGCATGCAGGTGATTGTACTCCCCGCACGCGTCTGATAAAACGCTTTTTCTTTAACTAACTAAAGTATTTTCATTTGACCGAAGCTGAAGAGGCCCGCCACCGTAAACGGTGACGGGCCTCAACTGCACGGTTTGCGCGCTGGCTCGAGCTACGCGTTCTTTTTGCCCAGCTTAGCCTTAACCAGACCGACCACGGTCGGGATGATCGACACGGCGACAATGCCGACGATCAGCAACTCAAAGTGCTCCTGCACAAACGGAATGCCACCAAAGAAGTAACCCAGCAGCGTAAAGACCGTCGACCAGGTAATGCCACCCAGCACGTTAAAGATGACAAAGTTGCGCCAGTGCATGCCGCCCATGCCGGCGATAAAAGGCACAAAGGTGCGGATGAACGGGAAGAAGCGACCGAGGAAGATGGCCAGATGGCCCCACTTATCCAGGAAATCCTCGGACTTTTTAATGCGCTCGGGCGTCATAGCCTTGACCTTGCCCGAAGCGATGATCTTTTTGCCAAAGAAGTGGCCGATCATAAAGTTGCACTGATCGCCCAGGATGGCTGCGGCCCATGCGGTGGCCAGAAGCGCCACGATGTTAAAGCCACCGTTATGGGCAAAGAAGCCCGAGGCAAACAGCAGCGAGTCGCCGGGAAGAAACGGGAAGAACACCACGCCCGTCTCGATAAAGATGATCAGGAACACGCAGCCGTAGGCCATAAGCGGGCCGGCGGCGATCCAGCTGGCGATCGCGGTGCGCGGGTCCTTAAGCAGCTCGGCAATGAAATTGATGAAACCCATGAAGTAAAACCTCTCAGTTGTGGGCGCGGACACGTCCAAGTTGACCAGTATACGGTTGCGGCGCGAGCGTGGGCCAAACCCCTCAAAAGTCTTACTTCATTACCAGCAAGTTTGCATAACTGACACCTGTCGCGCAATGCCGCCAAGATTGTTCTTCCTAATCCCTAGCGAATCGCTATACTTTATTGAATTGCATTGTCTCGGCGCTAAGGGAGGGCGGCCGGTGAGCTTTATCAATACCATTCGCGAGGACATCAAGACCGTCCAGGCGCAGGACCCTGCCGCGCAAAGTGCCCTGGTCATCTTCCTTTCCTATCCTGGCCTGCACGCCAAGTGGAACCACGTGCCCGAGCACTGGCTCTGGGAGCACGGTCATCGCTCACTCGCCCGTGTGCTCTCGCAAATCACCCGCCACATCACCGGCGTCGAGATTCATCCCGCTGCACAGATCGGCAAACATTTCTTTATCGACCACGCCATGGGCGTCGTTATCGGCGAGACCACCATTGTGGGCGACAACTGCGTGCTCTACCAGGGCGTCACGCTCGGCGGTACCGGCAACGAAACCGGCAAGCGCCACCCCACCCTGGGCAACAATGTCACGGTGGGCACGGGCGCCAAGGTGCTTGGCAACATCCACATTGGCAACAACGTCAAGATCGGCGGCAATTCGGTTGTCGTCAAGGACGTGCCCGACAACTGCACCGTCGTTGGCGTGCCGGGACGCATCATCAAGCGCAACGGCTGCCGCGTGTTCGAAGAAAGCTTCGACGCCAAGCAGCATCGTGAGTACATGCCCGACGATGCCGCCGAGCAGAGCGCCCTCAACCGTCAGGGCATCACCGAAAACGCCCGTCGCGTCAAGGAACTCGAGCGAGAGGTAGCCGAGCTCAAAGCCCTCGTCGCCAAGCTCGTGGACGAACGCTAGAGGCGGACGGCCACCGACAACATTGACGCCAACGCAAAGGCGCGCCAGGGAATTCATCCCCGGCGCGCCTCGATTTGTTATGTGACATGCGGGACTGTCCCTTTGTCACCTTATGCGAACTGACTCAGGTAGAGGTCGGCATAGGCGCCCTCGGCAGCCAGCAGCTCCTTGTGCGTGCCTTGCTCGATGATGTTGCCGTGATCCATGACCAAGATCAGGTCGGCATCGACGATCGTCGACAGGCGGTGCGCGATCACAAAGCTCGTGCGCCCGCGCATAAGCGCGTCCATGGCACGGCCGATGGCAAGCTCGGTACGCGTGTCCACGCTCGACGTCGCCTCGTCCAGGATGAGGATCGCCGGGTTGTTGAGCAGCACGCGCGCGATGGTCAGCAGCTGACGTTGGCCCTGGCTGATGCTCTCGGCATCGTTAGCCACACGCGTGTCGTAGCCCTGCGGCATAGTGCGCACAAAGAAGTCGACCTGAGCGGCACGTGCGGCCGCGACGATCTCCTCGCGCGTCGCCTCGGGACAGCCATAGGCGATGTTCTCGGCAATGGTGCCATCGAACAGCCAGGCGTCCTGCAACACCATGCCAAACTGCTGGCGCAGCTCGCCGCGGTCCATATGGCTCGTGTCCACGCCATCGAGCGTGATGCGCCCGCCGTCAATCTCGTAGAAGCGCATGAGCAGATTGATGAGCGTGGTCTTGCCCGCGCCCGTGGTTCCCACCACCGCGATCTTTTGGCCGGGCTCGGCGGTAAACGACACGTCGCTCATGAGCGGCTTGTCAGGCGCATAGCCAAAGCGCACGTGCTCAAAGGCGACATGGCCCTCGACCTTGCCCGGCAGCTTGGCGGCGACCGCCGGCAACGGATCGGCTTCCATCTCGGACTCGTCGAGCAGGTCGAACACGCGCTCTGCGCTCGCCAGCGCGCTCTGCAGCGAGTTAAAGGTAAACGACAGCTGCGTCATGGGCTCGGACGCCTCGTAGATAAACTGGAAGAACGCCTGGAACACGCCGACGGTCATATGCCCGGCAACCAACATGCTGCAGCCCACAAGCGCAATCACGATCTGCGCCAAGCGGCCGATAAAGCGCACCGCGGGACCGACGGCGTTAATCATAAAGTCCGCCTTGGTGCTCACGCGCGCCAGCTCCTTCGAAGCCTCGTGTACCTCGGCAGAGCTCTGGCGCTCGCGGTTAAACGCACGGATCACCAGACGGCCCGAGTAGCCTTCCTCGACCGCGCTCGTAATCTTGGACACCCACTCCTGGCGCTCGCCCGTCACATCGTGTGTGCGGCGCGACACGACCTTCGTCACCAGCAGCGAAAGTGCCGTAAAGAACAAAAAGACAAGCGTGAGCGGCACGCTAAACACGAACATCACGCTCACGGCGCCCACCACGGTACCGATCGACACCAGAAGCTGCAGCAAGCCGCGCTGCATGCTCTCGGACATCTTGTCTAAGTCGTTGGTCGCACGGCTGACGACCTCGCCGGGACGATGCGCGTCAAAGTAGGCAAGCGGCAGACGGTTGAGCTTTTGTGCGATGCGGTTGCGTAGACGCAGGTTGAGGCGCTCGGCAACGCTCGACATCAAAAAGCTCTGGAGTGCGTAGAACGAGGCGGCGGCGGTCCAGATCATAAAGTAGATGAAGATGGTCCTGCCGCAGTTCTCCCAGGTAATGCTGAAGGTAGCGTTGTTGGCAAACGCCAGCTTCATATGCCCCCACAGCTCATCGATCACGCGGGCGCTGTAAGCCGGCGCCGCGGTGTTAAAGATGACATAGAACACGATGCTCGCGAACACGATGTAAAAGCGCCAATGGTCGCCGGCGGCCTCGCTCCACAGGCGGCGCACCGTCGCCCAGGTGTCGCGGGGCGTCTCGTCCTCGCCCTCGTCGTCAACGTCACGCATGCGCTCCGCCTCGGCGCGGGCGCGCTCGTCCTCGGCGCGCTCGTTTTCCTCGTAGAGCGCCTGGCGGCGAGCCTCGCGCTCCGCCGCTGCCTTGGTGGCTTCGTCCAGGTCGGGCGCGACGCCCGTCTCCTCAACTGTCTCTGCAACCGCGGCATCATCGGCGATGCCCTGCTTCTTGAGCTCCTCGGTCATGCTACTCACCTCCCTTCATCTGCGATTCCGCGATAGCGCGGTACACCTCGCAGGTCTCCATGAGCTTGTCGTGCGTGCCAAGGCCCACGATCTCGCCATCCTTGAGCACCACAATCTGGTCGGCATGCAGAATGGTCGAGATACGCTGCGCGATGATGAGCACCGCGGCATCGCGCGTCTCGCCCTGCAGCGCATGGCGCAGGGCGGCATCGGTCTTAAAGTCCAGGGCCGAAAAACTGTCATCGAAGATATACAGGTCAGCGCGCTTCATGAGTGCGCGGGCGATCGCCAGGCGCTGACGCTGACCGCCCGAGAAGTTCGTACCGCCCTGGGATACCGGCGTATCGAGTCCCTGCGGCTGGTCGAGTACAAAGGTGCTCTGGGCAACCTCTAACGCATGGAGCATGTCAGCCTCGGTCGCGCCCTCGTTACCAAAGCGCAGGTTGCTCGCCACCGTACCCGAGAACAGCCACGCCTTCTGCGGCACGTAAGCGATATGCCCGCGAATCTCACCTTGCGAAAGGTCGCGCAGATCGACGCCGTTCAGGCGAATGGCGCCCTTCGTGGCATCATGGAAACGCAACAAGAGCTTGGCTACCGTCGATTTGCCCGATCCCGTCGAGCCCACGATCGCGGTCGTCTGGCCACGGCGACAGGCAAAGCTCAGGTCGCACAGGGTGTCCTCGTCGGCATCGTCAAAACGGAACGACATATGGTCGAACACGGCCACCGCGTCGGCCCCATCTGCGGACTCAGGCGCCCCGTCGCCCAGCGTAGCCTTGCCGTCCACAATGCTCGGCTCGATTTCGAGCACCTGTTGCGCGCGGTTGAGGCACGCCACAGCGCGCGGAAGCGTCAGAATCACCATCTGCGCCATCATCACAAAGAACAAGATCAAGATCGCGTACTCCAGCACGGCCGAGATGCTGCCGATTTGCATGGCATGGACGCCCACGCGGTTGCCGCCCACCCACAGCACCGCCACTTCGGCGATGTTCATCAAAAAGAAGCTGGAGCTGTCGAGACCAACAAACAGGTGGTTGACCTTGATGGCATTGGCCGCGTAATCGCTAAACACCTCGTCCAGGCGCTGCTCCTCGTGGCGTTCCTTGTTAAATGCGCGGATGACGCGCACGCCCACGATGTTCTCGCGCAGCACCACGTTCATACGGTCGATAAAGCTCTGCAGGCGCATAAAGATCGGCGCGGCGTTGGCAACGGTAAAGACCGCCGCCACCAGCACGATCGCAACGACCACGCCCAACAGCGTGCCCATGGCGGGATCGATAAACCAGGCAAAGATGATGCCCGCCACGGCCAAGAACGGCACCGGCAGCACCAACTGAATCGTCTGAAGGACAGCCTGCTGAATCACATTGATGTCGTTGAGTGAGCGCGTGATCATCGAACCCGTGCCAAAGCGCTCAAAGTCGCTAGCCGCGAGTTCGAGCGACTTGTCGTACACGGCATTGCGGATATCGCAGGCCACGTTGGCGGCCAGGCGCGCCGAAAGATAGCAGCCCAGCACCGTGCCGCCGCTGGCCATGCCGGTCGCGATAAGCATGTACAGGCCGTTGCGTAAAATATAGTCGACATCGCCCGTGGTAATACCGGTGTTGACCATGTTCGCCAGCATCGTGGGAACCAACAGCGTACCGACGTTATCCACCAGCAGCACCAGCAGCGTCACTGCGACAAGCCCTCGATAGGGCTTCATAAACCTCATTAACAGTCGCACGACTCCCCCTCACCTTGATTCTCGGCTTGGCTCTCGGCAGCGATATGCTGCTTAAAGGCATCGCACTCATCGCCGAGCGCATGGGAAAATTTTCCGATTAGGCGCATGATTTCGCGCTGCTCACACGGCTCAAGCGCGCCAAAGGCTCGCTGTTCGGCCTTGAGTGCCGGCAGCGCATAACGCTCGGCAAATCGCCTGCCCTCTTCGGTCAGGCTCACAACCTTGTTCTTACGGCTGCCTTCGGCAAACTCCAACGTTGCGAACCCCCGCGCCGTCAAGGTTTTAATTGCAGAGTTGATGGTCTGCTTGCTGTAGAACCATTCGCTTGTCAGACGGCTTACGGCAATACTGCCGCCCGCCGTGCTGGTATCGACGAGCATCCAGTAAGCGCAGTCCGAAAGGCCGCAGGCGCGCGAGAACTCCGAATAGATATGGTCGAGTCCATTGAGCAACCGGTCGAAGTCGACCAGTGTAACCGCACTATTCATCTATCCCACCATTCGATTGTCCGATTTTTGACCAATTTTGTGTCTCTAGATTAGTCCGAGTTTTGACTATCGTCAACAGGCTCTCCGCAAATGCGTGCACTTTTATGGCCCATCGACAGAAAAAGACCGCCGGCGCGGGGGCGGCGCCAGCGGTCACGTGAAAATCGGGTTTTATTGCCTGTTAAGCGGCGACGGCCTCGTAGACCGTAGCGCCCGAGAAGCTGTCATGCAGGCTCTTGCCGGCAATCCACGGCAGCTCGACGACCTCGCAGACCGTGTTGACCAGCTCGGAGCAGTCAGTAAAGTGGCCCTTGTCGTTGAGGGCCTCGCAATCCTGAACACGCCAATAGCCATCGGTGTGCGTGATGTAGTACTCGTGATCGTTGATCGACACGAAAGCGCGCGTCTTGGAACGCAGCAGCTTCAGAAATCCTTCGAAGTCGGTCTCGACGACATCTCCAGCCTGGAACATGATGTTACCTCCTGGCCCGGCGCCACCACGGCGCATTAATAAACGTTGGTACTCCTTTAGTAAAACCTTTATCAGAGGTTATGCGTTCGTCATTTAGGCAAGTGGTAAAAAACCGCAGGGTAGACGGGATAAAACGTTTAACCATCCCATTGGTTTGTCACATTCTGAAGGTACTTTTATGCAAACCTACTTTCCCAATTGGAATCTATTCTTTTGGCCGGGCAATTGACCGTCTATCGTTTGAGCCCGACGGGTATGAACGTGGCATCTGCAACGCCACCGCAAGGAGACACCATGGAGACTATCGAAGCGCTCATTCACCGCCGCAGCTGCCGCAAATACAGCGATCGTCCCGTCGAGGCCGAGAAGCTTGCACGTATTATCGAAGCCGGCCAATATGCACCGAGCGGCATGGGCCGCCAGCCGGTGACGTTTGTCGCCGTCACCGACCCCGCGACCGTCGAGCGTCTCTCACAGCTCAACGCCCAGGTCATGGGCAGCAACGGCGACCCCTTCTATGGCGCCAAGACCGTTGTGGTGGTGCTGGTTGACCGCAGCGTGCCCACACATCTGGAAGACGGCTCGCTTGCCATGGGCAACCTGCTCAATGCTGCCTATGCGCTGGGTGTCGATTCGTGCTGGATTCATCGCGCGCATGAGGTCTTTGACTCGCCCGAGGGCCTGGAGCTGCTGGCCAGCTGGGGCCTGCCCGCCGACGGCAGCCTGCGCGGTGTCGGTAACTGCATTCTTGGCTACGCCGAGGACACGCTACCCGAGCCCAAACCCCGCCGCGACAACATCATCTACGTAAGGTAACCCGGGAGCGTCAGCGAGGGTGGCTAATTTGGGACGGGGCTTTTTAGCTACCCCACTCGCAACTTATATTGACGCCGCCGTTGTCGTCGTTTCGTTCGTCTGGGCCGTTTCGGCCTCGCTGCCCTGTTCGTCCTTGTCCTTTTGCGCGTCGGCGATGGTGGAGGCCGCCGCAACGATACCACGCTGGGGCGCGACGCCCGTCTGGGTCTGAGCGCCCTCGACAACTTCTGTACCTGTATGCGCGAGCTCGGGCGATTTAAACACTGCGTCCAAGTTGGCGCCACCGCCGGCGTAGCCAAGCGCAGCGAGTGCGATGACGATCACTGCAACGATGACCGCGATCGGAACATAACGATGCCAACCAGCCGGGTTGAGTCCGCTGCGGCGAGCCGCCCCGCGGCTGATGTAACCGAGCGTGCCGTCGTGCTTGAGTTTTGAGCCCACCACGCGTTTGCGACCCCACAGCGAGGACTCTGCCTGCATTGCCAAGCGGGCGCTTGCCGAAGGATAGCCGTATTTAGTGCGCTTGAACGAGCCATCAAACCCCGAGGCGTGTTTACCCCACGTCACCGATGTTGTGCGTCGGTTGACCGGCGCGGCACTCCGCCTTCTGCGGCTCGGTTTTGAAGTCTCAGCCATATGCCCTCGCACGCCGTAACCAAATCGAAACAATAACGCTTTGGACTGTAGCACACGCGTCGCGCGCGGTCACGGGCGCCTCGCTCAACGGTCATCGTCCTTCAGCAAGCGCCACAGCGTTGTACGGCTTATGCCCAGTACCTCCGCCGCACGGGTTCGGTTGCCGTGGAGATGATCTACAACCAGATGCGCGATATCTCGCCCGGTATCGGCCAGCGGTCGCAGGATATACAGGTCGCTTTCGAGTGTCGGGGCACCAAAGGTTGCGGTCTTAATCACGTCCTCTTGGGCGAGCACTTCCTCCGCCACAGCGCGGTCCACCGTGCCCGCCCCCACCAATATATACAGTCGTTCCGAGACCTCGCGGAGCTGCAGATAATTGCGCGGCCAGCGGTAAGCATCGAGTGTCTTCGTCGCCGCGGCAGACAGCGTGGGCGCTGCCGTCCCAAATGCATCAGCGAGATATTCCAAATAGCGCGCAACCTTCGTCGACGCGGCCCCCTGCTCGGCGATTGCCGGCGCCACGCTCACCGCACAGGCGAAGCGCTCGGTCACAAAGGCGGCTTGATCACTTTCGCTGCCGCCCGGCATGTCGTTCGCCGTCAGCACCACATGGCAGCGCGTCGCCAACGCGGTGTCGGCCATCGTGGAGACCAGCTCGCGGAGGCGCTGGGGGCCAACCGCGTTCCAGCCCTCAATGCAAAGGGTCAGCCCTGTTTGGAACAACGGCGATTCGGCGCTTTTGAGCACATGGCGCCAACCGCGATCGGTGAGTTCATCGAGCGCGACGGAAACAAAGGGCTGATCGGCAAAAGGACCGTCCAGATAGAGGCGCTTGGCGATCTCGATCTGGCCCGCGCCCAGCTCGCCCTCGAGCATAAGGGGCACGCCGCGCGCATAGCTCTCGGAAACCGGTGCAGCTACCGCAGCGGCACCCTCAACGATGCCGTACGCGCTCGATTCATAGCGGGCCTCAACTTCGTCGGCGTTGAGCCACTCGATGCCCGCATGCGCCGCGGCACCGCGCACCTCGCGGACCACGACGACCCAAAGGCCCCCGCCCTCTTTGTCGGTGGGGCGAACGGTCAGGCTCAGGCGCGTACCCGCACGCCCCATAACCAGACGCGCGCCGTCTCCTATACGGTCGAGGCGCTCAGCGACAAAAGCCGCCACATCCCGCTCAAGCGCCGCGTCATTCATGGTCGAGATCGCGACGCCCCCACGCGCATCGATTGCCAATGCCGAGGCCCCGGCAGCAGCCAGGGCCTCGGTCAAGATGTTCAGCTTGGCATCGCTATCCATGATTTGCCCCCGTCCGCAGCGACGTGCAACCGCCGACGGTCGCACGACCAAGTGTTTCAAAATTGAACGATATTGCTCACCAAACACTATAGGGCAGAAAGCGCCGTCCTGCGAGTATAGGTGTTGCCCCGCATCGCCATCCTGGCGGGGCGATAAGAGCTCTTCGGGACTTATAAACCTGCGGACAAGCCATACCCGCAAGAGCTCCTATCGCTCCACCGTGAGAATGCGCTCACCAGCACGCAGCACGCAAATAAGCTACTTCTCTACCAGATTCCCAGTACGTGTTGCATTCCCAAACTCATGCACGCAATGCCAATCCAGCAGCAAAAGCCCAGCGCGATGGGCTTGCCGCCCTTTTTGACCAGCTCGACGATATCGGTATTAAAACCAATAGCCGCCATGGCCATCACGATAAAGAACTTCGACAGCTCCTTGATGGGCGCCGTAAAGGACGCGGGAAGCTGAAGCACCGTGGTGATCACGCTCGCCAGCACAAAGAACAGCACAAACATGGGAAACGCGCGTTTAAGGGAGAACGTGCTTTTGGCGTCACCGCCGGCCTTGCGCGCCAGATGCATCTGCCAGCATGCGAGGACCAACGTGATGGGAATAATGGCCAGCGTCCTGGTGAGCTTGACCACCGTGGCGCTCTCGAGCACATTGGCGCCGGGATGCATGCTGTCCCAGGCGCTCGCCGCAGCCGTTACGGACGAGGTGTCGTTGATGGCGGTGCCGGCAAACAGGCCAAAACCCTCGTTGGTCAGCCCGAGCATGCCGCCGAGCGTTGGAAACACGAGCGCCGCGATAACGTTAAACAGGAAGATGACCGAAATGGCCTGGGCAATCTCGCGATCGTCGGCGTCGATGACGGGTGCGGTCGCGGCGATAGCAGAACCGCCGCAAATCGACGAACCCACACCCACAAGCGTCGCGATCTTACCCGGAACGTTCATAACGCGGCAGAGCACAAAGGCGATGACAAGCGAGGTCGAGATTGTCGCCACGATAATCGGTAGCGACTGGGCGCCCTTGGACAGAATCTGGGAGAGGTTCATGCCAAAGCCAAGCAGGATAACCGCGTACTGCAAGACTTTTTTGGACGTATAGGTGACGCCGGCGGCGAGCCGTTCGCGACGATTCTTGGGAAAGACGAGCGCCAGGACCATGCCAAAGAGGATGGCAAATACCGGACCGCCGACCACCTCAATTTGTTTGCCGAGCAACGTCGCGGGAATGGCGATGATCAGGCAGAACAAAACGCCTTTCCAGCGCTCGCGTACGATATTTGCCAGTTGCATATGGGATTCCTTCTTTCTATTTCACGTTTTCGACGGCTTATGATACGGCAACATTGAGCGCAGCCTTGCGCAAACACAGACTAAGATGCCGCAATAGTTCTCAGGCAACAGCCGAATTACCCACCGTGGAGAGCTGATTCGCGGCATAATTAACAACTGACATATGAGTTTGATAGAACAGTTGCGAGGCGCTATGGAAGAATCGATGCACGTCGGCGAGCAGGAAACGAGCCTACAGGACCAGTCCTACCACACCATTCGACGCAAAATCGTCTACCTGGACTACAAGCCGGGCGAAAAGCTGGGCGTCAAGCAACTTTGCGACGACCTGGATATGGGGCGCACCCCTGTGCGCGAGGCACTGGTGCGTCTGGCGCAAGAGGGCCTGGTGCGCACCGTGCCCCAGAGCGGTACCTACGTCTCACCCATCAACCTCACCCTTGCCGAGAGTGCCTGTTACATCCGCGAGCATCTGGAAAAGCAGGTGATTGTGGAGTGCTGTGCGCGCGCCACGTCGGCCGGCATCGAGCAGCTCGACCGCGCCATCGCGCTGCAGGAAAAGGCCATGGCCGAAGAGGATCGCATCGGCTTCTTTTTGAGCGACAACCTCATGCATCACATGATTTTTAGCATCGCATGTCGCAGCACCGTGTGGTCGTGGCTCGAAGAGACCAATGCCGACCTGGAGCGCTTCCGCTGGCTGCGCGCCGCCACGCAGGTTCTCGACAATCAGGACATCGTGAACGAGCACAAGCAGATTCGCCGCGCCATCGCCGGTCGCGACCCCATCGAAGCGAGCTTTTTGGTCAGCAAGCACCTGCACATGATGTTCCGCAACCAGACCGAGGTTCTGGACCAGTTCCCCGAGTACTTCGAGACCAGCAAGCTCCGCTAACCTGCCAAAAAGGGACAGGTTCATTTTGGCAGGTTTTATCTGGTCAAATGCAAAAAAGGCTCGGCTCCGTCTTGATGCGGAGCCGAGCCTTAGTCGCTAGAACGGCGGAACCAACTACTCTACCGTGACGCTCTTGGCCAGGTTACGGGGCTGGTCGACGTCGCAGCCGCGCAGGATGGCGACCTCGCGGGCGAGCAGCTGCAGCGGGACGCTCGCCGTGATGGGGCTGAACACGTCGCGGACTGCCGGCACGCGGATGATGCAGTCGGCGATCTTGTTGATCTCCTCGTCGCCCTCGGTGGCAACGACGATGACCTTGGCGCCGCGCGCCTTGCACTCCATGAGGTTCGACACGGTCTTGTCGTAGGTGGCGCTCTTGGTGGCCACAGCGATGACGGGGAAGCCCGGGTCGATCAGGGCAATGGGGCCGTGCTTCATCTCGCCGGCGGCGTAGGCCTCGGCGTGCAGGTAGCTGACCTCTTTGAGCTTGAGCGCGCCCTCGTAGGAAATAGCGGCACCCATGCCACGGCCCACGAACAGCGCCGACTGCGCGTCCTTGCACAGCAGGGCGGCCTCATGCACAGCCTCGGTCTGGGTATCCAAAATCCACTGGATCTGCTCGGCCGTATCGGAAAGCTCGCGGAACAGCATGCGCGCCTGCTTAGTGGTCAAGCGGTACTTGACCTGCGCCAGCAGCAGGGCCAAAAGCGTAAGGCTCACGACCTGGCCGATGAAGCTCTTGGTCGAGGCGACCGCAATCTCCTTGTTGGCCTTGGTGTAGATGACGCCGTCGCTCTCACGCGCCACGGGGCTGCCCACCACATTGGTGATGCCAAAGACCTTGGCGCCCTTGATGCGCGCGTCGCGAATGGCGGCAAGGGTATCGGCCGTCTCGCCCGACTGGGACACGGCAACGACAAGCGTCGTCGGCGTAATGATGGGGTTGCGATAACGGAACTCGCTGGCCGCCTCCACCTCGGTGGGGATGCGAGCCCAGCCCTCAATGAGATTCTTGGCAATGAGGCCAGCGTGATAGCTGGTTCCGCAAGCGATCACGTAGACGCGGTCGATGTCGTTGAGTTCCTCGAGCGAAAGGCCCAGCTCGTCGATGTCGAGCTCGCCGGCCGGCGTCATACGACCGACCAGCGTGTCACGCACGACGCGCGGCTGCTCGTGGATTTCCTTGAGCATAAAGTCGGGATAACCGCCCTTTTCGACCATGTCCAGGTCCCAGTCGATGTGGGTGACCTTGGGCTCGATAACGTTGCCGGCCTCGTCGGTGTACTCGACGCCTGCGGGCGTGAGCTTGGCAAACTGACCGTCCTCGAGCACCACGACATCGCGGGTGGCGTCGATGAGCGCGATGACATCGGAGGCGACATAGGCGCCGGTCTCGCCCGCGCCGACCACGATCGGGGAATCCTTGCGGGCCACGGCGATCACGCCGGGCTCGTCAGCGCACACGGCGGCCAGACCATAGGCACCGACCACGTGGGTGCAAGCCTCGCGCACGGAGGCCATCAGGTCGTGCGTCTCGGCATAAGCCTCTTCGATCAGATGCGCGAAGACCTCGGTGTCGGTCTCGCTCTTAAAGTGGTGGCCGCGGCCCTCCAGCTCTTCGCGCAGCTCGGCAAAGTTCTCGATGATGCCGTTGTGGACGATGGCGATACGACCGTCGCAGCTGGTGTGGGGGTGAGCGTTAACGACGGAGGGCTTGCCGTGGGTGGCCCAACGGGTGTGGCCGATACCGCAGGTAGCGTCGCTGTCAATGTTGGAAAGCTCGCTCTCTAGGCCCGCAACCTTGCCCACGCGGCGAATGACGTCGAGGTGAGCCGCGGCGCCCTCGCCCACCTCGAGCGCGACGCCCGAGGAGTCATAGCCGCGATACTCCATACGCTTGAGGCCCGTAACCAGGATGTTCTTTGCAATATCAGAGCCGGTGTAGCCGACAATTCCGCACATAGGATAAATCCCTTCGTTCGCGTGACTGCAAGACGTCCACGCACAAGGGGCGCTGAGACGTATAACGTTCGAGTATTGTACTCACGCAAACGCAAGCTGATATACCAGAAGTGGTATCTTAACTTAGATACCACCCGATGCACACACGTCCAGCCGGTCCAAACCACCACAATGGGGACAGGCACCTTTGTGGTGGTCGCGCTGGCAACGGCGTTTACGCAGATAGAACATGCCAAAATAAACCTGTCCCTAATTGGCAGGTTTTGACACCCTAGGGGCGGGCGATGCTACAATCTGGCTTGTACTTGAAACGCATCAAAGGGGCCACTATGGCAAAGGTTAAAATCAGCGACGTCGCGCGCGAGGCCGGGGTTTCGCTGGGCACGGTTTCCAACGCGCTCAACCACCCCGAAAAGCTGCGCCCCGAGACCCTCAAGCTCATTAACGAAACCATCAATCGCCTGGGCTACCTACCCAACCAAAGCGCTCGTCAGCTCGCGGGCGGCACCACCAAGTCCTTTGGCCTAGTGCTCCCCCGTCTCGATCACGGCTTTTCGCTCCAAATCGCCAGCGGCGCCCACAACGAGGCCCGCAAGCACGGCTACGACTTGCTCATCGCCAACGCCGATAACGACGATATTCTCGAGGACCATTACCTGCGCTACTTTATGGGCACCCAGATGTCCGGCGTCATGGTTCAGCCCATGGCATCCCCCGACTGGCACCCCGCCATGACCAAGATGCCCGTGCCGATTGTCCATCTGGACATCCATTGCTCCGGGCCCGGCTACTACGTAGCGGCCGACAACGAGGCGCAGGGGCGCATTATCGCCGAGCTCGCCATCGCCCGCGGCGCACGCCATATCACCGTTGTGGGCAGAGCGGCATTCATGCAGCTCACCCTGCGCGTACTTGGCATTCACAAGGCTCTCGCCCTGCATCCCGATATCAAAATTGAAGTCATTGACGCCGGAGAGTGGAATACCGCAGCCGACGGCTACAGTATTGGTGCTCAGATTGCCGGGCGCCCTGCCGACGAACGCCCCGATTTTGTCGTCGGCCTGACCGACGTGCTGGCCTCGGGCGTTATCTCGGCATTGGTCGACAAAGGCATCTCCGTCCCCGAGCAGGTTCGCGTGGCCGGATGCGACGGCAACCCGCTCGCTTGGAGCGGATCGGTCCCGCTCACTACGGTAGCGCCCCCGGGCTACGAGATTGGCCGCAAGGGTGTCCAACTGCTCATGGAGCAAATCGAGAACAAGGTCCCGACAAAGACCAAGCATATCCACGTCGGCTCTGCAGCGCGCACCGTCACCGCGGTCACGGCCATCGAGGACATCAACCGCCAAGAACTCGTGCGGCCGTTCCTGCTGGAACGAGCCAGCACCCAGGCAAGCAGCCAGACCGACGCCACGGCCATCAACCTCGGTGCGTATCTATAGCACGCCCGCGAGTATGCTAAGTCGCCGCTTAAGCAAAAGGGGCCCGACCATTGCCGGGCCTCTTTTGCTTAAGCGCAAACGTGAGCAATCGCTCGTTTTAACGCCGCAATTTTCTAGCGCACAGCCTTGATTGCCGCCGCCAGATCGAACAGCGTATCGAGCACGGCCTCGCAGCCATCCACCACGTCCTGCGGCAGCGGCACGATATCGGGGACGGCAAAGACATGGCAGCCGGCCGTAATGCCCGAGACGCAGCCGTTGCGCGAATCCTCGACCACGGCACATTCCTCGGGAGCAAAGCCCGCGCGCTCGCAGGCGAGCAGATACATCTCGGGGTCGGGCTTGCCGTGCACGACGTCCTCGCCACACGTTACCGTTTCAAACTTGTCAAAGAGGCCAACCATCTTAAGGTTGCGCTCGGCCGTAACGAGGCGCGACGACGTCGCTAGACCAACGTGATAGCCCGCAGCCAGCAGCTCGTCTAGGCACTCGGCGGCGCCGGCCTTAAGTTCCAGTTCGGTCTTGACCATCTCGTCGCGAATCTCCTTGTGGCGACGATAGATCGCCTCGGTGGTTTCGTGGCTGCCATAATGCTTATCGAGGATATCCATAACATCGGGCAGCGTGCGGCCGATAAACTGATGGATCAGCGCTTCATCAATCGCGAGCCCCAGCTCAGCGGCGCCTGCCTTCCAGGCCTTAATCCCCAAACGCTCGGTATCGACCAGCGTTCCATCCATGTCAAAAATAACAGCCTTGATCATATCGGTCCCCCATCGACTCTCGCTGTCACGTTGCTGCAACTCTACCGCATTTGGCAACTTGTATATAACGTATATACCATATTGCACTTTCGTTACACAGATAGAAGTCTTATGGCAAGTAACGCATTAGGATTATAGTTTTCGATCGAGTACTCAACGATAAGGAACGTTTCATGATTTTAGACACCACGGCACCCGCAGAGGAGCTTCAAGACAAGCTATCGGCGCTCGAGCAGCTGCTTTTGGCATACGGGCGCGTGGCTATCGGGTTTTCCGGCGGCGTTGACAGCAGCTTTTTGGCCGCGGTCTGCGCCCGCATCATGCCCACCAATACCCTTCTCGTCCATCTCACCACGCCGCTCATCGGTACGCCCGAACAGGCTTCGTTTGAGCGGTCCGTTGATGGACAAGCCAATGAAGGGGCGCATTTTAAGCTCCCCGTGCTCAATCTTTCGGTCGATCAGCTGCAGCTCCCCCAAGTAGCCTGCAACGATGCCAATCGCTGCTACCACTGCAAGCACGCCGGCTTTACCGCCATCGTCAACCACGCCAAGTCGCTCGGCTTTCCCACCGTCATCGATGGCAGCAATGCAAGCGATCGCGGTGACTACCGCCCCGGCATGCGTGCGGCAGAAGAGCTCGGCGTACGCTCACCCCTTATGGAGGTCGGCTTTACCAAGGACGAAGAGCGCGAGCTGCTGCGCGCATGGGGCTATCCCGTTTGGAACCTACCGGCGGGAGCATGTCTTGCCACCCGCGTCCCCACGGGCGAGGAGCTTACGCGCGAGAAAGTCGATTTAATCCGCGCCTGCGAGGATTACCTGCACGATCTTGATCTGGCACAGGTACGCGCACGCCTGGTCGGCGGCTGCATGCATATCGAGGCCGCACCCGCAGATGTTGCCAAGATTGCCACCCTCGGCGGTGCCGCCGTCGACGACAAGGGCAAGACCCCGCTGCCCGCCATTATCGAGTCCGCGCTGCGCGAGCTGGGCTGCGGCCATATCTCCCCCGAGGTCACCCCCTACATCCACGGCAACATGAATCTTTAGGTTACGCCGTTTTACAACCTGCCAAAAAGGGACAGGTTTATTTTGGTAGGTTTTATCTGGGGAAACGCAAACAGGGCCGCGACACCCATATGGCGTCGCGGCCCTTTTCCTTGGAGAAGGATCGATTGATTGAACGGGATGACCGTTCTAGTCTTCGAGTCCGCTATTGATGAGCTCCGCAATCTCAACGGGATCGGTGCTCGCGCGCACCTTGTCACGGAAGCCGGCGTCCATCAGCATCACGGCAGCCTTGGAGAGCAGACGCAGGTGCGTAGTTCCGGCCTCGCCGGCGGGCACGTACAGCGCGAGCGCAACATCGACGGGCACCCCATCGAAGCTCGGCCATTCAACGGGTTCGGTCAGTTTAAGCACGGCAACGCCCGGCGTGTGGATCGCGTCGCTTTTGGCATGCGGAACGGCAAAACCGGCGACAAGGCCGGTTTCGGCCTCGTTCTCGCGAGCAATGAAGGCGGCCTCTACGGCAGATGCGTCATCGGCAAAGCCGAGCTCGATGGCCTGCTCGGACAAATAATGCAGGGCGTCCTCGCGCGAGGCGGCGGTATACCCGATTGTCACTTGGTTGGCAGATACAAATCCCATGGAAACCTTCCTTACAACACGGACCTGACCGCAGCTTCGATGCCGTCGGCGTCCAAACCGTACTTGTGCAGCAAATCGACCGCAGGGCCGGACTCGCCATACACATCGCGCACGCCGACGCGACGCATCGGCACCGGATGCTGCTCCGCGAGCACCGAGGCCACGGCCTCGCCAAGACCACCGATAATCGAATGCTCCTCGGCAGTGACCACACGACCAGTCTTCTTGGCGCTGGCAACCACCAGGCGCTCATCAAGCGGCTTGATCGTGTGCATATTGATGACCTCGGCATCGATACCATCGGCAGCGAGCGCCTCGGCAGCCTCAAGCGCCTCAGCGACCATAAGGCCACAAGCGATGATGGTCACATCGGACCCCTCGCGCACGACTACGCCGCGACCAATCTTGAACTCATAGTCCTCGCAGTCGTTGATGACCGGTGTTGCCAGGCGTCCGAAACGCATGTAGACCGGCCCCTCAAACTCATAGGAGGCGCGCACGCATGCGCGAGCCTCGATGTCATCGGCGGGAACAATCACCGTCATACCCGGGATCGTGCGCATGAGCGCGATGTCCTCGCAGCACTGATGCGTGGCACCGTCTTCACCGACCGATATGCCCGCATGCGTGGCACCGATTTTGACGTTGAGGTGCGGATAGCCGATGGAATTACGCACTTGCTCGTACGCGCGGCCGGCAGCGAACATGGCAAAGGTGCTCGCAAAGGCGACGTGACCCGTGGTCGCGATGCCGGCGGCAAGACCCATCAGGTTGCTCTCGGCGATGCCGGCGTCGTAGAAGCGCTCAGGGTGCGCGGCCTTAAACTTACCGGTCTGCGTGGCAGCGGCCAGGTCGGCATCGAGAACCACAAAGTCATCGCGCTCATTGCCCAGCTCGACGAGTGCCTCGCCATAGCTAACGCGCGTGGCGACTTTTTTGACGTCTGCCATTAGAGCTCCTTCCCTGCTGCTGCGAGCTCGGCCATGGCCTGCTCAAACTGTTCATCGTTGGGCGCCTTGCCGTGCCAGCCCACCTGGTTTTCCATAAAGGAGACGCCTTTGCCCTTCACCGTCTCGGCGATAATGGCCACAGGCGAGGCGCTCACTTTGCGAGCCTCGGCAAAGGCGGCGGCAATCTGCGCCATGTCGTTACCGTCGGCGAGCTCGATCACATGCCACTTAAAAGCGCGGAACTTGTCGGCAAATGGCATAGCCGAGTTAACTTCGTCGATACTGCCGTCAATTTGCAGGCCATTATGATCGACGATAGCGACGAGGTTATCCAGGTCGTGGTTGCCGGCGAACATGGCCGCCTCCCACACCTGGCCCTCCTCGCACTCGCCGTCGCCCAACAGCGTGTAGACGCGGTAGCTGTCACCCCAGTGCTTTGCGGCGAGCGCCATTCCAACCGCAGCAGAGATGCCCTGACCGAGCGATCCGGTGGACATATCAACACCCGGGGCATCGTTCATGTTGGGATGGCCCTGCAGTCGGCTGCCAATATGACGGAGCGTCTCGAGCTCTTCGACGGGAAAATAGCCGCGATTTGCCAACACCGAATACAGGCCCGGCGCCGCGTGACCCTTGGAGAGCACAAAGCGATCGCGATCGGCCTTGTGAGGGTCGGCAGGATCGATATTCATTTCCTCAAAGTACAGATACGTCATGATGTCGGCAGCACCGAGCGATCCACCCGGGTGTCCCGACTTGGCCGCGTGAACCGCAGTCACGACACCCTTCCTGACCTCATTGGCGACCTTCGCCAGCTCCTGGTTGGTCATACGAATTCCTCTCTTGAGAACAACCCCGGCACCGGATGACGCGATGCCGGGGCAATCCACTCGTTAAGCCTGAGCGACGACCTTTTTCCAGTCAGCCTCGAACGAGGCAAGGCCCTGGTCGGTCAGCGGGTGATGCAGGCATTTCTTAAGAGCGGCCATGGGGACGGTCGCGATATCGGCACCGAGCAGCGCCGCCTGGGTCACGTGATTGGGCGTGCGGACAGATGCGGTGATGATCTCGACGGTGTCGTCGACGTTCTTGCCAGTCCAGTCATAGTTCTTGATGCAGGTCACAACGTTGTCGAGCTGCGAGATACCGTCCTCGGCGATGTCGTCGAAGCGTCCCACAAACGGGCTGATGTAGCGGGCACCGGCGTTGGCGGCCATGAGGGCCTGCGTCGGCGAGAAGACAAGCGTCATGTTGACGCGCACGCCTGCATCGGCCAGCGCGCGGCAGGCGGCGAGGCCGGCCTCGCACACGGGAAGCTTAACCACGATGTTGGGAGCCAGAGCGGCAAGGCGCTTGCCCTCCTCGATCATGCCCTCGGCAGTGGTCGCGGTGGACTCGGCGGACACGGGCAGGCCCTCGCAAAGCTCGGCGATCTTGAGCATGTGGGGTTCAAAGTCTGCAAGCTTGCCGCCGGTCTTGGCGTACAGGGACGGGTTGGTGGTTACGCCGGCAAGGCAGCCCCAGCTCTTGGCCTCGGCGATCTCGTCAAGGTTGGCGGTATCGATAAAGAACTTCATGGTGCAAACTCCTTCAAATGAATTGCTAGTAATCCTAAGGACAGCGGCCCAATCGTCGGTCAGTCCAACGTCAGCGAGCGGGCAGCTGCCGTGGCAAGGTGGTGCGAAAGAGGAGCGAAGCGTACTTTGGTACGCGAGCGACGGCTTGAGCGCCAGATTGCCCGGCAGATGCCCGCGCAGCGTCGACCGGTCCGGCGTTTGTCAAAACGCCGGAACTACCTAGTCCTCGAGAGCCTTCTCGATGCGGCTCGTGACGCCCTTGAGGTTAAGGCCGACGACGTACTGCTTGATCGGGCGCTTGATGTGCTCAATCACAAAGCGCTTGCCGTCGATGTCCTGGGCAGCGAGGTTGCGATAGAGCTTCTCGACCTGCTCCTTGACCTCAGGATCGTTAAAGGCGTAGTGGCCGGAGACATCCAGAATCTTCAGGCTGAGCTCGTCGTCGGCCAGAATGTCGTCAACCTGCAGGTTAACGTCGTCGCCGGTCATCCACTTGCGCCAACGCTCGGTCTTGATAGCCTTGACCAGCAGCGTGTGATACAGGTCGGAGGGATCGTCGCACAGGCCGTTGTCGACCAGAATCTGCTCGGTAGCGCAGAGCTTGAGGTAGGCGCGGGTCTCCTCGGTGCCGTACTGAGGGGCGACATTGGAGGCCGTCACGTGAGCCGGGATGTGCTCGAGCAGCGTTGCGTCATCCAGATAGTCGGCGTTGTGCTCCTTCAGGCCCACGCCGTAGCGTTTTGCCATGTCGGCGAGCTCGCGGGCGTTCTTAAAGTTGTAATGGCCGACCTGCTCGGTCCAACGGGTAAGCGTGCCGGTCTGACCGACGATAAAGGTGGGCATGGGGCAGCCGCGCTTCTCGAGCTCGGGCTGCAGCTGAGAAATGAACTCCTCGTACTTATCGGTAGAGGTCAAGCCGCCATTGGTCTCCTCGGTACCGACCTCATAGGCGACCTCGGGCAGGTTATGCTCGCGACGATACTGCTCAAGGTAGTCGATAAGATCGATCGTGCGGCGAAGAACCACGTCGAGCGGAATAACCTTGCCGATCTGATAGGGGTCCTTGGTGGGGTCGACCATCAGCAGGTCAAAGCCTGCCTCCATGTCGGCAACGAAGGACTTGCCGGCGAGCTCCATGGCCTCGTCCTCGGGCAGGTGGGCGTTACGCTCCTCGTCGCGCTGCCACGGACCGCCGTGATCGCGGCACAGGTAGTACGGGCCGGTGTAACCCACCTCGTCGGCAACCTTCTTGATGTCGGCGGCAAAGCGCGTCTGGTCCCAACCGTTGACGTAGCCGGCGCCCATCTCGTCCATATCGACCTGGTTGCGGCTGGCGATAAACATGGGCGGGAAATCCTCGTCCTTGGCAAGCTCGAACACGGCCTGAATCAGGTTGGGGCTCATGGGGCCAATGCCGACCATGGTTGCGTGATCGCCGCTATCCTGCAGCTTGAGCATGCCCTGAACGGCCTGGCGGATGGTGAGGTTGGACATTTTGTTCTCCTTCTCCAGAGGATTTTTGACAAAAGTTCCCTGGGACCCAGATGTGGGCCCTATCAGTACGGATGGATTTTGTTGTGTAGGGGCGGTTGTGCGGAGTCAAATCCATCCCTCCGCACAACCGGAGTCCTTAAAGGTTTACTTGGCCTGCTTATCGAGCGTGGGCTTCATGGCAATCAGGATTGCAGCGGCGACCACGGAGCCAATCACGATGTCCAGGCAGAACAGCGCGACGTTGTTGGTGGCAAGGGCGACGATAAAGCCACCGTGTGGGACGTAGCAGTCGATACTCTGGAAGGCGGCGAGTGCCGCACCCACAGCAGAGCCGATGCAGATGCCGGGCAGGGTGTGGCCAAGGTCCTTGACCGCGAAGGGGATAGCGCCCTCGGTGATGCCGATGCAGCCCATGAACAGTGCGGAGATACCCATCTGGCGATCGGCGTCATCGAACTTGTTCTTGGCAATGAGCGCTGCAAGACCGCAGGCAATCGGGGGAATGGCGACGGCGACGCGGAACATACCGTTAGGGCCGTAGATGCCGGAGGCCATGATAGCCATAGTAAAGGTCGAAGCGGTCTTGTTGATGGGGCCACCCATATCGAAGGCGGTCATAACACCAATGACCAGGCCCAGGACGACGGCGGAGCCGCCCTGCAGGCTACCGAGCACGCTGGTGAGCCAATCCATCACAAAGCCAAGCGGCGTGGCCAGGATGTAGATGTAGGCCATGCCCAGGACGAGCGAGGTCAGAATCGGGATGATCAGGATCGGCATGATGGTCTGGATGGTGTTGTTGACCTTCCAGGTCTTCATCCAGCGGACAAAGTAACCGCAGATGACAGCCATGATCATGGCGCCCAAGAAGCCAGTCGAAACGCTGTTGCCGCTCGGGGTGACGACGGCGTTGTTGACCAAGTAGCCCAGGACAAAACCGGGGGCGAGCGCGGGCTTGCCGGCCATCGAGTAGGCGATGTATGCCGCAAGCACCGGAATCATCATGGAAATACCGGCCATGCCGATGGTATTAAGGCTCACCATCAACGGGTTGGTGACCTCCATACCGCTAGCACCGGCAGTACCGGATGCCAACGAGAAGGCGAGGAACACGCCACCGATAACGACAATGGGGATAAAATAGGAAACGCCGGTATTGAATGCATTGAGCAGCGTCTTACCCGGATCGGCAAAGATAGACTGCTTGGACGCCGGTGTCGGGGCCTGCGGGGCAGCGGAGACGGCCTTCTTCTCTGCCTTGGCCTCGGCCTTGGGCGCGTCAACGGCACCGCCCGTCGCCTTGATGATCTCAACAGCCTGGTCGATGATCCTGACCGGATCGGCGATCACATCGGAAGTACCGACCTTGAGGAACTTGCCCTCGGCCATCTTCTGCTCAAAACGGTCCTCGTTCTCGACACCCACGTCGACGGACTCCAGGACCAGGTCGGCGGAGTCCACGTCTTCCTGCGTGAGCTCATTCTCGATACCCAGGCCACCCTGAGCCTCGACCTTGCACTCGATGCCACGGGCGGCGCATTCATCCTGAATCGCCTTCTGGGCCATATACGTGTGGGCGATACCCACGGTACAGGCGGCAACGCCTACGATCTTCATTGCTTCCCTCTTTTCATAGAGTTGCGTGCGCAAGACACCGTTTGCGGAGGCCTCCGGAGCATCCCCTGCCGTTTGGACTTGCTGTCTTTTCGACAAGACCAATATAGGTGCTCGTTTTTCTTAATGCCAGCTTATTTCGGTAAACGCGCAGGTCAGAGCGTTGGTTATGCGATTTAGTTATGCGTTTAACCAAAAAAGAATCCTGCGATTTTACCCTCGATTTCAAAAGTCAAGAAGTATTTGATTTTCTCGGTAGACGGCAGATACGCATGCCGGTCACAAATTTCGACCCCACCCGTATACCGCATTTGTTGCATACTCATATGAAAGGAAAAGGTCGCTCACCGAAGCGCATCCCTCACCAAGACTCAAAGTCATCATGTTGGAAAATGCTCATCTGTCGGAAGGAGTCGCTGTGGCAAAACAGCGCGTTACGATTGCAGACGTCGCTCGAGAGGCGGGAACCTCGACGGCAAGCGTCTCGTATTACCTCAACGACAAACGAGAAAAGCTTAGCGAGAAGACGCAGACAAAGATTGCGCGCGTCATCAAGGAACTCGGATACGTTCCCAACGCCCAAGCGCAAACGCTCACCGGCAAGCAGACCCACGTCATCGCCATCATCATTTTGGATAACACCAACAAATGGGCGGGGCTCGTTCTCAATGGCATGGAGCAGGTCATGCTCCCCGCGGGCTACCAGACGGTCGTTTGCACGAGCAACTTTAACCCCGAAACCGAGCTCATGTATGTCGACAAAATGCTCTCGCTGGGCGTCGATGGCTTTATCATCCAGCCCACGGCAAATTTCAAGGCCGTCCATGACCGCATCAAGCGCGCCGGTAAGCCCGTCGTCTTTTTCGATGCGGCCATCTATAGCCCAGGTACCAGCTGGATCAAAACCAACCTTTACGACGGTGTGTACAACGCCACGCAGGCACTCCTCGACGCCGGTTACGAAGATTTCTTTTCCATTGCCGCCAACATGACCGAAATGCGCACCCGCATGGAGCGTTTTCAGGGGTATGCCGAGGCGCTGGCAGCGAACGGACAGCTCTACAAAGCGATTCCCATCGACCACAACAAGCCGTCGGTCGGTGAGCTTACCGAGTACTTTAAATACAAGTTCAACCCCGCCAAGCGAACCCTTATCTTCGTGCAAAATCAGTGGGCACTTCCCCGTGTCTACAAGGCTCTCCAGCCCATGGCCCATCTACTTCCGCAGCAAATCGGTCTTTTGGGACTCAACTGCGAAGACTGGACCAACCTCACCACGCCGACCGTCTCCACGATCATCGAGCCCGTCGACCAGGAAGGTCGCGAAGCAGCCGAGATGCTGCTCGCCCTACTTGACGGCAGCAGCCAACCCGGCGAGCAGCGCATTCTCGAGTGCAAGCTCAACTGGCTCGACTCCACCTCGATCTAGACCGCGGGACAAATTAATCAGTAGCGTCTATCCCAAATCTTAAGTATTTGTTCGATAGAACGGCCCCTGCCGGCTCCTGCTAGACTGGTAGATTCCCAACCGTCCATCCAGGAGCCTCAATGTCGCGCAAGTCCGCTTACAAGCAAGTACTTTCCATCGGCACCGCCGTGGTGCTGGGGTTTGCGCTGTTTACGGGATCGATCGACGGAGCGCCCAAGCTGTTGTCGCCGCAAAGCGATGAACAGGCAGCGGCTCTGGCCGAGAAGCAAAACGAGAGTCCCAGCCGCACCGACGACGAGGCAGACCTGGTTGCCCGGCTCGAATCGGGAACAGCGAGCTCCGAGGACTCCGGTGATGGCTCCGAATCCACCGCGACCAACACCGGTGACGACGCCTCCGCGGTCAGTGCCGCCACCCCCATCGACGAGGTGGAAAACCCTGACCTCAACCGTGCCCGTGGCGTATATTTCAGCAGCATTCCCGACTACGCCGGCAATCCCTACGTTGCCCTTCGCGCCGACAGCACGCACCCGCTCGGCACGCCGTCGTTCACGCTTGACGAGTATGAACGTGCCACCGAAGAAGGCTGCTTTAAGAAATTCTCCAAGCTCGACAGCTTGGGCCGCACTCGCAAGGCGCTCGCCTGCGTAGGCCCCGAGTCGCTCGGACAGGGCAAGCGCGGCGACATCTCGCGTATCCACCCCGCCGGATGGCACCAGCAGCGCTACGACTTTATTCCAAGCCAGAGCCTCTACAACCGCTGCCACCTCATCGCCTGGTCGCTCTGCGGCGAAAACGCCAGCCGCAAAAATCTCCTCACCGGCACGCGTTATCTCAACGAGACGGGCATGCTACCGTTTGAAGAGCAGATCCTCGACTACATCCGCGACACGGGCAACCATGTGCTCTACCGCGTCACGCCCATGTACAACGAAGAGGAACTCGTCTGTCGTGGCGTTCGTCTGGAAGCACAATCGATCGAGGACCACGGCAAGACCCTCTGCTTCCACGTGTACTGCTACAACCTGCAGCCGCACGTGCAGATCGACTACGCCACCGGCCGCAATCAGGCCTCGGGGGACTAGCCCCGAGCCACGACAAGAACCGATTTGCAACCCCGCTGGGGATCAAAAAGGGCCGCCCTGGATTGCCCAGAGCGGCCCTTACATCGGCATATATGTTGCAGGCAAAGTCACGCGCTACTTGGCGCGACCCTCCTCATAGCGCTCGACCAGCTTGGCCTGAACGTCATAAGGCACCTGTTCATAGCCAGCGGGCTTCATGGTAAAGTCGCCCGTGCCGCGCGTGATAGAGCGCAGGCGCGTCGAATAATCCGTCAGCTCGGCCAGCGGCGCCTGGGCAATGACCACGGTATCGCCGCGCTCATCGGTCTCCATACCCGTCACGCGACCGCGCGAGGCCGAGATGTCGCCCATCACGGCGCCGGCGTAGCTCTCGGGGATAGTCACCGTGATTTCCTCGATGGGCTCCAGCACCACCGGGTCGGCATCGGCGCATGCCTTGCGCAGACCGATGCGAGCCGCCGCGCGGAACGCCATCTCGTTGGAGTCGACGCTATGATACGAGCCGTCATACACAGCCACGCGAATGCCCGTGAGCGGGTAGCCGGCAATGATGCCGTCCTTCATGGTCTCCTGGACACCCTTGTCCACAGCGGGGATCAGCGAGCGCGGGATGCGGCCACCCACGACCTCGTCAACAAACTCATAGCCGTCGCTCGTGCCGTCGGGCCCAATGAGCGGCTCCACGCGCAGCCAGCAGTCGCCGTACTGACCGGCGCCGCCGGTCTGCTTCTTGTGGCGACCCTGGGCGCTTGCCGTGCGGCGGATGGTCTCGCGATACGGAATGCGGATCGGCACGCTCTTTGCCACAACCTTGGTACGGTCCTCCAAACGGTTGAGCAGCACCGAAACCTGCGCCTCACCCACGGCGGAGATGATAGTCTGGCCCGTCTCCTCGTCGCGGTCGATGCTCATGGTCGGATCGGCCTTGCAAGCCTTCTCGATAAACGTGTAGAGCTTCTCTTCGTCGCCGCGATTCTCGGCCTCGATGGCAATGCGGTACTGCGAGTTGGGGAACTTAAACGCCGCAGCCTCGACCTTGCCGGTAATCGAGAGCGTATCGCCCGTCTCGGCCGCCAGCTTGGGTGCCACGATAATGTCGCCGGCATAGGCGTGACCGACCTCGGTCATGTCGCGGCCGCACATCACATACAGGTGAGCCAGACGCTCGCCCTTGCGGGTACGCGCGTTGATCAGCTCAAGACCCGGCTCAAGCGTACCCGTCAGCACCTTGATAAAGCTGATGCGACCCTGCTGCGGATCGGCCAGGGTCTTAAACACAAACGCCACCGGGCGGTCATCGTCACTCGAGATCTTGAGCGAATCACCGTCGATGAGCGGCATCTCGCCGTAGTCGGTCGGCGCCGGGAAGTACGTTGCGATGTCGTCCATCAGCGAGTTGACGCCCTGCTCCTTAATGCAATCGCCCGCAAAGACCGGCACAAAGATGCGCTCGGCGATCGCCTTCGACAGCAGGCCTTCAAGTTCCTCCTGCGTCAGCGTCTCCTCGCCTTCCAAGTACTTCATCATCAGTTCGTCGTCAGCCTCGGCCACCAGCTCGCACAGATGGTCATGGGCCTCCTCGGCCTGGGCACGATACTCCTCGGGAATCTCCGACTCAACGGCTTCGGCGCCGTTGCAATGGCGCGCCTTCATGCGCACCAGGTCGATAATGCCGTCAAAACCCTCGCCCTCGCCCCAGGGAAGGGTCACGGCGCCCAGTCGCGTGCCAAAGCGCTCCTGCAGCAGGTCCATCGTGGTCGCAAAGCTGGCCTCGGAGCGCGACAGGCGGTTTACGAACACCGCACGCGCCAAGCGCAGGTCCTCGGCGGCATACCAGAGCTTAACCGTCGTAGGCTGCGGGCCGGCCTCGGCGTCGACCACAAACAGAGCCGTCTCGCAGACGCTCATCGCGGCAAAGGCGTCGCCGATAAAATCGGGGTAGCACGGGGCATCGAGCACATTGATGCGTGCGCCCTTCCAGTCGATCGGCGCAATGGTCGTCGAGATGGAAAATGCACGCTTGACCTCTTCGGGGTCATAGTCGAGCGTGGGCTTGGTGCCGTCGTGGCCGCCCAGGCGGGCGGTCTTGCCGGAAAGGTGGAGCATGGCTTCGGCGAGTGAAGTCTTGCCCACCCCGCCTTGGCCTACGAGCACCACGTTCCTTACGTTGCCGGTCTTGGGAGCACCCATGATGACCTCCTTGCAGGGCCGCGCGCAATGCGCGACGCCAACGGGGAGAGTTCGCGGTCGGTGCCATCCCGGGAGCAGCATGGTCGGCAGCCGAGCCGACTCACCCTCCAAATGTCCTATGCCACCACCCTACCCTCACGGGCGGCTGTCCATGCATACCTTTCGGCGCACGTATGAATACAGGCGGCGAGAGGAAGAGACAAGCTTGTGAGGAGATTATTGAACCCCGTCGATGCAAACAAAAAGCCGCCACAGACCGTAAGACCTGCGGCGGCTTCGCCTCAATTAATAGTTGAGTAAATACCTGAGCCTACCCCTCGATACGGCTCAAGAACTCACGCGTGCGCTGCTCGTGCGGATGGCCGATAACCTGATCGGCAGGCCCCTCCTCGACAATACGGCCGCCATCCATAAATACCACGCGGTCGGCAACATCGCGCGCAAACTGCATTGCGTGGGTCACGATCACCATCGTCATATTCTGCGCGGCAAGGTCTTTAATGACACGCAGCACCTCGGCCGTCAGCTCGGGATCGAGCGCCGAGGTCGGCTCGTCAAAGAATAAGATTTCCGGATCGAGCGCTAGGGCGCGGGCAATACTCACGCGCTGCTGCTGACCGCCCGAAAGCTCACACGGCACCTTGTTCTCGTTGCCCGTCAGCCCCATTTGCGCAATCAGCTCGTGAGCGCGGGCTTCCGCCTGCTCGCGCGGACGCTTAAGCACACGAATCGGCGCATCGATGATGTTTTTCATCACGGTATAGTGTGGGAACAGATTGTAGTTCTGAAACACCAGGCCAAACCGCGAGCGCGCTTGCTTGGGCACATCGCCCTTCGCATAGACCGCGCCCGAACCCGCATCCGTCGCAACGGCAAGGTCTCCAAACGAGAGCGAGCCTCCGTCGAGTGTCTCGAGCAGCGTGGCACACCGCAGCAGCGTGGACTTGCCGCCACCCGAAGGTCCGATAATCGCCACGACCTCGCCACGCTTGACCTCGAGCGAGATATCCTTGAGCACCTCATTGCCGCCAAACGCCTTGCGCGCGCTTTCGATTTTCATCACTGAGTTAGTCATGATAATAGTCCAGCTTCTTTTCGGCGGCGCCCAGCAGCATCTCGACCACAAAGTTAAAGATCCAGTAGATCAGCGCCGCGATCGCAAACGGCACCATGCTCACCTGCGAGGCGACCAGCGCCTTGGCCGTCGAGAACATCTCACCCACGCCAATGGCAAACGCCAGCGACGTGTCCTTGACCAGCGTGATGATCTCGTTGCCCATCGCCGGCAGAATACGCTTGGCGACCTGCGGCATCACGATATACAGAAACGTCTGCATGCGCGAATAGCCCAGCACCTCGGCTGCCTCGTATTGACCGCGCGGAATGGACTGCAGGCCCGAGCGATAGATCTCGGCAAAGTAACCGGCGTAGTTGATGATGAACGCTACGACGCACGCCGTCCACTTGGAATCGGGCGTGAGCGAAATGCCAAACACGTAGTACGGGGCAAAGTAGATGGCAAACATCTGCAGCATGAGCGGCGTGCCGCGCATGACCGAGATATAGATGCGCGCAATCCAGCGAAGCGGCGCGATTTTGCTCATGCGCATAAACGCCACGGGGATTCCCAGCGGAATCGACCCCAGCAGCGTCAGCACAAACAACTGCAAACTGACCAAGAATCCCTGGCCAAGCATCTGCATCATGACCTGAATAGACAACCTAAGCTCTCTTTCGCGACAACAGAACAGCAAAACCCAATGCTAAAGCGGGTTTTCCAGGTGCTCGAGTTTGCCGTGAAAGAGGAGCGCCGCGTACTAAATGTACGCAAGCGACGGTTTGAACGGCAAAATCGGGTGCCTGGGAAAGCCGCTATTTCAAAACCCAGTTGTCGAAGGATAGACCGTAATCTGCGTACTTGTCGCACAGGTCCTTAACCGTGCCGTCCTCGTAGAGCGCCTTGAGCGACTCGGTCACGGCGTCGGCCGACTTGGTGTCGCCCTTCTTAAAGCCGACGGCGTAGTGCTCGCTGGACAGCGGCTCATCAAGCTGCGAATAAGCATCGGGCTTGGCGGCAAGCTGATACTGGGCAATCGAAAGGTCGCAAGCCACGGCATCGACCGCGCCGCTCTCGAGCTGCATAAAGGCCGTGTTGTACTCGCCGATCGTGTCGAGCGTGGCAAACGTCGCCGCCAGATCCTTCTGGTCGCCCCCGAGCACATCCTGCGCAGCGGAATCGGTCTGAGTGATCACAGTCTTGCCGGCAAGATCGTCCCAGCTCTTGATGCCCGCATCCTTCTTGACCACCAGCACCTGCTCGTTGAGCATGTACGGCTCGGAGAACGTGTAGTCGTCCTCACGGCCCTCCATGGTAAAGCCGTTCCAGATGCAGTTGATGGCGCCAGAGTTGAGCAGCGTGTCCTTGGCATCCCAATCGATGGCCTCGTATTTGACCTCCCAGCCCTGCTTATCGGCAACAGCCTTGGCCAGATCGAGATCAAAGCCGGTGTACTCGCCATCGTCGCCCACAAAACCGTACGGAGGATAGGACTTATCAAAGCCCACCACGAGCTTCTTGGACTCTGCCGCGCCCTTCACGTCCTTGGCTGCGACGGAACCGGCTGCGGAGCCTTTGTCGGCACCGCCGCCACAGCCAACCAGGCCGAGGCCGAGCACCGTGGCAAACGAGCCGGCTAGACCAACAAACTGACGACGAGACATATCGGTATTCATGTTATCCCCCTTGATAGTACTTTAGTTAGGTAAAGTGAGTCATGTAACGTTCAGAATCATACACTTTAGCGTGATAGAGCACAAGGCGAGTTTGCCCGCCGCGTGAGGGGTGTGGGGGTTAAGTTTCCTGCTCTACAGTCCTGCTCACGACGGAGGCCACATTAAGTGGCCTCCTGTTCGTGCGGAACTCGCGATAA
>UQWV01000016.1 GCA_900544845.1 uncultured Collinsella sp. | reverse complement strand
GAACATTACCGCAGATAAATGCCATATTTGATAAAACGCGTTACCAAACGACAATGCCCCGCCCACGCAATCACGTGGGCGGGACATTGCTTCAGGCATGCGGCCAGCGACCCTGTTGCTTTTACTTAAGCTCGGGCCAGTAACCCTTGTTGGCCTCGATCATGTCGTCGAGAACCTCCTTGGCGACCTTCATCGACGGCACGGTCTTGTTGAGCGTAAAGGCCTTAAGCGCCTTCTCGTACGAACCCTCGATCGTAGCCTCGACAATGAGCTTCTCGGAGTTCAGCTGCTGCATCATGAGGCCCTGCTGGAACAGCGGAATGTTGTCGCGGCTGATGACCTCGGGGCCGTTCTTGCCAATGTAGGCAGGCAGCTCGACCATAGCGTCGTAGGGCATGTTGGGGATGGCGCCCTTGTTCTCGCAAATGACCAGGAAGCGCTGCTTGGTGTCGTTCTTCAGAGCGATAGCCAGATCGGCAATCCAGTCGCCGTGGCTGCCCGCATAGAACGTGCTCTCGTCGATCTCGCCCGTCTTCTCGTAATGGTCGATACCATCAAAGAGGTTCTTCTCACGCGTCTCCTCAACCTCGTTAGCACGGGTGCGCTCGGGGTTGGAGTGCTCGACGAACTCCTTCTGCTGCAGGTAGTAGTTCAGATACGTGTTGGGCAGGTACTCCGGGAAGCACTCCATGATCTCGTACTCGCCCTTCCAGACGTAGTACCAGCTGCCCTTGGTGTGGCGGTTCTGCTCGGGGTGCTCGTCGACGGCCTCCTCGGGCTTCTTTGCCATGAGCGAGCCCATGCCCTTGAGGTAAGAGTCGGGCAGCAGAATCTCATGCTCCTTGATGTACTCGCGCAGCTGCGGGAGCACCTCCTCGCCCTTGTGGCGGATCGAGGTGAACCAACCAAAGTGGTTGAGGCCAAAGTAATCGTACTCAACATCCTTCTTGTCGATATCGAGCGCGGCGCAAACCACGTCGATGATCGCGATCGGCATGTCGCAGATGTTGATGATACGAGCGTTGGGACGCAGCACGCGGCAGCCCTCGGAGACGATGGCGGCAGGGTTGGAGTAGTTGAGAATCCAGTAGTCCTTCTTGGCGTACTTCTCAACGTCATCGATCAGCTCGACCATGGGGAAGATGGTGCGCATGCCGTAGGCAAGGCCGCCGCAACCGCAAGTCTCCTGACCCACGCAGCCGTGACGCAGCGGAATCTTCTCGTCCTGCTCGCGCATGGCGTAGCCGCCCACGCGCATCTGGGCAAATACGAAGCTCGCGTCGGTAAAAGCCGTCTTTTTGTCGGTAGTCACCGTGAGCTTGATGTCCAGGCCGAGGTCCTCGTGCAAAATCCAGTCCACGAGCACGCCGATCTTGCGCTGGCGCTCCTCGTTGATGTCGTACAGACGAATCTCGTCAACGTCGAGCTCGTCCTTGCGCAGAGCGATGGACTTGACGATGCCGGGGGTAAAGGTGGATCCGCCACCACACAGAGTAATGATCATTGTTTACTGCTCCTTCTCAATTGCGTTTTCGACCTTGTCGCGCATCTCGGCGACCTTCATGCCAAAGATGATCTGGATATTGTTACCGTTGCGGTTGATGCCGCTGTTGGGCACGTGGTTGATGAGGCTCTCATCGATGAGGTCCGGGTTCTTAACGTTCACGCGGAGACGCGTAAAGCAGTTCTCGAGCTCCTCGATGTTGTCCTTGCCGCCAAGACCTGCGACCAGGTCGGCAATACCTGCATCGACGCCCTCTGCGGGAGCTGCGGCAACAGCGCCCTGCTTCACCGCGACAGACGCGGCGGCCTCGCCCTCGGCAACGGACTCAGCAAGCTCGGACTCCTCCTCGCGACCAGGCGTGTGGAGGTTGAGCTTCTTAATAAGGAAGGTGAAGAGGAAGAAGTACAGAGCGGCGTTGACGACTCCAAGCACCAGCATAACCGGCCAGTTGGTCTTGTCGACACCGAGGACCAGGTTGGAAACCACGATGTTGATGATGCCGCCTGCAGTCGAAGCGGGCACGGAGAGAACCTTGAGCAGGACCAGGAAGATGCCGGAAAGAACCGAGTGAACGACAAAGAGCACAGGAGCGGCAAAGACAAAGAGGAAGTCCATGGGCTCGGTCACGCAGGAGAGCACGGCGGTGATGATCAGCGGGATAATGACAGCCTTGGTCTTGTCCTTGTTCCCCTTGTAAGCAGTGAAGATAAAGGCGAGACCGATACCGATGTAGGGCCACAGGTTGTTGAAGGTGTAGCTGTTGAAGTAGGTGCTATCGGAGAAGGGCTGGCCCGTCATTGCCATCTCGGCAACACGGATGGGATAGGCGCCGGCGATAACCTGATCACCCAGCGTTAGGGTGCCGCCCACATCGGAGAACTGGAACGGGGTGTAGATGAGGTGGTGCAGACCGGTGGGAACGAGCAGCTTGTTGAGCATGCCGTAGATAAAGAGGCCGATGTTGCCGGATTCCTTAATAATGCCGGCAACGGAGGAGATGGCACCCTGAACCGGAGGCCAAACGATGCAGAAGCCAGCGCCCATGATCCAGGAAATGATGATCATGATCAGGAACGGAAAGCGAACGCCCGAGAACATCGAAAGGGCAATGGGGAACTGCTTGTTCGAGTACTTGTTGAACACGGCACCGGTGATGCAGCCCAGGATGATGCCGCCGAACACGCCGGTATCGAGCACCTGAATGCCCATAACGGTGGCCTGGCCGGTTCCGGTAAGACCGAGCATGCCGCTCGCATCGGCAAGAGAGCCGGTGGCGTTGAGCACGATGTTGTTAGCCTGCAGGAACAGGAAGAACGACATCAGGGCGATCAGCGAAGCATGGCCCTTGTTCTTCTTTGCCATGGCGCCGGCGATGCCCACGCAGAACAGAATCGAGAGGTTGTTGATGATAAACATCAGCGACTGATAGACAACGGCGCCCACAAGCTGGAACGGACCGGAGCCCAGTACGGGGACCAAAGCGCAGATGGTCTTGTTGGTCAGAATGATGCCCACGATGAGCAGGATGCCGGCAACCGAGAGATACATCATCGGCTGGACTATCGACTTCGCGAACACCTCCAACGGCGCTTTGAAATTGAACTTCTTTTTTGCGGTCATAGCGGTACTCCCCTTCCTTTTCCGCAAATTAAGACAGATGTGCCCTGGGCAAGACCGTAAGCCCTGCCTTATATCAATCGATGTGTGGGCACGTTATGCCTAGAGACCAGGTTCTCCAAGCAGGTTAACAATGTGATATGCGAGATAACTCTTCTCAGCATCGGTAACGACAACGTTATAGGTAGACGACAAGTGGGCGGCTATGGCGTCCGCGCACGAGAATGCGCAGGGATACGCCGTTTCATCGATTCGGAACAGCGCGTCTCCGTTGATTTGCCCTGCCGTAGGATCGAGCGCTCGCTGTGCGAAAAACTGCAGGTGACGAACGAAACGTTCGTAAGGCAGCGAGGTGTCATCGAGGGTCGTAGCATAGCGCTTGGAAACAATCGCGAGCACGTCGCGAACAAGCTGGACCGAAACAATCAAACGATCGGAGCGTTGCGGCATGGTGGCGTTGACGATATGCAGCGTAATGAAACCCTGCTCTTCTTCGCTCATCTGAATGCCCATATACTCCTTGATAATCTGCAGCGCACGGCCCGCAAGTGCATACTCCTTGCGATAGAACTGCTGGATCTCGAGCAGCAACGGATTCTCACAGGAGACGCCCTTGCGCTCGCGCTCCAAAGCAAGGCTGATATGGTCTGCGAGAGCAATGAGAATCTTGTCGTTGATATCAACATTGAGCTCTCGACGGAGCATCTGAACAATGTCCTCGGCAATCACGAGGTTGACGGTGGGGATGGACTCCAAAAGATGTGCCAAGCGGTCAATCGTACGCGAATCCTGAGAAGTTCCCTCCTGCAACGCGTAGGTCTTTTCGATCGACGCCTCGTCGATGGCATCGCCGGCATGACGGCCAAAGCAGAGGCCTCGACCGATGACGATGAGCTCGGAGCCATCGTCCGAAGTGACCATTGCGACGTTGTTGTTAAAAACTCGCTTGATAACCACGGTACCCACCACAAGAATTTACTCGGAAAGCCAGACGACAGGCTCTTTAACAGCAACAGGGCCGGAAGCATGCTCACGAAGAGTCGAGTTCTCCGAGCGCTCGCACACGATAACGAAGACCGTGGGATCGAAGCCGGCGGCGCGGACCACGTCGAAATCGACCTCGACGAGGGGCTGGCCCGCGTCAACGTGATCACCCTGGGCAACAAGCGCATGGAAGCCCTTGCCCTCAAGTTTAACAGTGTCGATTCCGATGTGCAGCATCACCTGAGCAGAACTGTCGTCGGACATGATGCCCAGCGCGTGCTCAGTCGGAAACAGCGCCGCGACGGTGCCGGAAACAGGAGCGCACACCGTTCCCTCTTGGGGAACCACGGCAACGCCATCGCCCACGGCACGGCTGCTAAAAGCGGGGTCATTGGTATTTTCTAGATGAACAAGCTCGCCGGAAACGGGAGCGAGGATTTCGAACTCGGAAGTTGCAGTCTTCTGCTCATCCGAACCGCCCATCAGGCGAGAAAAGAAACCCATGGTGGCATGTCCCTTCATAAATATAGCCCAACCAAAATCAAGCGAATGCATCCATAGAGACACACCCGTTCAAAGACTTTGGTTAGGCCCACGTCCGAGGGACTCGGTAACCTTCCGCATTTCTTTTGACGGGAGCTATTGTAGACAAGTCCAAAGCCGGAGCAACCATTATGACCGATGAACGGTATTTAGGCGGCACTTGGGGACACTCCATTTCTGCCGGCACCCAGGGACACTCCTTGCTCTGGTGCAATGGGGTCAGGTTTGTTTGCACCAACTTGGTGCAGATTAACCTGACCCCAATGCACCAATCTCGCTTGCGTTAGATAAAGAGCTCGCATTCCTTCCGCACGACGCAAACCTTGCTCAGCATCTGGGAAACAGCGGATAGCTTGTTGGGATCAAGCTTGCGAGCGCCTCGCGGACATACGGCAATGCAGCGCATGCAGGAGATGCACGCCTCGCCAGCTGCTCGTTTGGGGTCACCCTTGTCGATAGCACAAACGGGGCACGCCGCGGCGCATGCACCGCAGGAGA
Organism: uncultured Collinsella sp.; assembly: GCA_900544845.1. Classification (GTDB taxonomy): domain Bacteria; phylum Actinomycetota; class Coriobacteriia; order Coriobacteriales; family Coriobacteriaceae; genus Collinsella. Next base: position 31,626 of record UQWV01000016.1, on the reverse strand, counting down.
CGCAATCCTCTGTTGCCTCGGGTGCCATGCGGTGACCTCCGGCTTGTTTATAAGGACAATTGCCGGGGATAGAGGGCTCGGACGCATCCTCAGCCAACAGCTTTTGCTGAATTTTCTGCGCAAACTCTGCGAGCTGCGCCGCATCCTGCGCATCCGGACGACCGGCAGCAAACTGTCGCGCAATGGAATGTTCTGCAATGGCTGCAACTGCCGCGATCACCCGGAATCCCGCATGCTTCGCAACGTCCTCCAGCTCTACGAGCGTGTCCTCAAACGCGCGGTTTCCGTAGACGCACACCAGAACGGCCCGCGCTCCGTTGCCGTGAACCATGTTCAGTCGGTCGACCGCCACGGCAGGGACTCTGCCGGCATACGCTGGCACGGAGATAACAGCCACGTCGTCCTTCGTCATCGAGACCTCGTGGAAATCCAACCCGCTATCGGTCAGATCGACGGTAACGGTATTCTTGTCCAGCGCTCCAGCCACAAGGCAAGACACCTTCTCCGTTCCACCCGTCGGACTAAACACAATTTCGAATACGCTCATCTAGACACCCTCCCCCTACGCTCAGCAACGCGTCAAGCCGTTTTCACATCCAGCCAGAGTATACGGCACGTGGGATCCCCGTTTTGGTGCACCAAGCACCCCAATGCACCCACCCTACGCTGTCTGCCTCTTCGTTTTGTATAAATTACGGTACAGATTGTATATATTTACGGGATACCGCCGTATTCTCCCGAGGTACCCCATCCTGGCCCGTGCAAAAAACGGAGTATTCTGCAACGTGACCGCGCCAGCACCGCCGCGGATGGGCAAAACTGTAGGGCGCCGTATCCTTTTAGGTCCCGACATGGCGAGAAGGACGCGCCCCTGCTCCGGAAAACGACGAAATCTGACTCGGAACGCTCGCCAGGGATATCCGAAGGCCACCGTTGGCGACGTCGAATCATATGCAGACAACTCGAACTGCAGAATACTCCAAAAAATGCACGGCGCACCCCATGGGACCCATTGCCGCATGGCAGGAAACAGGCCCACGGCATCCTCTAGATGCATTCCCGAGGAAATCACATTTGAACTAGCGATCGGATACGGCAAACAAAAAAGGGCCCCGAGTGTAGTTGCTCGGGGCCCAAACTCGTCTCGCCTTACCGCGCGACGAGCATGTTACTTGCGCTTGCCGCCACCGTCACCGGGGCGACGGGAGCTGCTGCCGCGCTTGCCGCCACGGCTGTTGCCATAGCTGCCACGGTTATCGCGACCGCCGGCACGGCCGCCACGGGAGCCGGCCTGGTTGCCACCACGAGCGCCACGATAGCCGCCACGACGCTCCTCGCGGGTATCGTCGTAGTTGCGCCAGTCATCGCGACGATCGCGGCTGGCACGCGGGTCACGGCGATCGCGCGACTCGTTAGAACGACCAGCGCCGCCGCGGCCGCCATTGCCGCGAGCACCCTCGCGACGCTCGCCGCCGCGGCTACCGCGCTCTTCAAAGCGCTTGCCGCCGCGGGACTCACCGCCACGGGCAGCACGCTCACCACGACCCTCGCCGCCGCGACGCTCATCACGGCCACCGCGCTCGCCATCACGACCGGAACGACGGCGGTCGCCCGAACCGCGCTTGCCACCGCGCGAACCGCGGCCCTCGTCCTCGCGCTCGACACGACGACGGCCACCGCGATCCTCATCCTCGCGACGACGACGATGTGCCTCACCCTGGAACTGCTTGGCACGACGCTCGGCACGGTTACCGCGCGCAGGCTGCTCAGCGGCACCGGCACCAGCGCGCTCCTCGGCAGCCACCTCGCGAGCCACGCTCTCAACAGCCTCGTCCACGCGAGCCTGAACGCCCTCGCGCACGCGGGTCTTGCCGCTGCGCTTGGGACGGCTCGGACGCTCGCCGTCACTGCGGCGCTCGTCGCGACCGCGGTTGGAACGGCCGGCCACGTCGCCGTAATCATCGCCGTTGCGTTTGCCGTCGCGACGCGCCTGCTCAAGCTTCTTCTTGCTCTTGGACTTGCCGCGCTTAGTCTTCTTCTTCACCTTAAAGGCCGCAGGGTCGCGCTCGGGATCAACCGCAGGCGGGTTGGGACCCACGTGCAGGTCGCCGGCCTCGTAGATGTCGGCGGTCTTGTCCATGAGCTTCTCGATCTCGTAGAACTCGTCCACGTCCTGCTCGGTCACAAACGTAATGGCCCAGCCCAGCTCGCCGGCGCGGCCCGTACGGCCAATGCGGTGGATATAGTCGGTCGGCTCGGCCGGCACGTCAAAGTTCACGACGTAGCGCACGTCGCTGATGTCAATACCGCGGGCGAGTACGTCGGTCGCCACCAGCACGTCGACGGTGCCGTCGCGGAAGGCCGAAAGCGCGCGCTCGCGCTGTGCCTGGCTGCGGTTGCCGTGAATCGCGGCGGCCTTGATGCCCTTACGCTCCAGACGACGGCAGCAGCTGTCGGCACGGTGCTTGGTGCGCATAAAGACGATAGTGCGCTCCGGGCCCTCCTTTTTGAGGAACTCGGGCAGCAGGTTGTTCTTGGCCTCGATGGACACCGGGAACACAAACTGGTCGACGGTGTCGGCGGTCGACGTGGCCGGTGCGATCTCCACGCGGGCCGGGTCGCTCACCAGGTCGGTGATCTCGCCCACGGCCTCCTCGTCGAGGGTCGCCGAGAACAGCAGCGTCTGGCGCTCGGCCGGAGTCTCGCGCACAATGCGACGGACGGCGGGCAAAAAGCCCATGTCGAGCATGCGATCGGCCTCGTCGAGCACCAGGACCTTAACCTCGTCCAGGTGGCAGGCACCCTGCTCGATCAGATCGACCAGACGACCCGGCGTTGCGACCAGAATGTCGCAGCCGTACTTGAGTGCCGCGGTCTGCGGCTTGTAGCTCACGCCGCCCACGACGGTCACGGCGACATGGCCGGTGACGTCGGCAATCTTGCCGGCGACCTCATCGATTTGCTGGGCAAGCTCGCGCGTGGGGGTGATGACGAGCATCACGGGGCCGCGACCGTTGCCCTCGGGTTTCTTGGCACCGCGACGGCGGTTGCGGCCGCCGCGCTCGCGCACGGGCTTGGGAGGAGCGATGTGCTCCAGATTGTTCATGGTCGGCAGCAAGAAGGCGGCCGTCTTGCCGGTGCCGGTCTGAGCGGCGGCAAGCAGGTCGCGACCCTCGAGCACTACGGGAATCGAGCCGGCCTGAACAGGCGTCGGCGCCGTGTAGCCCAGGTTCTCGATAGCACGGAGTATCTCGTCGGAAAGGCCCAGCTCGTCAAAGGCGGGCAGGCTCTCGGTAGCGGACTCGACGGCCTGGGCGGCGTTGGCCTCATCGGCGGCATCGAAGGCAGCCTGGGCCATAGCCTCGCGGGTCTCGTCCAGAATCTCGGCGTCGGTGACGTCGGATACAGAATTACGCATATTGTTGTTGTTCCTTATCTGCACGCGCAATGGGCACGGCATGCGGCCGCGCGGGCGTGCTTGGTAGTGCGCTAATACATACAAAAACGGGTGCGCACAGAGAGGACGTTGCTCAGCACGCTGGCGATCGCTTTGGCAGCCCTATCACGCGCCGTCCAGACGCAGCAGCTCTAAGCGATGGAGCAGATTCGCCGCCGGTTAGTATACCCGTGCTTCGCATGCCCCCACGTAAACCACAGATGACGGGGCGGACGAGGTGGGCCTGGCCGATTGTGTCAATCTGTAACAGATGCAGGGCAAAACCGGGTCCAAATGTTACAGAACAAGACAGAGGGGGATTTCCGTTCAGTCCAACCAAAATCTCTCGGTCTTCCTGCAATTTCGAACATGTGGCCTATAATGTTGCTTTGGTTACGCTATATATTGCGCAGCCATTTAATACGTCGCCCACCGGGGGCCATTAATTCCTATCGCCATATTGGCTAGGAAGCAATCAAAGGAGGTATCCGTGGCAGCAGAGACGCCTTGCTCGGTCCTCTATAACGATATTCGCTCGTTCGGCGGTCTTAAACATCTCGAGATCGCCCGAATGCTCATCAATGGAAACTCTTATCTCGGCAGTACTCTGCTCGAGAAATGCTCTTCCAACCGCTCGTATCTCACCCGTTACATCGTCCATCGCAAGCCTGACCAGTGCGCGCCCGCCATCTACAGCGACTTTACCGTCACCACGCTCAACCTTTCCGCGGCAATCTGCAGCAAGCTCGGCGGCGGCGAGTCCGCCTATCAGGCAATCGCCGAGCACTATCGCGGTCCGGCCGCCAACGAAATGATGTCGGCTCTCGCCAGCTACAAGCTGGACAGCCGCCTATATGCAAATGCCCTCAATCGCATTGACAACTTTGACGGCAATGCCGTGCGCGAGAAAAGCACGCTTTACCTTATGCTCTTTGTGGCAACGGGGGCGCTCGCCGATCCCGTTCAGGGCGTGGCCACCGTCGAGCGCTTTTGCGACAGCAAGACGGGCGGGCACTTTGGCACCACCGAAACTACCGTCGGACGTGGCTTTATGAGCAGCCTGGAGCAGCCGCGCACCGTCGCCCCCAACCTCGGTCTGCTCAGAACCCATGCCGACAACTGCGCCGACATGCAAATCCATCCCCTCACACGCGATCCGCGCGGCACCGTGATTGGTTCTTTGCCCAAAACCTCGCCCAGCATCACCGATGTAGGCGCCGACGCCTCGCGCGAGCATCTTCGTATTTGGCTCGAGGGTGAGCACTGGTACGCCCAGGGCCTTGGATCGACCAACGGCACAGTGCTCGAATCGGGCGCGGGCGACGGCGATATTGTGATTGAGCCGCCGCGCGACCAACGCGAGCCCGGCAAAGTCTATCCCCCCGTGGAAATCGCCAACAGCGACAGGCTCCATCTGGGTCTCTACACGACATTCCTTGTCATTGTGGACTAGCGCGGACGGCGATCGGAAGACGGTCGCCGTCCGTCTTTCGTCTTCTACCTTCTGCGTCGTAAACGACAATACTCAGCGGTATACGTGAGCAGTGCGGCTATCATGGTACTTTACCGATATCCGCACTGCTCACGTATACGCACGGCAACCCATGCCAGACAAAGGAACGCCATGGATACTACCGATAGCGCCTATGGCGACAAACTCATCCGTCTTGACACGTTCGACACCGCCGTGGCGGTCGACCCCAGCGCCGAGGACGACGCCAAGCGTCGGTTTATGACGCTTATTCTCCAGACGGCCCACCGCAACAACGGCAACATCGGGCACGTGCTGCGCGCGACCAACACGAGCGGCGAGGTCTTTGCCGTCAAGCTACTCAAGGACAACGCCGTCCTTTCCGGCCAAGCCCCCGACCGCTCCGCCGAGCAATCGGCCGCTCACCTGGCCAACACCGCCGCGCTGTTCGAGGAGTACCGTCATCTGTGCACCGTCTCGCACCTGCGCGGATTTCCGCGCGTCTATGGCTACGGATCGTGCGAGGACGACCCGCTCATCCTCATGGAGTGGGTCGAGGGCACCTCACTCAAGCAGGCGCTGCCCCTGCTTCCTCACGACGCCTCGGGCGGGCTGACCACCCAGATGGTCGCCGCCGTCGGAAACGCCGTGCTTCGTGCGCTCTTGATGACCCAAGGCCTCGTGAATCCGGTCGTCCATCGCGACCTTTCGCCTGCCAATATCATGTTCCGCACCACCAGCCGAACGCTCGAGCAGCAGATTGCCGATTGCTCCTTTGACCCCTGCCTCATCGACATGGGCTCCGCGACCATGGCTCTCGGCGACGACACGATCACCCGGCGCGCCGACATCTGGCGCTTTGCCACGCCCGCATACGCCGCGCCCGAGATGCTCACGCAGGATATCGAAGGCATCGCGGCCCTTCGCCGTTCGCCGGCAATCGACGTCTATGCGCTTTCGAGCATTCTGTACCAGCTCTACAGCGGTCGCAAACCGTTTGACTTTGAGTCGACGGACGCCGCTGCAACCGGCTCGTTCTATCTCGTAAAGACCAAGACCAAGCCGGCACCGCTCGAGCCGCGCTGCGAGGGCGATGAAGCGCTCGTCAAAATCATCATGAAGGGTCTCTCAGTCCAGCAGTGCGATCGTCCCACCGAGCAGCAGATGCTCGAGGTGCTCTCGGCATACCTCACCGATGCCGAATCCGAGGGCCGCGAAGGCGCGGGCAGTGACGCCGCAATCGACATCGACTCCGGTACACACCTTAAGGTCGACGTCGCCGGCGAGCGCGCGCGAGAGATCCTGGAGCAGGCCCGGCACGATGCCGTGACCCGCCGCCGCTTTATTATCGGTGGCGTTGTCGCAGCCGTTGCGGGGCTCGGCGTTATCGGGGCGGCAACCCATGGCTTTGGCATCCCCGACTACCTGGACGGCATCCACGGTACGCTTGACGACTACACCTGGGATCAGCTGCAGGAGATTTCGCTCAAGATTAAGGCCACCGAGACCCGTAGCGAGGCACGCGAGATTGCCAGGCGCTATCATCTGCTCGATGCCGATGGGCATATCCCCTATCCGTGTACCAAGCGTGTCACGCTCACCAACGGGCTGCAGGTTGGCGCGCAGCTTGTGGGCATCCGCCACGATGAGCTTCTGGACGGGACGGGCAAGGCCGGACTGACGTTTATGTTCGATGCGGGTATTGCCGAGCGCAACGCTGCGGCTGAACCGCCGAGCGCCGGCTGGGCAGATTGCGAGCTGCGGGAATGGCTCAACGGCGACGGCCTTAAGCTGCTGCCCAACGAGTTGCGCGCACTCATTAAAGGGGTCAAGAAGGTCTCGAACAATGTGGGCGCCGCCAACAGCGCATCGTGCCTGAGCGAGTTGCCCGCAACCCTTTGGCTTCCCGCCATGGTCGAGCTGTGCGGTACACAACCGCCCGATTCGTTTACCGAGGGCTATCACTACCTGGCAGACATCTACAACGGCGAGGGCAAGGAGTATCAGCTCTTCCGCGAGCTCAAGGTGAGCCCGTATTCCACGAACGAGACGATGGTCCGCCAGTGGAAGGGCAAGGACACCTGTTGGTGGGAGCGCACGGTGAGCCCCGACACATCGGAGAGCGAAGGCACGCTCTATATGAACCGCGTGGGGCACGACGGCGACGTCTTTACGTACGCAACGCCTGCGGAAAAGCCAAACAAGCTAACCTGTGTGATCCCCGGGTTCTGTATCTAGGCGGCGGGCGTCTTGCCGCAACGGGACCCCTCCCCGGCAATTGTCTCGATCTGTAACAGTTAGAACCCAAAAACCGGTCTAGATGTTACAGATCGAGACGTTAGTTTTCGGCCGAAATGTTTGTCTAAATCTGTAACAGCTATGGTTCAAAAACCGGTCCAGACGTTACAGATTGAGATGTTTGGCAAAGACGACCGCCGATTGAGCAGCCACCCTCATCTGTAATGAAAAGTCATACATTCCAACTACTACTAGACACCCCCAGGGGGTATGGGTGTATAGTATCGGCAGGCAAACATTCACACCACCGAACTACAGAAAGGAGAAGCCATGGCTCAAGATAAGTTTGACGTGGGCGGCATGACGTGCGCCGCGTGCCAAGTGCATGTGGATCGTGCCGTGAGCAAGCTCGACGGCGTCGAGAGCGTCGCGGTCAATCTGCTCGCCGGCTCCATGCTGGTGGACTATGACCCCGCGCAGGTCACCCCCGACGATATCTGCACCGCCGTCGACCGCGCGGGCTACTCGGCCTCACCTGTCGATGCGGGCACCGGTGCCGCCGGCTCAAGCGGCAGCACGCAAGCCAGGTCCGGCGCCGCCCATATGGAGTCGCCCACCAAAAAGTTGGAGGCCGCCGCCTCCGCCATGCGCACCCGCCTCATCATCTCGATCATCTTCCTCATCCCACTGTTCTACATAGGCATGGGGCACATGCTCGGTTGGCCACTGCCCGGCGTCTTCACCGACCACACCCACAGCATGACGCTCGCGCTCACCGAGCTCGTCCTACTCATCCCCATCGTCTACGTCAACGACGCGTACTTTATCAACGGGTTTAAATCGCTCGCGCACGGCGCGCCCACCATGGACGCCCTTATTGCCGTGGGCGCCACCGCCTCCATCGCCTGGTCGCTCTACGCCATGTTTATCATGGCCGACCAGCTAGCCGCGGGTCAGGTCCACAAGGCCATGATGACGGGCACGGACAACCTGTATTTTGAGAGCGCCGGCACGATCCTGTCGCTCGTCACCGTGGGCAAATACCTCGAGACGCGCAGCAAGTCCAAGACCGGCGGCGCAATCGAGGCGCTGATCGACCTAGCGCCCAAGACCGCGACCGTCGTGGCAGAGGACGGCAGCGAGGCCACTGTGGACGTCGACGCCATCCTACCCGGTCAGGTGCTGCGCGTGCGCCCCGGCGAGTCCATCCCCGTCGATGGCGTGGTGCTCGAGGGCGCGTCGGCCGTGGACGAGAGCGCGCTCACCGGCGAGTCCATACCCGTGGAAAAGACCGCCGGCGACACTGTCAACGCGGCCACGGTCAACCGCACGGGCTCGTTTACCTTCCGTGCCACACGCGTGGGCGCCGACACGTCACTCGCCAAGATTATCCAGCTCGTCGAGGACGCCAACGCCACCAAGGCGCCCATCGCCCGCATGGCCGACAAAGTCGCCGGCGTGTTCGTGCCCGTGGTGTTCGTGATCTCGGCTGTGACCTTTGCGGTGTGGATGGCACTGACCGGCAGCATAAACGAGGCGCTCACCTCCGCCGTGGCCGTGCTGGTGATCAGCTGCCCGTGCGCGCTGGGCCTGGCCACGCCCGTCGCCATTATGGTCGGCACCGGCAAGGGCGCCGAGATGGGCATTCTGTTCAAGAGCGCCGAGGCGCTGGAGAATCTGCGCAGCGTGGGCACCGTGGTGCTCGATAAGACGGGAACGGTCACTCGCGGCAAGCCTGCCGTGACCGATATCGTGGTAGCCACGCGCGCTGACGGATCGCCCGCCATGAGCGAAAAGGCGCTGCTCAAGCTGGCCGCCGCGTTGGAGCGCTCGAGCGAGCACCCGCTGGCCGAGGCGATTATGGCCGAGTGCGAGACACGCGGGATCGTCGCGCGCATGGTCGAGGACTTTACTGCCGTGCCCGGGCGAGGCGTTACGGCGCGCGAAGGGCAAAACGCCATTGCCGCTGGTAACATGCGCCTAATGAACGAGTTGGGCGTTACCGTGCCCGCGGGTCTTGCCGAGCAATTTGCCGCCGAGGGCAAGACGCCGCTGTTCTTTGCCAAGAACGGCGAGCTTGCCGGCACCATTGCCGTGGCTGACGAGGTCAAGGAGACGAGCGCCGGGGCCATCGCCGCACTGCGCTCGCTTGGCGTCGACGTGCGCATGCTCACTGGCGACAACCGCGTGACGGCCGAGGCCATCGCCCGCCGCGTGGGACTGACCAGCAAGCAGGTCATCGCCGACGTGCTTCCCGCCGACAAGGAGCGCCACGTGCGCGAGCTGCAGGATGCGGGCAGTAAGGTCGCCATGGTGGGCGACGGCATCAACGACTCCCCCGCCCTGGCGCGCGCCGACGTGGGCCTTGCTATCGGCACCGGCGCAGACATCGCCAAGGAGGGTGCCGACGTGGTGCTCATGCGCAGCGACCTCATGGACGTCGCCCGCGCCATCGAGCTTTCGCGCGCCACGATCCGCAACATCAAGCAGGACCTGTTCTGGGCGCTGTTCTACAACGGCATCGGCATTCCGCTGGCGGCGGGCGTGTTCTTCCCGCTCACCGGGTGGCAGCTCTCGCCGATGTTTGGCGCCGCGGCCATGAGCCTGTCGAGTGTCTGCGTTGTGTCCAACGCGCTGCGCCTGAAATCCTTTAAGCCTAAAGTGGCACAATAGGCTCACCATTAAGTCCATTTAGAACGGGTTTTCCAGGTGCCCGAGATTGACCTGAAAGAGGAGCGACGCGTACTTTGGTACGCGAGCGACGGCTTGAAGGTCAAGATCGGGCACCTGGGAAAGCCGACACAACAGAGAGGAATACCCATGCGATACACAATCAAGACTTCCGGCCTCATGTGCGGCCACTGCGACGCTACTGTCGAGACGGCACTACTCAACGTTGCCGGCGTGACCGACGCCGATGCCGATCACGAGACTCAGACCGTACAGGTGGAGTGTGCCGACACCGTGACCGCTGAGCAGCTCGCTGCCGCCGTCGAGGGCGCCGGCGAGAAGTTCCACGCCCTTTCGGTGACCGCCGCGTAACGACCCGCACGTACCCTCCGACCAGAAACGAGGACCCGCCATGATGGCAGACCATAAATCGGTGACCCGCATGCTCAAGACGGCGCGCGGGCAGATCGACGGCATCCTGCGGATGGTCGAGGAGGACCGCTATTGCGTCGATATTTCCACGCAGCTCATGGCCACACAGGCGCTCCTCGCGCGCATTAACGCCGACGTGCTCAAGGCGCATATCGAGGGCTGCGTGACTTCGGCAATCGAATCGGGCGACGAAGACCTCAAAGCCGCCAAACTCGCCGAAATCGAACGCGTCGTCGACAAACTCTCCAAGTAATTGGGGCATTGGGGACAGGTACGTTTGCACCGTCTTGGTATTCCGGGGACAGGTATGTTTGCACCACATTGGTGCAGATTAACCTGTCCCCCTTGCTCTAAATCGGGTATAAAGGCGTGCAGCATATCGAACGAAAGGCAATTTGCATGAATGACTTTATGAAGGGTCGCAATGGTGCCGATGAACTCACCATCGTGATGGGTTTTGCCGGCATCGTCATCGCGATGATCGGATCGATAGCCCGCATCCAGTGGCTCAGCTGGATTGCCATCGTCGTAATCGTGATTGGCGTGCTGCGCGGCCTGTCCAAAAATATCGACGCACGTCACAAGGAGAACGAGGCCTTTGTCGCCGCGACTGCAAACGTACCCGGCTTGGGCAAGTTTGTAGCTAGCTTGGGCGGCGGAGCTGCAGCGGCCAACGCCTCGCGCGCAGCCGGTACTAGCAAGGAAGACTTTGAACGTGCCAAGCGCACAGCCAAGAAGATGTGGAAGGGCCGCAAGACCACGGCCTATCTAAAGTGCCCCAACTGCGGCCAGATGCTCTCCGTTCCCAAGGGCAAAGGCAAGATCCGCGTCACCTGCCCCAAGTGCCATGCCAAGATGGAGACGCGCTCATAGCTGCCATACCATGGGACAAATAAAAGCCGAGGCCTCGCACTGGGACCTCGGCTTTTTCTGATTATGACAAAAGGATTGTCCCTTTGTCGCATCGCCATATCGCGCGCTTACGCCACGCCATCGCGGGCAAGCTCCTCGGCCAACGCCTCGGCAGGCATGGCCATAATCGCGTCGAGCTCGGCGTCCACCTCGGGAATACGCTTCACCTTGAGCTTGCGCACCAGATCACCGCGACACATCACGTGCGTCGGATCACGCAGTGCGCACAGGTCATCGAGCGGGTTCTCGCGCGTCACCAGGATATCGGCGGCCTTGCCGCACTCGATTGTGCCGGTCTCGCCGCCCAGCCCCAGCAGCTCGGCATTGACCTGCGTGGCCGTATGCAGCGCGAAGGCGTTGCCCACGCCGACATACTTGGCAAAATAGGCCACCTCACGCCACATGTCGTACTGCGTCACGAACGGGCAGCTCGAGTCCGTGCCAAGGCCCACCTTAACGCCAGCTTCCAGTGCGGCACGGGCGCTCTCGATAATGCCCGAGCACACGATGTCGCCGTTCTTCTTTTGCGTATCGGTCGAATGGGTCTTTTCCGGGTCGAGCAATACAAACGGCAGCGCCGGGCTGATCGTGCAGGTAACGCTGGGCGCACGCCCCTCGAGCTGCGTGCCCGCGGCGCCACGGTACAGTTCCATGATCTCGGGCGTCAACGGAGCGCCGTGCTCGATCGTATCGACGCCGGCCTGAAGCGCAGCGTTCACGCCTTCGGTGCTCTCGACATGGGCCATAACCGGCAGGCCCACCTCGTGCGCCGCCTTGCACGCCGCCGCGGCAACCTCGACCGGCATACGCAGCACACCCGGCTCGCCCACCGCGGTAGCGTCGAACACGCCGCCCGTCACGAACAGCTTGATGACGTCGGCACCGCGCGCATACAGGTCGCGCACCTGTTCGGCCGCCTCGGCAGGGCTGTTGGCCACCTGGGCGAACAAGCCCGCACCATGGCCGCCCGGCACCGTTACGCCCGTTCCCGGCGCCACCAGGCGAGGACCTTGATACTTGCCGGCATCGATAGCATCGCGCACGGCCAGATCGGCAAACAGCGGGTCGCCCGCGCCGCGCACCGTGGTCACGCCACTTGCCAGTTGTTGTTGGGCGCTGCCCTTAAGAATATGGCGCACAATGGCGCGCCCCACGGGATTATCGAGCTTCTTCATCAGCGCGCCCGCATCGCCGGCCGAGACAGGCTTGCCCGAGCCGCACAGGTGCACGTGCATATTGATGAGCCCGGGCATGAGATACGCACCGGCTAGGTCGATAACCTCGGCACCCGCTGGCGCCTGCGCCACAGCACTCGGCCCCATCCAGGTGATGACGCCGCGCTCAACAGTCACGGCCATATCGGGTTGCGGCTCCATATGCTCCGAACCATCCAGAATGGTCGCATTGATAAACAACGTGGGACGATCGGCAGACGCCATATCGAGCTCCTCCCCCTCAGAAAACTTGAACATCTGTCCATTATTATCCAGCGCGGCAGGATTGCTGCGGACATATCGGTTAACGGAGGGAAGAGGGGATGTGGGGGGACGGAATACGTTGCAGCCCCACCCCAGCAACATCAGGGGAATGTCTCGATCTCTAACAGTTACGGGCCCAAACAGCCGCCAAACGTTACAGATTGAGACAAAGTCAGGGCAGCAGGGCGACACCAGCCACATCCCCTACTCCCACTCCTGCTCGTAGATGTTAAGCGACTTCACGTACCGCCCCTGGGCACCCATGATGTCGCGGACCAGGCGCAAGAAGAAGCTGATGCATGAGGTGTCGAAGCCATCTTCCAGGTCTTCTGGATGAACGGCGCCAGGCCCGTCGACCGCCGTGTCACTCAGGCGTGCGATGTCATACAGATAGAGTTGTCCCGCCGTCAGCCAGACATCGTCGACGCAGGCGAGGCGCACCGCAATCGCTCCGTCGCTCCAATGCTCCTTTTGCACGATATGCGGGTCGTAGACATCAAAGCGACAGTCGGTGCGCGTGTCCTTCAGCGCGACCATACCAGTCGCAGGATCCTTGTCCAAAATGCCAAAGCGCGAGAAATACTGCGTGTCGCGTACCTGCTCGAGCCGCTTGAGCGAGGCAGGCGAAAGCGATGTCGGCGGCTCTTCAACATACAGCTCGAGCAGCGTCTTGCCATGGCGATAGGGGCGCTCGAAGAGCAGCCAATCGGTAAATGCCATGTTGTAGGCCATGATTTCGTTTTGCGAAGGCTCGGTGCAATAGCTGAGCCACGGGTCGACAATGATCTCGAACTGTTCGCGCGCCGGCTCCAAAAACTGGAACTTCCGCAGCATCCAAAAATGGGCCATGTCGGCAATATCGTTGCCGACGGCTTCGGCTAGCTGCGCTCGGTCTAAAGCGTGGTCAGTCATGGCATCCTCCTCAAACTGATAGACCTCAATTTGAGCTTACGAGGAGGGTGGTCGGCCACGACCAGCGCGGGCAAAATAGGCCTCCGGCTGCAAACCAGATGCTGACCAAGCACTTGACGAAAAGCTTGACCGAAAATGCGCACCGCAACAAAACCGCAGGTAAACATAGACGGCAAACCCGTCCTTTTGAGCCAAGCGCCCCCGGCCATCACAGAAACAGCAGAGCGCCACAGCTCAAGAAGACGCCGAATGGACACTCGCGCGTCGACAAACGGGCAAATCGCTCACAAAGAGTGTCCCCAACGACTAGACAAAAAATGACTAGTCATTGGGGACGTTCTTAAATAACTACTTTACAGCTCCAGCGCATCGGCGACTTCGGCCGCGCAGGCCAGGGCATCGGCCATAGCGTTCACCACGAGCGAGCTGCCGTAGCGAGCATCACCCGCCACATACACCGGCGCGGCATCCGCGGCGACGCCGTCGACACGGGCCGCAAGGTGCGAGCCCTCGGCGGCCATCACCGGCAGCGGACGACCAGCGGTGGCAACAGGCACGCCAACGGCGTCGAACACGCCATGCTCGGGACCCGTAAAGCCGCAGGCGATGAGCACCAGCTGGGCCGGCACCTCGTGCTCGGAGCCCGCGATGCGCTCGGGCTTGCCAGCCGACCAATCCAGATCGACCACGCGCAGGCCCGCGGCCGCGCCCTTCTTGTCCAACAGTACCTCGAGCGTATCCACGCCCCAGGCACGCATCTCGCCGCCCATGGCAGCGATGGCCTCCTGCTGGCCGTAATCGGTCTTCTTCACGTTAGGCCACTGCGGCCAGGGGTTGCTCGCCGCGCGCGCATCAGGCGCCGCCGGCAAGAACTCAAACTGGCGCACGCTGCGCGCACCCTGACGTACCGCGGTGCCCACGCAATCGTTACCGGTATCGCCGCCGCCAATGACCACAACGTCCAGGCCGCGCGCGTTCACCGCGGGCTCGCCGCCATCGAGCACCGAGACGGTCGAAGCCGTCAGGTAGTCCACGGCATACACCACGCCCGGGGCATCAATGTTCGCAGCCGAAAGCCCACGCGGAGCACGGGCGCCGGCAGCCACCACGACGGCGTCAAAGTCATCGAGCTTGGCGGTAACCTTGGGATCGCTCACGTCAGCACCCAGCTCAAACACAATGCCCAGCTCGCGCATGAGCGCCACGCGACGCTCGACCACAGACTTCTCGAGCTTCATGTTGGGAATGCCGTACATGAGCAGACCGCCCGGGCGGTCGTCGCGCTCAAACACCGTCACACGGGCGCCACGACGCGCAAGCTCCCATGCCGCCACCAGACCAGCAGGACCGGAGCCCACCACGGCAACCGTGGGTGCGCCCTCCCCTGCCGGCTCAAAGCGACGCGGACCGCCATTTGCCCACTCATGGTCGCTGATCGCACGCTCGTTGTCATGGATCGTCGTGGGCTGGCCATCGACCGAGCCCAGGTTGCACGCGGCCTCGCACAGCGCCGGGCACACGCGGCTCGTGAACTCGGGCATGGGCGAGGTGAGCGACAGGCGCTCGGCGGCCTCGTCCCAGCGGCCGCGGTACACCAACTCATTCCACTCGGGAATCAGGTTGTGCAGCGGGCAGCCGCTCGGGCGTGCCTTGCCAAAGCTCGCGCCCATCTGACAAAACGCCACACCGCACATCATGCAGCGACTCGCCTGGGCACGGCGCGCGTCGTCGTCGAGCTCCACGTACAGCGGATCGAAATCGCGGCTGCGCTCCTCCACGGGGCGCAGCTCATGGGTCACGCGATCGATATCAAGAAAAGCACCGGGCTTGCCCATGGCACTTACGCCTCCTTCTTGGTCGAAGCAACAGAGCTGGCAGCCACGGACGCAGCACCCGCAGCACCGCCCGCGACATCGAAGCGAGCAACATCCGCGGCACTCGCGCGACCGGTCACAATGTCAAACGCCAGTTCCTCGGCCTGCGCATGCGTCTTGCCGACGGCCTCGGCGGCGGCGACAATCGCCAGCACGCGCTCGTACTCGGTCGGAATGACCTTCACAAAGTGCTTGCTCATCGTCTCAAAGCTGTAGAGCAGCTTAATGCCGCGCGGGCTCTGCGTCGCGTCCACATGCTCCTGGATGAGTTCTCGAATCTGCGCCAGCTCGCCGGCCGTCGGTGCCTTGAGCTCAACGCTCTCGTGGTTCACACGGGCATCGAGCGTGCCGTACTGGTCAAAGACATAGGCCACGCCACCCGTCATACCGGCAGCGAAGTTCTGCCCGACCTCGCCCAGGATGAGCGCCAGACCACCCGTCATGTACTCGCAGCCATGGTTGCCGCATCCCTCGACCACCACGGTGACACCGGAGTTGCGCACGGCAAAACGCTGGCCGGCAAGACCGTTAATGAAGCCGCGGCCGCTCGTGGCACCAAAGAACGCAACGTTGCCAACGATGATGTTCTCGTCGAACTTGTAGGTCGCATGCGGGTTGGGGCGCACCGACACCTCGCCGCCCGAAAGGCCCTTGCCAAAGTAATCGTTGGCGTCGCCGCACACGTTGAGCGTAATGCCGCGCGGTAGGAAGGCGCCAAAGCTCTGACCGGCCGAACCATCGCAATCGATGGTAATGGAGCCGGCGGGCAGGCCCTCGGGATGCGCCTTGGTCACCGCGTTGCCCAGGATGGTGCCCACGCAGCGGTTGACGTTGGCGATATCGGCGCGGAAGCGAATCGGACGCAGGTGCGCACGGGCATCGGCCGTATAGGGCACAAACAACGTGGAGTCGAGCGTCTTGTCGAGCTCGCTGTCCGCGGCCATCTGCGGCAGGAAGTGACGACCGTCGGCACCCGGGATATGGGCACCGAACTCGCAGGTCGCGCTCGCCAGCACGGGCGACAGGTCGAGCAGGTTGGCCTTGCGGTTGCCCGGCACCTCGATCTGGCGCAGGCACTCGGGATGGCCGACCATCTCGTCGATGGTGCGGAAGCCCAGGCTCGCCATGACCTCGCGCAACTGCTCGGCAACAAAGAGCATAAAGTGCTCAACGTGCTCGGGCTTACCGCGGAAGCCGCGACGCAGGCGGCAGTTTTGCGTGGCGATGCCGGCCGGGCAGGTATCCTGCTGGCAGTCGCGCTGCATGAGGCAGCCCATGGAGATGAGCGGCATGGTCGCAAAGCCAAACTCCTCGGCGCCCAGCAAGCAGGCGACGGCGACGTCGGTGCCGTCCATGAGCTTACCGTCGGCCTCGAGCACCACGCGCGAGCGCAGGCCGTTTTGCAGCAGCGTCTGCTGGGCCTCGGCAAGGCCAAGCTCCAGCGGCAGGCCGGCGTGCCAAATGGAATCGCGCGCCGCGGCACCCGAGCCGCCATTGTGTCCGCTGATCAAGATCTTGTCGGCGGCACCCTTGGCCACGCCGGTGGCGATGGTACCGACGCCCGCCTCGCTGACCAGCTTGACCGACACGCGCGCGCCGGGATTGGCGTTCTTAAGGTCAAAGATGAGCTCGGCCAGGTCTTCGATGGAGTAGATGTCGTGATGCGGCGGAGGCGAGATCAGGCCGATGCCGGGCGTGGACTGACGGACCTCGGCAATCCAGGGGTAGACCTTCTTGCCGGGCAGGTGGCCGCCCTCGCCGGGCTTGGCGCCCTGCGCCATCTTGATCTGAATCTCGAAGGCGCTGCACAGGTAGCGGCTCGTCACGCCAAAGCGCGCACTTGCCACCTGCTTGATCGCGGAGTTCTTGGAATCACCGTTAGCCAGCGGGGTCTCGCGACGCGGATCCTCACCGCCCTCGCCGGAGTTGGAACGGCCGTGCAGGCGGTTCATGGCGATGGCCATGCACTCGTGTGCTTCCTTGCTGATGGAGCCGTACGACATGGCGCCGGTGTTAAAGCGGCGGACGATGTTGAGCGCGGGCTCCACCTCGTCGAGCGGAACCGGCGTGCGGCCGCTGGCATCAAAGTCGAGCAAGTCGCGCAGACGCACGGCACGGCCGGTGCGGTGCAGGCGGGCGCTGTACTCCTTAAAGGTGTCGTAGCTGTCCTCACGGCAGGCGGTCTGCAGCAGGTAGACGGTCTGGGGGTCGATGAGGTGTTCCTCGCCGCCGAGCGGGCGCCACTTGGTCAGGCCCAGCGTGGGCAGCTGAACGGGAGCCGGGCTCTTAAGGATAGCGAGCGCGGCGTCGTAGCGCTCGTTTTGCTCGCGTTCAACGTCCTCGACACCCATACCGCCCACACGGCTCACCGTGCCGGCGAAGTACGCGTTGACGAACTCCGGCGTAAAGCCCACGGCCTCGAAGATCTGCGCCGAATGGTAGCTCTGCACCGTGGAGATGCCCATCTTGGACATGATGGAAACGATGCCGGCGGTCGCAGCCTTGTTGTAGTTGGCGATGCCCTGCTCGGCCGTCACGTCCAGGTCGCCGCGTGCCGCCAGATCGCGGATGCACGCATGCGCGTTGTACGGATAGATGCCGCTCGCGGAGTAGCCCACCAGCGCCGCAAAGTCGTGCGG
This sequence comes from uncultured Collinsella sp., assembly GCA_900544845.1. Lineage (GTDB taxonomy): Bacteria > Actinomycetota > Coriobacteriia > Coriobacteriales > Coriobacteriaceae > Collinsella. The sequence goes on along the minus strand of UQWV01000016.1, from coordinate 13,564 downwards.
AGACACGGCGTCGCCGCACTCCACCACAATATCGGCAAAGGTACGCACACCGGCGCGGATCAGGTGGTTGTGCACGCAGCCCACGGCGAGCAGCGACGGCACGGGCACCTCGCCCGCAGCGGCACGATCGCTCAACACCACGATGTTCACGCCATCGCGGACCGCAGCCTCAACGTCCTCTGCAAGCTGCTTGAGCGCAGCCTGCAGCGCGCCCTCGCCGGCATCGCGGCGGTAGACGGCACGGAAACGGCGGGTCTTAAAGCCCACGCGGTCGATGGCGCAGATGCGGTCAAACTCTTCCTCGCTCAGCAGCGGACGCTCCAAGCGCACCAGCTGGCAGGCTGTACGGGAGTCCTCGAGCAGGTTGCCGTGGTTGCCCAGGTAGAGCGTGGTCGAAGTGACCATATGCTCGCGAAGGGCGTCGATGGGCGGGTTCGTGACCTGAGCGAACAGCTGATAGAAGTAGTCAAAGAACGAACGCGTCTTCTTGGACAGGCAGGCCAGCGGTGCGTCGATGCCCATCGAGGCGAGCGGGGCCTTGCCCTGCTGGGCCATGGGACGCACGACCTCGTCGACGTCATCCCAGTGGTAGCCGAGCTTGGCCATACGCACGGCGGCGGGCACCTCGGCGTCCTCGGCGGACGCGGGCGCGGCGGGCTCATCGAGCGCGTCGACGGTCAGCGTCTCCTCGGCAATCCAATCACGGTAGGGCTTTTCCTTGGCGTAACGGGCGCGCAGCTCGTCATTGTAGATGACGCGCCCGCGGGCAAAGTCGACCTCGAGCATCTGGCCCGGTCCCAAGCAGCCGCTCGTCAGGATGTTCTCGGGGCTCACCTCGATGGTGCCCACCTCGCTTGCCAGCATAAAGCGACCGTCGCGCGTCACGTAGTAACGAGCGGGGCGCAGGCCGTTGCGATCGAGGGCGGCGCCCAGCGTGCGACCGTCGGTAAAGGCGATGGCCGCCGGGCCGTCCCACGGCTCCATGAGCATGGACTGGTAGGCGTCGTAGGCGCGGCGTTCCTCGCTCAGATTGTCGTTGTGGTCCCACGGCTCGGGTAGCAGCATGGATGCGGCACGCGTGAGCGGACGGCCGTTCATGACCAAAAACTCGAGCACGTTGTCCAGAATCGCGGAGTCGGAACCCTCGCGGTTGATGATGGGCATCACACGCTCAAGATCGTGCTGCAACACGGGGCTGTACAGGTTGGGTTCGCGGGCGCGAATCCAGTTGACGTTGCCCTTGAGGGTGTTGATCTCGCCGTTGTGGATGATAAAGCGGTTAGGGTGCGCACGCTCCCAGCTGGGCGTGGTGTTGGTGGAGTAGCGCGAGTGGACGAGCGCCACGGCCGTCTTGACGGCGGCGTCGTTGAGGTCGATGAAGAAGCGGCGCATCTGCGTGGCGACCAGCATGCCCTTGTACACGATGGTGCGCGAGCTCATGGAGCACACGTAGAAGATCTTGTCTCGCAGGGCAAACTCGGCATCGGCCTTCTTCTCGATAGTGCGACGGCATACGTACAGACGGCGCTCGAAGGCGTCACCCGCCGGCGTATCGTCGGGGCGGCCCAGAAAGGCTTGCAGAATGGTGGGCATGCAGGCGCGTGCCGTCTCGCCCAGGTCGTGCGGGTCGACGGGCACCTCGCGCCAAAAGAGCAGCGGCACGCCGGCCTCGGCGCAGCCCTCCTCAAACATGCGACGGGCATCCTCTACGCCCTTGTCGTCCTGCGGAAAGAACAGCATGGCCACGCCATAGTCGCCCTCTGCCGGCAGAATCTGACCGCACTTTTGAGCCTCTTTGCGGAAAAAGTGATGCGGAACCTGGAACAGGATACCGGCGCCGTCGCCGGTGTTCTTCTCGAGTCCCGTACCGCCGCGGTGCTCCAAGTTGACCAGAATGGACAGCGCGTCGTCCAGAATCTGGTGATGGCGCTCGCCGTTGATATCGGCAAGCGCGCCGATGCCACATGCATCGTGGTCGAATTCGGGGCGATAAAGGCCCTGCTGCTGAGCGGAATCTGCCTGCATCGCGATCCTCCCCTAGATATTTAGACAGTCAGTTGAATAGGCATACTAGGAGCATCGCCGACCCGTTGTGTTTCCCACCCGTTTCGAAACAATCGCGTAACGCACACCGACCATCAACGTCTTGCTATCAAACATGTACGTCAGCCCCCAAACATGTCGAAATTTGACATCTTTGGAGGCTGACGTACACGTTTTAGTGCAGGGACAGCCGGCACATATGCATCTGGCCCCTTTGAATCATTCTGGAAACAAGGGCCATGCGGACTTTTGCATGATGGGGCTCGACACAGCAGGCCTCAAGGGCGGCAACAAGACGCCCAAGTTCGGCCTGTAAGCTCACCGCTTCAAACATCTCAATCTGTAACAGGAAGACCCAATTTTGGCGCCTAGATGTTACAGATTGAGATTTTCTGCGGGACGGTTTTAGTTTGTCTCGATCCGTAACACCTAGGCCCAATTTCCATCCCTAGTTGTTACAGATCAAGACAGTTCGCAGCCCCCCTTCATCATCCTATTCAAATACAACAATTTTGTTAGTCTTGGTTAACTTTTAAGCTTAAAACGGGTATCCTTTGCGGCGTCAAGCAAACGGCACGCACACCGTGCCAGATCAAGGAGGCCCCTATGGCGCACCGAGCAGACCGACAGACAATGCAACTTGTCCTTATCCGTCACGGAGAATCCGAGTGGAACAAACTCAACCTGTTCACCGGCTGGACCGACGTAGAACTCACCGACACGGGCCGCGAAGAAGCCGCAGCAGGCGGTCGAGCCCTCAAAGAAGCGGGCTTCGACTTCGACGTCTGCTACACCTCGCGTCTCAAGCGCGCAATTCACACCCTCGACATCGTGCTCGGCCAAATGGATCGCGAGTGGTTGCCCGTCATCAAATCCTGGAAGCTCAACGAGCGCCACTACGGAGCGTTGCAGGGTCTCAACAAGGCCGATGCCGCAGCGGAGCACGGCGACGAGCAGGTGCTCATCTGGCGCCGCTCCTTCGATGTCTGCCCGCCGGCACTCGAGCCGGACGACGCGCGCGATCCCCACACCCAGGAGCAATACCGTGATGTCGCGCCCGATCAGCTGCCCTATACCGAGTGCCTCAAGGACACGATCGCCCGCGCCTGGCCTTATTTCGAAGACGAGATTCGCCCCCAGATGCTCGCCGGCAAGCGCGTACTCATCGCCGCACACGGCAACTCCCTGCGCTCACTCGTCATGAAGCTCGAGCACCTCACGCCCGAGGAGATCCTCAAGGTCAACATCCCCACCGGCGTGCCGCTCGTCTACACCTTCGACACCGATTTCAACGTCCTCGACAAGCGCTACATCGGCGACCCGGCGACCATCGCCGCCAAGATCGACGCCGTGGCCAATCAGGGCAAAGCGCACAAGTAGCCCCAACCCAAAACCGACGCGTGGCGCCGCACGGCCCAGATGCGACGTCACGCCGCCCATACACAGGAGCGCACCATGCTCAACCATCTCAAACAACACTTTGGCTCCCGACGCACCGGTGGTCACGGAGGCCTAGACATTGCGCGGCATATCGGCCCCGGGCTGCTCGTGACCGTCGGCTTTATCGACCCGGGCAACTGGGCCTCCAATATGGCCGCGGGCTCGCAGTTTGGCTACGCGCTGCTGTGGATCGTCACGCTGTCCACGATTATGCTCATTGTGCTGCAGCACAACGCGGCGCACCTGGGTATCGCCACGGGCGCCTGCCTTGCCGAGGCCACGACACGTTACCTCCCCCGCTTCGTTGGACGCACGGTACTCGCCAGTGCCTATCTCGCGACTGTCGCCACCGCCATGGCCGAAGTCCTGGGTGGCGCGATTGCCCTTCAAATGCTCTTTGGGCTGCCCGTGCGCGCGGGCTGCGTCATCGTGGCGGCAGTATCGATGGCGATGCTCATGACGAACTCCTACAAGCATGCCGAACGCTGGATCATCGCCTTCGTAGGCGTGGTAGGACTCTCGTTTTTGGCCGAGCTTGCACTAGTCAAGGTCGACTGGCCGCAAGCCGCCGCAAGCTGGATCACGCCTAGTATGCCCACTGGCTCTGCCGCGATTATCGTGAGCGTCCTGGGTGCGGTCGTTATGCCACACAACCTTTTTCTGCACTCCGAGGTCATCCAATCCATGCACTTCGAAGGCCAAGGCGAGCAGGTTATCGAAGAACGTCTGCGCTACGAGCTCTTCGACACGCTCTTTTCGATGGGCGTGGGCTGGGCAATCAACTCGGCCATGGTCATCCTGGCCGCAACGACCTTCTTTGCGCACGGCATGGTCGTAGACGACCTCACCGTCGCAGCGGCCACGCTCTCCCCCATCTTGGGCCCGGCGAGCTCGACCATCTTTGCGGTAGCGCTGCTGTTCGCGGGATTATCGAGCAGCGTGACAGCGGGCATGGCGGCGGGAACCATCACTGCGGGCATGTTCGACGAGGAATACGACATCCACGACCGACATTCCTCGGTCGGGGTGGCGGCCTGTTTCGCCGGAGCAGTGGCGGCGTGCCTGGTCGTTCCAAATCCTTTTGAAGGTCTCATCTGGAGTCAGGCACTGCTGTCGCTTCAGCTGCCGATTACGGTCTTTGTGCTCATACGACTCACCAGTTCACGCCGCGTCATGGGCAAATACGCCAATTCGCGCCCGCTCAACGCGCTGCTTGTAGGGATTGGTGCCATCGTGACGATTCTCGATGTCGTGTTGTTGACAGGGATGTAATGGGACGGGGCACCTACCCAGGCAAACGTCTCGATCTGTAACATCTAGACCCGCTTTTGATGTCTAGATGTTACAGATCGAGATCATTCCGAGGGACAGCTCCGTTTGTCTCGATCTGTAACAGGAAGACCCGTTTTGAGCCGTTAGACGTTACAGATTAAGACAAAAGGTCGGCCGGACTCACAACAGACAGGATCGGCCAACAGCAACCGTGATCCCTTGGGGGCGGAGGAAAAGGGCCCCGGCCGAGAATTCGACCGAGGCCCTTGGACAGAGCTATGTTCGGCTTTCGCCGTGTGTCTGCGAGCTACTCCTCAACGAGCTCAAACTGATCGGGACCGACGCCACACACCGGGCACACATAATCCTCGGGCAGCTCGGGCGTATCGACCTCAACCTCGTAACCGCAAACGACGCACACGAACTTATACGTCTTCTTCTCCTCAGCCATGATGTTCTCCTCTCAAACGCAACTGGTGATGTACTTCATTTATCAGTATAGATTCTTAATAATATAATGCAAGTATTTTTAAAACATTTCTAACCTTGATACGAGGACGCCTTCGGAGGCGTCTTGCCCTTCAGGACCTTATGGTAGTAATCGTAGGTGAGCGGCGTCTCGTCACTCAAGCGCTCGGCATCCTCGACCTCGCCGATAAACAGTAGATGCGTGCCAACATCCACAGTGTCGATCAAATGGCAGCTAAACAGGGCCGCCGCGTGCTCGGGCACATAGGGCATGCCCAGAGCCGTCTCGCGGGTCTCGTATTTAGCAAACTTGTCATAATCGCTGCTGGTGCGGAACCCAAAGTTACCGATGTAGAGCATGTCGGCGGTCTGATCGATCACGGTCAGCGCGAACGCTTTGGCCGAAGCGATGACGCCCGAGGTGACGTTGTCCTTGTTCACGGCAACCGAAATGCGCGGCGGCATGGACGTCACCTGCACCGCAGTGTTGATGACGCAGCCGGCGCGCAGCCCGTCTGCCGCGGCGCTCACCACGTACAGACCGCTCGGCATGGTAAAGAACGCAGTTTTGTCCATAACAATCACTCCCCTAACGCGGGTTGGAACCTCATGGATGTATGTACCCACAAAAAAGGCGGCGCCCACAACGGACACCACCTTTGAGACATATGTGTCAAAACAGTATAAGCAAGATGAGACGCCCGCAGTTGCGGTGAAATAAGGACTGAATAGCCCCTCAAACAGGCAAAACAGTCCGTATTCCACCGCAACTTATACAGAACGCCTAGCGATTGCGCTCCTTGAGGGCGCGGTCGATCTCGCGCTGGACATCGCGCTTGGCCATATCCTCGCGCTTGTCGTAAAGCTTCTTGCCGCGGCCTAGGCCCAGCAGCAGCTTTACGCGGCCGTCGGTATTAAAGTAGAGCTCCAGCGGCACCAGCGCATAGCCGCGGTTGCGAAGTTTGCCGTCAAGAAAGTCGATCTCCTTGCGGTGCAGCAGCAGACGGCGCCGACGGTCGGGATCGCGATTCCACACGCCACCATGACTATAAGGGTGGATATGCAGGCCGACGAGCCAGCACTCCCCACCACGAATCAGTGCGAAGGTATCGGTAATCTGGCACGCGCGCTCGCGAATCGACTTGACCTCGGTACCGCTCAGCTCAATACCGCACTCAAACGTCTCATCGATAAAGTACTCGTGATGTGCCGAGCGATTCTTGGAAATGAGCTTGCGCTCGCGCTTACTGGGCATCGCCGGCCTCCTTGGCGCCATCGGCGTTTGAGCCCGCAGCCTCGCGCTTTGCCCTGCGCTCGGCATTAAGCTCGGCATCGCTCTCGCGCACCAGTTTGATAATCGCTGCGCAGGCCTCCTCGCCCACCAAGTCGCGAGCACGGACCGTCAGGCGCGTAGCCTCCTGCTTGTCGCCGTCGCTTGCAGCATCGGTCGCGCACATGATCAGGCAGATGGCGATCTCGGCCGAAGGCGAGGTCGGCACGCCCTGCAGGGCGAGCTCACCCATCACATGGTCGTCACTCTCGTCCGCGGCATCCGGATAGGTGGTATGGATCTTGTTGAGCAGGCGCGTCGTATGCGCATCATTGGGCGCCAGGCGCAGCGCCAGACGCGCGCAGCCCACGGCAGCCGAAACGTTCTCGGTCTCGGGCTCCAAGAAGTACTGACCTAGATTGGCGTAAGCGCGGGCGGCGCACTTGCCATCGCTTGCACGCTCCAGCACCGAAAACGAAAGCGAAGCCCACTCCTGCTTGTCCTCGAGCGCGCGGAACAGCTCGGCCAAGTCCAAGCGATAGTTGCAGTTCATGGGATCCCAACGCACGGCCTGCATCAGGGCATTCCGAGCACTCACATAATCCTGCTGGCGAATGTAGGCATACGCCATGTCGGAATACAGGCGATCAAAGGGCACCTCGACCTGCACCAGCTCGCGCGGATCCTTTTCCACGCGGCGGTAGGCCAGACGCTCAAACTTGCTGTCGAAGCTAAAATACTGGCGCTTCTCCTCCGTCTTGCATTCAGCGTCGATATACTCCTCGGCAAGCTCCACCAGACGCTCCAGCAGCGGCGTCGCCGTAGCCAGGTCGCCCTGCGCCAGATAGTTCTCGGCATACGTGATGTCTTCCAAGCTGATAGGCAGGTCCATGACAACTCCTCGGTCCGGGCGGCAGACTCAACGCGCGCCTTAAATATCGGTCAATACACAAAACCCGGGTCTCTTACGAGGCCCGGGCGTTCAATTTTGGTAGCCCGTACCAGATTCGAACTGGTGATCTCCGCCTTGAGAGGGCGGCGTCCTAAACCGCTAGACGAACGGGCCATATGTAGCAAATGCAATGGCTGGGATGGAGGGAGTCGAACCCCCATTGACGGAACCAGAATCCGCTGTCCTGCCATTAGACGACATCCCAATGACTGCATCGCTGCGCTCGGCTGTGCCTTTGCGCAAGAAAGAAATATACGGGAAGTCCGGCCGTGACGCAAGCCCCAATTTTGACTTTTTTGAAATTCAGTCAAATACGGCCGACACGTGAAGGACCTGTGAAGCGCCAGCGACACGTGAAGGACCTGTGAAGCGCCAGCGACACGTACGGCGCCAAAGCCCGTAAAACATCCCGCATCTACCGCTGGTAGATTACAACAATGCAGCACTCACGGCTGATGGCACAATCGAACCGTCATCATTGCACGGATATCGAGGCGCCATGGACGAAGAGCTTGATTACCTATGGGAGACCCTGGGCCTCGAGATCACTGCTGACCTTTGGCCCGAACGGGACAAAATCCATCCCACTCTGCGCCCCGCCATCACGGTGATGCAGGCAAAATACCGCCGTGCATCCTTTTTGATCATGCGGATGTCATGGCACGCGGGACTCCCCGACCTTAAGCGAATCCAGGCAAGCCTCGTCGAGCTGTCCGGTATGCCGACTGTCATATCCGAGGCGCACCTGGAGCAGCGACAGCGCGAGCGACTGCAACAGCAGCGGATTCCCTTTATCTGCCCCGGTGTTCAGGCATATCTGCCCTTTATGGACGAGGAGTACTGGAGCGGCAAGCCCAACAAGCACGTAAAGGTCTACGATCCGCACGAATGGGCGCAGCTCAAGGATTGAGCCGAGCGAGCCCTCCGATGGAAAACACGTCCCACCCCGAGCGCTCAAAACGGGTCGCACTTTCCGCAGCCGCTACAGCAGCGCCTCGGTCCAAGCTGCTTCCCTAAAGCCGGGAATCGCAAAGTCGTCGCCCACCAACAGCGGACGCTTAACCAGCATGCCGTCGGTCGCCAGCAGCTCGTAGCACTCCCGATCCGTCATGCCCGCATCTAGACGCGCCTTCAGGCCCAGCTCTCGATATTTCATGCCCGACGAATTAAAGAAGCGCCGCACCGGCAGTCCCGAACGAGCAATCCAGGTCGCAAGCTCATCAGCCGTGGGATTGTCCAAAACGATATCGCGGTCGATATACTCTACCCCGTGTTCGTCCAGCCATGCCTTGGCCTTCTTACAGGTCGAGCACTTGGGATATTCAACAAACAGTACGGTCATGGAAATCCTCCGAATTTAGATCGGCCAACGCAGGCACACGCCACACGAGGCGCCTTCGCATGATGGGCCAATTGTAGCCCACGGGTCACACGCTAAACGAACCGTACCCCGAATCCGCGTTTGATGAACGGCAGCAGCTCCATTGCCTCGGGCGTGATATGACCCGCAACGTTCATGCGCTCGTCACCGGGAAGATCGACCCGCGCAATCTCAAGCTCGCCTTCGTAGCGCCCATAGCCGCTATTGCTCACAGCGATCGACCCCGTCTTTCGTGACAGGCCGGCACCGGCATCCATCGGCACGGAATCCGGCTTAAGCGTCGTACGCGACTCCTGAGACCTAAAGATGAGGGTGCTCGAATCGGGTCGGTCGTGATGAATCTGCCCACGTACATAGGCATAACCGGGCTCAAGCTCGCATTGCAGGTCCACGCATCCGGCGGAAACATGAGCAAACTGCGTCCAGCCCGCATCGGAAAGATCGGGGTCGCCGACCAACACAATGTCGCAATCGGCGCCATGTGCAAGCTCAAGCATATTGAGAGCAACCTTTGACGCGCGACCGCGCTGCGCCTCGACCGTCGGCAGTCCCTCGAATACCGGCCCGCGAACGTTGGCATCACCCGGCACAAAAGCCATGATTTCGAATCCAAGCGCCGCAAGACGAAGATTCACCCGAGCAATGTCCTCCAGAGCTAAACCGGTATAAGGCTTGGGGTAAAAATTGTGACAGGCGGCAAAACGAGTCACATCGGCACCGGCCTCACGCCACGATGCGATTTCATCAGAACTCACCGTCGATGCATTGACCACAATGCGAAATACACCGGACAGCTCCGCGACCCGCCGGGCGCTAAAGCCATAGTCCAAACGAAGGTATTCCAACCCCAGATCGCGCAGGTCCTCGATGCGCTCAAGCCCGAGCAAATCGCACGTGCGCGGCCCCACATCGGCAATGAGCGCAATGCCGCGGGCGGAAAGCCGCGACAGCACATGACGGACCTTATCGGCATACGCCGCTCCCCCATCCTCGGGAATATGCAGCGAGGTGAACGCATAGCGCGCACCCGCCGCGGCACCACGCTCAATTGTCCGCTCAATATCCTGCAGAGGGCTGGAAAGATAAATCGAAATACCCGTTTTCACGTTTCAACGCTCCTTTAAAAAAGGCCGGCGGAGCAGTTAGCCCCGCCGGCACAACCATAGCATCAAGAAATCTGCCGCGCGCCGCGAGCCCTGAGCAACACGGCTCGCGATATCAAACTATTCGCCAAAGAACTCGTTGATCTTCTGCTCGTCGACGCCAAAGAACCACGTCAGGACAAAGCCGGCGGCATAGGCAAGCAGCATAGCGGCAACGTAGCCGAGCTGCTGGCCAGGAACGACGATCAGCAGGCCAAACAGACCGGAAACGCCCTGAGAAACCGTGCCGATGTGAAGCAGCGCCGCGAGCGCGCCGCCAAATCCGGCACCCAGGCAGGCCGTCACAAACGGACGAACGAGCGGCAGCGTAACGGCATACATCAGAGGCTCGCCCACACCGAGGATTCCAACGGGAATGGACTCTGCGACGTACTTCTTGAGCTTGGCGTTCTTGGTCTTAAAGTACAGCGCCAGACCGGCACCGACCTGACCGCCGCCAGCCATCATAAGGATGGGGAGCAGGTAATTGATGCCCTTGGTAGCGCCGTCGGGATCGTTGAGCATAGCGTGGATCGGCGTGAGCGCCTGATGCAGGCCGACGGAAACCAGCGGCAAGAAGCCTGCCGACAGGATATAGCCGCCCAGAACGCCCAGCTTCTCGAAGATAAAGGTCAAAACGCTAAAGATGGCAGTCGTCAGCCATGCGCCAACCGGCTGGATGACGAGCATCAGAGCAAAGGCGCCGATGATGAGCACCAGCAGCGGGGACAAGAACGTGTCGAGTGCGTTGGGCATAACCTTGCGAATCTGACGCTCCATCCAGGCAAAAAATGCGCCAGCGATAAGAGCCGCGATCATACCGCCCGCTGCGGGGTTGTACTGCGCATTGGTGAGCGGCAGCAGGATGGCAGTGGCAGGATCAGCCGCGCCAGGCGCAAGCAGGGGCATGGCACTGTTGGCGATACACATCATGCCGGCGATGCCGCCCAGCGCAGCGGAGCCACCAAACTCACGTGCCGCGTTATAGCCCACCAAGATGGGCAGATAGGCAAACAGGGCCCAGCCCATGGAACGAATGCCCTGGTACCACCACTCGCCCGCAAGCGCGCCTGCCGTCGAGACGTTAATGACGTTGCAGATACCGTTGATGAGGCCAGCCGCAATGATGCCGGGAAGCAGGGCGACGAAGACATTGGAAATCTTCTTGAGGAAAGCCTGAACCGGCTTGGACTCGTACTTGGCCTTCTGCGCGGCCTTGTTTGTGGCCGCAGCGTCGACCACGCTCTCGTCAGCAACGCCTTTCGCAAGGCCGGTGAGCTTGGAGAACTCCTCGAGCACCTTATTCACCTTGCCCGGCCCCAGCACGATCTGCATCGTGTCGTCCTCGACCAGGCCCATCACGCCGTCGAGTGCCTTAATGCCCTCCGTGTCGACGTTGCCCGCGTCTTTGACGGTCACGCGCAGGCGCGTCATGCACGCCGCGTTTGCCAGCACGTTGTCTTTACCGCCCAAAAGGTCCAGCAGCTTTTGAGCCAGCTCTTTGTTCGTCATAACTCCTCCTTGTATTGGGTATCTCATCTGGATGCCATATCAGCTCACGCCGCGCACCTATTGGGCATCGGCATTGCTCTTCTCATGGCCACTCACCGCAGCACGGACATGGCCTCGCGCCCGCTCAAGAGCTACCGCGGCCTGCTCGGCATCGCAGTCCAGCAGCACCGAGACAATAGCGGTTTTTACGTGGCCGCCGGCATCTGCAAGCGCCTGAATAGCGCGCTCGCGCGTGCAGCCGGTCGCCTCCATCACGATGTTCTGGCCGCGCACCACCAACTTCTCGTTCGTCTGCTGCACATCGACCATCAGGTTTTGGTATACCTTGCCGATCTTGACCATGGCACCGGTCGAAATCATGTTGAGAATGAGCTTTTGAACCGTTCCCGCCTTGAGCCTCGTTGAGCCGGTCAGTACCTCGGGACCGGGCACGGGTTCAATGGCAAGATCTGCGCTCTCCCCGATCTTCGACCCTTGGTTGCAGGCAATTGCGATCGTCTTGCACCCAGTTGCCTTGGCGTACACAAGGCCGCCCACCACATAGGGAGTACGACCGCTTGCCGCCAGGCCAACGACAAGATCCTTGTCCGAGAGTCCACGCCCCCGCAGGTCGCTCGCGCCAAGCTCCTCACTGTCTTCGGCACCTTCGACAGCCTTGATAAACGCCGTCTCGCCTCCGGCAATGAGCCCGACAATCAGATCGGGTGACACGCCAAACGTGGGCGGACACTCCGAAGCGTCGAGTACGCCCAGACGACCGCTGGTGCCTGCGCCCATGTAAAAGACGCGCCCGCCGCGCTCGAGTGCCTCAGCAGCCCAGTCGATTGCTGTGGCAACCTGGGGCAACACTTTCGTGACCGACTGGACGGCATGAAGATCCTCATCGTTCATCGTCGTGACGATCTGCAGCGATGTCATCGTATCGAGGTCCATTGACCTTTGATTACGCTGTTCGGTCGTGAATTTTGTTAAATCGAGCATTTCATTCACCTCATCTTTCCTGTTTCTCGATGTAGTTTTGCTTAATGACATGCGTCGCTCGTTCGTAGTCGCTGGCAACGTAAGCAGCGTACAGGGCATCGACAACCATAAGCTGGGCCATACGCGAAGCCATGGCACCGCTGCGGACCAAGGGCTCACTCGCAGCGACGCCGAGCACGGCATCGGCCATGGTGGCAAGCTTGGATGATCCATCTACTTTGGTCACGGCCACAACGGGACAGTTGTGACGTTGGGCCTCGGCGGTGCAGTCCAGCACCTCTTGCGTCAAGCCCGAGTAGCTAAAGGCGATTGCCATATCGCCCTCATGCATGTTCATGGCACACAAGAGCTGATCATGCCAGTCGTCGTACAGATGGCACTCTTTGTCGACACGCATGAGCTTTTGCGCCAGATCGTGCGCGACCAAACGAGAGGCACCGATACCGAACAGATTGACCGCGCGTGCCCGCTTAAGATAGGCCGCACATCGCTCCAAGACGGTGTAATCGAGCGTTCGCGCCGTCGCTTCGATCGTGCGCACGTTGCTTTTCATCACCTTCCCCACGATACGTTCAACGCTGTCATCCATGGAGATGTCCTCGAGGGCAACGTCTTTCTTGTCACCCAAGAGCGCCAGCTCGGCAATCAGTTCGCGCTGGAACTCCTTGTAGCCCGCAAAACCCAAGCGCTTGCAAAAGCGCAAAATGCTCGAGGGCGAGGAGAACGTGGCATCGGCAAGACCGCGGACGGACAGCCCGACCACCTCGTGCGGATGAGCGCTTACATATGCGATGACATTGCGTTCCGCCGGGCTCGCGCTGAGCTCACGCTCGCGAAGCCGCAAAAGCAATCCGTTTGCCATCCCAAACACCTCCGTTGAGAAGAATTAAAGACCAACGAACGATTCGTACCGGATATAAACAGCTTTTACGGTACATTGTGCCGCATCGTGGCGCACAAAGGGCGAGCGTTCTACCGCTCGCCCCTCAAATCCGACCGCTCGGAAATACGCGCGACACAAAATAAGAGGCTTCGGTAGTTTGTGTGACAAGGGGCTAGCCTAGGCAGCAACGCTCTTCGCTCCCTTCACGCCCTTCTTCCTC
>UQWV01000015.1 GCA_900544845.1 uncultured Collinsella sp. | reverse complement strand
CCCGTGGGGCGGGGCCGTTTGGGCTCCGCCCCCTCCTCCTCCCCCCTGCGAAATCGCACATAAATGGCGTACTCGGCCCACGCGGTAGCGCCCCCCCTCGCTAAAAAACACCCCCCCACCGGCCCCAATCAAGTTAAAAGGAGCTGATATGTGCGATTGCACAGATCATAAGGACGAGATCCCTGCCTACGACGCGCAGGCCATTGAGTCCAGGTGGATGAAGGCCTGGGAGGACTCCAACCTCTTTGCCGTCGACACCGACGACAGCAAGCCCAAGAAGTACGTGCTCGAGATGTTCCCGTATCCGTCGGGCGACCTGCACATGGGTCACGCGCGCAACTATACCATCGGCGATGCCATGGCCCGTCAGGCCCGCATGCGCGGCTACGACGTGCTGCATCCCATCGGCTTTGACGCCTTTGGCCTGCCCGCCGAGAACGCCGCCATCAAGCACAACACGCAGGCTGCCGCCTGGACGTATAAGAACATGGACCAGGCACTCGCCACGATGAAGCGCATGGGCTTCTCCTACGATCTGGATCGCATGGTCAAGACCTGCAGCCCCGACTACTATCGCTGGGGTCAGTGGATCTTTGAGAAGCTGTGGGAAAAGGGCCTGGTCTACCGCAAGAAGAACCCGGTCAACTGGTGCCCTAACTGCAAGACCGTTCTGGCCAACGAGCAGGTCACCGAGGGTAAGTGCTGGCGCTGCGGCACTGAGCCCGAGAAGCGCGACCTGGAGCAGTGGTACTTCAAGATTACCGAGTACTCCCAGGAGCTGCTCGACGATCTGGAGAAGCTCCCCGGCTGGCCCGAGCGCGTTAAGCAGATGCAGGCCAACTGGATCGGCCGATCCGAGGGCGCCGAGGTCGACTTTACCCTGTGCGATGCCGAAGGCGAGCCCATCGAGGGCGATGAGGGCAAGATCACCGTCTTCACCACGCGTGCCGATACGCTCTTTGGCGTCTCCTTCTTTGTCCTGGCTCCCGAGTACGCCCGCCTGCACGAGCTCGTCGAGGGCACGGAGTACGAGGAGGCCGTGACCAAGATCGTTGAGGACTCCAAGCATATCTCTGCCGTCGAGCGCGCCCAGGGCACTCTCGAGAAGCACGGTGCCTTTACGGGTCGCTACGTCGTGAACCCCGTCAACGGCGAGAAGGTTCCCGTGTGGGTCGCCGACTACGTCGTGGCCGACTACGGCACCGGCGCCGTTATGGCCGTTCCCTGCGGCGACCAGCGCGACTTTGAATTCGCCCGCAAGTACGATCTGCCCATCGTGCCGATTATCTTGGACGATGAGGACCGTGCTGCCGTCGAGGCCAGCGGCGAGACCATCGATACTTTCCATGCCGAGACCGTCGACTGGGATTGCGCCCACGCTGCCGAGGGCACGCTCGTCCAGTCCGGCAAGTACACGGGCATGCGCGGCGGCAAGCACTCCGAGGGCGAGGCTGCGATCGTGGCCGACCTCGAGGCCATGGGCTGCGGCCGTCGCAAGGTCGAGTTCCGTCTGCGCGACTGGCTCATCAGCCGTCAGCGTTATTGGGGCAACCCCATCCCGGCCATCCACTGCGAGCACTGCGGCATCGTGCCCGTGCCCGAGGATCAGCTGCCGGTGACGCTGCCCGAGAACCTGGACCTGGGCGCCGGCGAGACCCTCGCCGAGTGCAAGGAGTTCTACGAGACCACCTGCCCGGTCTGCGGCCGCCCGGCCAAGCGCGAGACCGATACTATGGACACTTTCACCTGCTCCAGCTGGTATTACCTGCGCTATACCGATCCGCACAACACCGAGCTGCCCTTCTCCAAGGAAGCCGCCGACCGTTGGATGCCCGTCGATAACTACATCGGCGGCATCGAGCACGCCATTCTGCACCTGCTCTACAGCCGCTTCTTTACCAAGGCGCTTCGCGACCTGGGCCTGCTGAGCGTGGACGAGCCCTTCACCAACCTGCTGTGCCAGGGCATGGTCAAGGACGAGAACGGCGACACCATGTCCAAGTCCAAGGGCAACGTCGTGCCCCCGAGCTCGGTCATCGAGCCCTACGGCGCCGACACTATGCGTCTGGCGATCCTGTTTATCGCCCCGCCCGAGAAGGACTTCGACTGGGATCCCAAGGCCGTCGAGGGCGCCAACCGCTTTATCAAGCGCGCCTGGCGTATCGTGTGGCAGCTCGTCCAGTCTGGCGACGCCAACGTGGCCTTTGACAAGTCCGTGCTCGACGAGACTGCGATGAAGCTCTATCGCGAGCGTCACCGCACCATTGCCAAGTGCACCGAGGACTTCGACCGCGGCCAGTTCAACACCGCGATCTCGGCCGTCATGGAGCTCGTCAACGCCGCGAGCGCCTACCTCAACGCCACCGAGGGCGCTGTCCGCGACAAGGCGCTGTGCTACGGCGTGGCCAAGGACATCGTGAGCGTACTTGCCCCCATCTGCCCGTTCTGGGCAGACGAGCTGTGGCACGAGGCGCTCGGCTGCGAGGGCAACGCCTACACCGCCGCCTGGCCCGAGTTCGACCTGGCCGAGTCCGTTGAGGACACGGTGCAGATCGTGGTCCAGGTGCTCGGTAAGGTCCGCGGCCGCGTCGACGTGGCCCGCGATGCCTCCAATGAGGATATGCAGGCTGCCGCCGAGGCCGCCGTCGCCAAGTGGCTCGAGGGCAAGACGGTCGTCAAGGCCATCTGCGTGCCCGGCAAGCTGGTCAACCTGGTGGTCAAGTAAGTACTGCGCGCAAAGCTGACGCATAAAAGACGAGGGGCGATCCGGTTGGGTCGTCCCTCGTCTTGTGTTTTATGCCCTGCTTAGTCAGCGCGTCGCACCTTCTTCTATGGGATGTGTACCAGGTCCCTAAAGTAAACGTTGCCCGTTGCCTCTTCGAACATCCAAATGTTGAGGTAGATATCGTTGAGGTCGTTGTTCACATCAAAGTCCGGATCGTCGAAGGTGCCCACAAAGGTGAGCATGGCGCGCGTTTCTTCTCCAGCGGCGACCGGTTGGCGCATGCGTACGTCGCGGACCTTACCGTTGACGTAGGCATAGGAGTCCACATCGCCAAACATCATGTCGACACCGGTGTTGTTGGACACCGTAAAGACGAGCGCGGCGTCGCCGTAGCCATCCGTGTCCTTGCCCATGCAGGTAACATGGACGTTCTCGTCCGACTCAAGATCGATGGGGAACTGTTCTTGGGGTTCGGGGCCCAGACTCTGGGGATCGACGATATCTTCGTCGATTTTGTCGAAGCTCACCGGGGGTTCGGTTTTCTCGATGGCTTTGGTGCTGCCAGGATCCGGTTCGCATGTTCCGGTTTTGCTGTTCGTTTTGCCGCAGCCCACGAGGGCCAACGAGCACGTTGCGATGGCGAGCGCAGTCATGCAGAGGGTGCCTAGGCGTTTCATGGGTGCCTCCTTACCGTAGAGAATCTCGAAAGGTTCGTCGTTGCGCGACTTGCTGGCTGGCTTGTTGCAGAATGCCCCTTAACGTAAGTCTGATCGATGGGGGCTCGGGGAGGAATGCCCTTGGGGTCCGAACGGGCCTGTGGATTGGGACGCATGGCCCGTTTTGGGGCTGTTGAGGGTGCGCCGCATGGGGCTCCTCGGCCAATTGTCCTATTCTTGTGGAGAAGCTGTGCGCACGCTGACCTGCAGGTTCGTACTGTGCTTGCACGTTTCCGCAGCTATTGGTATAGTTTGCTTGCAAATGAAGTTGTAATTGAAAGAAGTGGGGTTTCGGCCCCGCTTCTTTTTTGTATGGATGGAGGTGCCGCAATGGTCAAGACCAAGACCGAGCAGGCGATCATCGACGCGCTCGAGGCCGTCGCTCCCCAGCACGATATCGACATCGTCGACGTCGAGCTCGTGGGTGCCACCAAGGCCCCCTGCGTGCGCGTGCGTATCGAGGGTGCCGAGGGTCAGAGCCTGTCGCTCAACGACGTCACGGCCAACACCAAGTGGGTCGGCGATGTGATTGAGGAGCTCGACCCCATCTCTTCGAGCTATACGCTTGAGGTGTCGAGCCCGGGCATGGCGCGCCCGCTGCGCCGTCCGAGTGACTTTGCCCGCTTTGTGGGCGAGAACTGCGAGCTCACCTCCACCGCCACCGAGGGCCGTCGCAAGTACGCCGGCAAGATTGCCTCCGCCACCGAGACGAGCGTGACCCTCGAGCTCGAGGACGGCGAGTCCGTTACCCTCGATTTCTCTGATGTTAAAAAGTGCAAGTTGAAGCCCACCTACGACTTCAAGCCCGCGAAGGAAGGAAAGTAAGATGGCAGCATCCGACATGATGTCCGCCCTGATGGAGCTTTGCCAGGAGAAGCACATCGACCAGCTCTACCTGATCGACCGCCTGGAGCAGTCGCTCGCCAAGAGCTATGCCGAGATCCTGCATCTTGAGTGGGGCGCCAAGGTGACCATCGACCGCACCACCGGCAAGATCTACGTCTACCGCCTGGAGCCGATCGACGATTCCATGGACGAGGAGGGCAACTTCACCGAGTTCGAGGAGATCGACGTCACCCCCAAGAACACGAGCCGCATCGCCGCCCAGCACGCCAAGGCCGAGATCAACGCCATCGTGCGTAACTCCGCCCGCGAGCAGATCTACGAGGAGTTCTCCGGCCGCATCGGTGACCTCATCAGCGGTACCGTGCTTCAGTCCACGCCCGACTTCACGATCGTCAAGATCCGCGAGGGCGTCGAGGCCGAGCTTCCGCACTTCGATCAGCGTCGTTACGAGAACGAGCGCAACGAGCGTCCGATGGGCGAGCGCTACCTGCACAACCAGCACATCAAGGCCGTGATCATCGACGTTCGCGATCCCAACTCCAACCTGCAGCCGGTCCGCGGCGAGCACAGCCGTCCGCCTATCGTCATCTCCCGTACCCACCCCGAGCTCATGCGTCGTCTGTTTGAGCAGGAGGTGCCCGAGATCTATGAGGGCACCGTCCAGATCAAGTCGATCGCCCGCGAGCCCGGCCAGCGCTCTAAGGTCGCCGTCCATTCGCTCGACGACCGCCTGGATCCCGTGGGCGCCTGCGTCGGCCCCAAGGGCAGCCGTGTTCGCGCCGTCGTGGGCGAGCTCCGTGGCGAGCGCGTCGACGTCATCCTGTGGGATGCCGATCCTGCCGTCTATGTCGCCAACGCCCTGTCGCCCGCTAAGGTCACCCGCGTCCTCATCGACGAGGAGAAGGCCTACGCCGGCGTCATCGTGCCCGACGACCAGCTGTCCCTCGCCATCGGCAAGGAGGGCCAGAACGCCCGCCTCGCCGCGCGCCTGACCGGCTGGCACATCGACATCAAGTCCGAGACGCTTGCCGCCGACATCCTCAAGAACGTTCCCGTTCACGAGGAGCCCGCCGCCGACCTGATCGGTGACGAGGAGGACGAGGACGTCCGCCGCTGCGAGTACGTGTCCGAGGACGGCATCCAGTGCCGCAACCAGGCTCGTCCCGGCACCCGTTTCTGCGGTGTCCATGACACCGACGCCTTCGATGATGCGGAGGACCTGATCTAGCGCGCGGTCGCGCCGGGCGGGTCCCGGCGCGTCTCCCACGCTCGTTCAGTCTCTAGGCACCCAAGGTGCCAGAAAGGGTAGGTGAAGTCATATGGCAAAAGTCCGTGTGTCCACCCTGGCCAAAGAGTTCGGCATGACCTCCAAGGAACTGATGGGTCATCTCGCCGATATGAAGATTCCCGCTAAGTCCGCTTCCTCCACCTTGGAGGACGCTTATGTCGCTATGGTCCGCAAGCAGCTCGCCTCGGTGATCGAGGCCCGCGCTCAGGAAGTCGAGGCCGCCAAGCAGGCCGAAGAGCAGGCAGCTGCCGCCGAGGAGGCCGCTCGCGCCGCTGAGGCCGAGCGCGAGCGCATCGCCGCCGAGAAGGCCCGCGAGGAGGAGCGCCGCCAGTTTGCCGCAGCCCAGGCTGCCGAGGAGGCTGCCCGCGCCGAGGCCGAGGCCAAGAAGAAGGCCGAGCAGGAGCGCCTTGCCCGCGAGAAGGAGGAGGCTGCCCGCGAGGCCCAGCGCCGCGCCGTTCCCGCTTCCGACTCCGGTTCGCGCTTCCGTTCGCTGCTCGACCAGATCGCCGCACAGGAGACCGTGCTCAAGGAGAAGAAAGACGCCGAGGACAAGGCCAAGGCCGAGCGCGCCGCCGAGCGCGGTAACCGTCGTGGCGGCAACAACGACCGCCGCGGTGGCCGTCGTAACGATCGCAACGCCTTCGACAACAACTCCGAGCGCAACGCCTCCGAGAGCCGTCCGCACAGCCATCGCACCAACGCCAGCAACAACGTCGCTGCTGGCATGGACTTCCCCAACCCCGACAAGCAGGGCAAGGGCAAGAAACGCAAGGGCGGTCACAACAACGAAGAGGACCACTACAGCCGCATGGCTCGCGAGGCCGAGGAGTACAGCCGCGAGAAGGTGCTCGAGGAGGCTCGTGCTGCCGTCGAGGAGGCCTCTCGCGAGTCCACCGGTCGCCGCAAGAAGCGCAAGGAGAAGCGCGAGCGCGAGGCTGCCAAGGCTCAGGAGGAGCGCAAGATAGAGGAGGCGCTGGCCCAGGGCGTGAACCCCGAGGACCTCGACGCCATCAAGGTCTCCCAGGGCGTTACCGTCCAGGAGCTTGCCGAGGCGCTCGACGTTCCGGCCAACGACATTATCAAGCGCCTGTTCCTGCTGGGTACGCCGCTCACCATGACGCAGTCCATGTCCGACGACCTCGTCGAGCTTGTTGCCGACGACCTGGGCCGTCAGATCAAGATCATCACCCCCGAGGAGGAGAACACCTTCTCGTTCTACGACGATCCCGCCGACCTCAAGCCGCGCGCCCCGGTCGTCACCGTCATGGGTCACGTCGACCACGGCAAGACGTCGCTGCTCGACGCCATCCGTCACACTGGCGTTGCTGCCGGCGAGGCGGGCGGCATTACGCAGGCCATCGGCGCTTCGCAGGTCATGATCAACGACCGCAAGATCACCTTCATCGATACCCCGGGTCACGCTACCTTTACGGCCATGCGTGCCCGTGGCGCCAAGGTGACCGACATCGTCATTCTGATCGTGGCTGCCGACGACGGCGTCATGCCCCAGACGGTCGAGTCGATCAACCACGCCAAGGCCGCCGGCGTTCCCATCGTCGTCGCCGTCAACAAGATCGATAAGCCGGGCGCCAACCCCGACCGCGTGCGCCAGGAGCTCACCGAGTACGGCGTCATCCCCGAGGAGTGGGGCGGACAGAACATGTTCGTCAACATCTCGGCCAAGCAGAAGATCGGCATTGATGACCTTCTGGAGACCGTGCTGCTCCAGGCAGACGTGCTCGAGCTCAAGGCTAACCCGGACACCTTTGCCTCCGGCAACGTCCTCGAGGCCAAGCTCGACAAGGGCCGCGGCTCGGTCGCTACCGTGCTCGTGACCCGCGGTACCCTGCACGTGGGCGATACGCTGGTCGCTGGCCTCACCTACGGCCGCGTCCGCGCCATGCTCGACCCCAAGGGTCGCGCCGTCACCGAGGCCGGTCCCTCCGACGCTGTCGAGATCCTGGGCCTGCAGTCCGTGCCCAACGCCGGCGACGAGTTCCGCGTGTTCGAGGATGAGCGCGAGGCTCGCGCCCTTGCCGACGAGCGTTCGCTCAAGGCCCGTATCGAGGAGCAGAGCCGCGTGAAGCACGTCACGCTCGAGAACCTCTTCGAGACCATTGCCGACGCCGAGGTCAAGGAGCTCAACCTGATCATCAAGGCCGACGTCCAGGGTTCCATCGAGGCCCTTCAGGACTCGCTCGACAAGATGGATCAGTCCGAGGTTCGTATCAACACGATCCACTCCGCCGTTGGTGCCATCAACGAGACCGACGTCGTCCTGGCCGACGCTTCCAACGCCATCATCATCGGCTTTGGCGTCCGTCCCGACGGTAAGGCGCGCTCCGCCGCCGAGCGCGAGGGCGTCGAGATCCGTTGCTACGACGTCATCTACAAGTGCCTCGAGGAGCTCGACGCTGCCCGTATCGGCATGCTCAAGCCCACCGAGGTCGAGGTCTCCACGGGTACCGCGACCGTCCTGGACACCTTCAAGGTGCCCAAAGTCGGTATCGCCGCCGGTGTCCGCGTCGAAGAGGGCGAGATCGCCGCGACCGATTCCGTGCGCCTGGTGCGCGACGGCATCGTGGTCTTCAACGGCAAGATCGCCTCGATGCGCCACTACAAGGACGAGGCCAAGAGCCTCAAGAGCGGTTCCGAGGGCGGCATTGGCCTGGAGAACTTCCAGGACATCAAGCCCGGCGACCAGATCGAGGGTTACCGTATCGACCAGGTTGCCCGTACCGAGTAGGGGGTAGCGCTATGAAGCAAACGCAGGCAACCCGCCGTCTGGGCGAGCAGCTTCGCGAGAAGCTCGGTTATATCCTGCTCTTTGAGGTTTCTGATCCGCGCCTCGACCTGGTCACCCTGACTGCGGTCGAGGTCGCGGTGGACCGTTCGTTCGCGCGTGTGTACGTGTCGTGCGATGCGAGCCGCTACGACGAGGTCATGGAGGCGCTCGCTAGCGCCAAGGGCCGTATCCGCAGCCTGTTGGCTCGCTCGCTCGATTGGCGTGTTACGCCCGAGCTCGATTTTCGCATCGATCGCTCGACCGATGAGGCCGAGCGCATCACGCGTGCGCTGGAAAACGTTCCCGCCACGCTTGCGATCGAAAAGGACGAGGACGGCTATCCGATAGCGGATGCCGCCCAGGAGGCAGCTTTAGATGACTAATTCCGCCGACCTCGCCTCGTGCGAGTCTGCAGATATTCAGCGACGCATCCTCGAGCTCATCGAGGGTGCGTCCTCCATTGCGATTTCGGGACACACTTCTCCCGATGGCGATGCCTTGGGCTCCGTATTGGGTCTGGGCCTTTCGCTCATGAAGTTTTTCCCTAACAAGGACATTGCGCTGCTGCTGGCAGACGATGACCCGGTTCCGCGCATTTACCGCTTTATGGAAGGCTCCGATCGCCTGGTGCCGGCATCTGCGTACGCCGGCAATCCTGACCTGTTCATCTCGGTGGACGTACCGGTCGTCGAGCGCCTCAATAATTCCGCCGAGGTGCTTCGTCGCTCCAAGCATGTGGTGTGCTTCGATCATCATCCGGCGCGCGAGGAGTTTGCCGAGCTGAGCCTGAGGCGCGTCGATGCCGCGGCCTGCGCCATGATCATCGACCGCTTCTTGGACAATTGCGGCATTGTTGCACGTGATGGCGTTGCGACCTGCCTGCTGTGTGGCTTGGTTACCGATACCGGCCGTTTTCAGTACCAAAACGCCGATGCCGCCGCGTTCCATGCAGCCTCGCGCCTGGTGGCGCACGGTGCCGATCCGGCGCACGTTGCGCTCGAGGTCTACCAGAGCATGCGCGTTGAGTTTTTGCACCTCAAGTCCATCGTTATGGGTCGCATTAAGACGGTGGCCCACGGGCGCGTCGCGTATAGCTATGCGTACCAGAGTGACCTTGAGGCTTGCGGTGTCACCTCGGATGAGTGCGACGGCCTGGTTGACGTGGTGCGTTCGGTGATGGGCGTCGAGGTCTGCATGTTCTTAAAGGGCATTGAGGGCGATACCAAGGTGCGTGGCAACCTGCGCTCCAAGGGCGACCTCGATGTGTCCGAGATTGCTGCCAACTTTGGCGGTGGCGGGCATCATGCCGCCGCCGGCTTTTCCAACAACGGAACAATTCGCGAGACGCTCGCCGTGGCACTTCCCATGCTGGCCGAGCTGGTGGGGGAGGATCCCGCTTCGGTGACCGTCGAGCTCTAACTAATTGGATGGTACATGGCTCGTCGAACGCCTTCTCAATTGAATATGCTGCTCGCCGTCGATAAGCCGGTGGGCTGCACGTCCCACGATGTGGTCTCGCAATGCCGACGCGCCCTCCATGAGCGGCGCGTCGGCCATGCCGGTACGCTCGACCCCATGGCATCCGGCGTCATGGTGGTGGGCGTGGGCCAGGCCACCCGTCTGCTGGGCATGCTAACCCTCGATACCAAAAGCTACGTCGCCGACATCTCGTTTGGCGCCGAGACTAATACCGATGATGCGGAGGGCGAGGCGGTCCGCACGGTAGCTGTTGCCAACGAGCTCCGCGATTCTGCCTATGCCCGTGAGCGCTTGGCTGCCATGCTTGGTCCGCAGATGCAGGTGCCGCCGGCGTTTTCGGCTATCTCGGTCAATGGCGTTCGCGCCTACAAGTCTGCTCGCGCGGGTAATGCGGTGGACCTACCTCCGCGCCCCGTCGAGGTCTATGCCGCTGACCTGATCGCCGTGGGTGGCGAAGGTGATACATGTGTGTGGACGGTGGCGTTCTCGGTGAGCAAGGGCACCTATATCCGTGCGCTCGCTCGCGACCTGGGCCGTGCTTGTGATAGCGCCGCGCATATTTCCGCGCTTCGTCGCACCGCATCCGGTGTTGTTTCCATTGGCGCCTGTCATGCGGTGGAGGAGCTTTCTCTCGAGTCCGCCGCTGGCTTTGCCCTGGATCCCATTGCAGCCCTGGGCGCCACGCGTGTTGACTTGCCGGGCAATCTTGCCGACGACCTGCTCTGCGGCCGACGCATTCCCGTTGAGCGTGCGCTTGCCGATTTCGATGCCTCGAAGGCGCCGTTTGCGTTGGTGCTCGATGGGGGGCTCAAGGCGCTCGCCCGCATTGAGGGTGGCCGCTTTGTCATGGAGCACGTGTTTCCGCAGGCCATCGGCGGTGTTCGATGATGCTGGCCGCTCGCGAGCTCGCGCGTATCTTTTTCGCCGGCGAGTCGGAAGAGGCTCGCATCGTTACTGCCGATGTGTTTGATAAGTGTGAGCACCTGGGTGCCGCATCGATTGCCATCGGCGTGTTCGACGGCGTTCACCGTGGACACCAGGAACTCATCGAAGCGCTTGTCCGTGATGCCCGTGCCCATGGCTGTAAGGCGGTCGTGGTTACCTTCGATCCCGACCCGGACGTTGTGGTGAGCCCTTCGCCCGCTCAAAAATTGATGACGACGGCCGACCGTCTGCATGCCCTGGCTCAAACCGGGGTCGATGCGGTGGTGGCCGTTCCCTTTACGCCTGAGGTTGCGGCGCTTGACCATGTTGATTTTCTCTCGCTGGTGTCGCGTCTGGTCGACATTCGATCGATTCGCGTTGGCAGTGACTTTAGGCTGGGTCGTGGCGGTGCTTCTGGTGTTGCCGAGATGCGCGCCTGGGGTTCCGAGCGCGGCGTTGACGTATACGGGCACGACCTGCTTTGCGAGGGCGGTGAGGCCATTTGCGCCACCCGTATTCGTCATGAGCTGGGACAGGGCCATGTGGAGCTTGCTGCTGAGTTACTCGGCCGTCCGTATATGGTGCGTGGCGGTGTTATTCGCGGCCGTCACGAGGGCTCTGGCATGGGCTTTCCCACGGCAAACCTGCAGGTTCCCGACGGTATTCAGGTGCCAGCCGATGGCGTGTATGAGGGTCTGGTGCTGGTCGATGACACCGCGTGGCCCGCTGCCGTGAACGTCGGCCTGCCGCCAACGTATGCCGACGATGCGGCATCTGCGCATCTCGAGGCTAACTTAATTGGATATACGGGAGACCTGTACGGCGCTTCTGTTTCGCTGGCGTTTACGCGCTGGCTGCGTCCCTCGCGCGTGTTCGATTCGCTGGATGAGTTGATTGCGACCGTCGAGGGTAATATCGAGGACATTCGTCACAACTTGGGTGAGCAGGGGGTGAGCATTCGTGATTAGCGATGAGGAAAAAGATCAGGTACGCGCTGCGTCCGACCTGGTTGCTATCGTGCAGGAAACGGTCGAGCTCAAGCCCCGCGGCCATGAGTTTTGGGGATGCTGCCCCTTCCATGGCGAAAAGACGCCGTCCTTCCACATTATTCCCGCTACGCAGGTGTGGCATTGCTTTGGCTGCGGCGAGGGTGGCGACGTTTTCACGTATATCATGAAGCGCGAGAATCTGAGCTTTCCCGAGTCAATCCGTTACTTGGCCGACCGTGCCGGCATTGAGCTGCACGATACCGGCGCTTATCGCGAGCGCGGTACCAAGCGTGCCCGCATCTACGATTTGTGCGCCGAGACCGCCCAGTTCTATCACACCATGCTTATGCGCGGTAAGGACGGCCGTCCGCGCGAGTACTTTGCCAGCCGCGGCATGGGCGGCGACGTCTGCCGCCGCTACTGTCTGGGCTTTGCGCCGGGCCGTAACGCGCTGGTGTCACACCTGTCCCAGGCGGGTTTTACTCCGCAGGAGATGATCGATGCCAACGTTGCCGTGAGCCGCGGGCGCGGACAGCTTGCCGACCGCTTTTACGATCGCGTGATATTTCCCATCTTTGACGAGCAGGGTCACAACATTGCCTTTGGCGGTCGCATTATGGGCGACGGCCAACCCAAGTACCTCAACACCGCCGAGACGAGCGTGTTTCATAAAAAGCGAAACCTCTACGGCTTTAATTGGGCCAAGGAGTTTATCGTCGCGCAGGATACCGCCATTGTGGTGGAGGGCTATACCGACTGCATCGCCTGCTGGGAGGCGGGGATTAAAAACGTTGTCGCCACGCTGGGCACCGCGCTCACGGAGCATCACGTCAAGACGCTCACCCGCTTTGCCAAGCGCATCGTGTATATGTTCGACGGCGATGCCGCGGGCCAGAAGGCCGCCCGCCGTGCGATTCAGTTTATCGAGCAGGATTCCATGGACCTGCGTTGCGTGGTGCTGCCCGACGGCAACGACCCTATGGAGTTTATTACGGCGCACGGCGGCCAGGAGCTGCAGGCGCGCATCGACGCGGCCGAGCCGCTTATGGACTTTGTTTACCGTTCGCTGCAGGAGTCGAGTGACATCACCACGCCGGGCGGTCGCGCCAAGGCGCTGGAGGATGCGCTGACGCTTATCTATCCGTTGCGCGACAGCTATATGATCGACACGTACTTTATCCAGATTGCCGACCTGTTGGGTTTGGATCTGGAGACAGTGCGTGCGAGCTCGGGCCGTGTGTTTCGCGATGTCGCCAAGCGCGAGGATGTGGAACGACGTCGTGAGCAGAACTATGAGCGCCAGCGGGCACAGGCTGAGCGGTCCGGTAGCGCGGGCGGTCGGACGTCGGGTTCTCGCGATGCCGGTCGCGGTGCTTGGGCATCGGGCGCGATGCCGCCGGTGTTCGCGCCGGTCGAAGAAGAGCCGTACGACTACGTCCCGCTTGATGCCTACGGTGCCGCGCCCGTGGAGGTCGTCGAAGATCTTCCGCCGATCGATGTGCCTGATGGTATGGGCGCTGTGCCTGCGGCTGACGGTTCGGGCGCACCGGCTGCGGCGGCGCCGATGGTTCTTACCGATCTTGAACGCAAGTCCTTGGCAGGGGAGCGCGAACTGTTGACGATGCTCACGAGCTACCCCGACCTGTTCCGCACGTATGCCGACCGCATCTGCTCTATCGAGTGGGTTGACCCACGTCACGAGTCCATCGCATGGGCCGTTCTGGCAACGCCGCCGGGAACCGATCCTGCAGCCTGCATGGATGCGGCGCGCTCGGTGTGTCCCGAGGCGGCAACGCTTGTGAGTGCCGGGCGCATCTCGGCGACGAGCAAGCACCCCACCGAGACGAACATCGTGTTTATGCTTGATACGCTCGAGCTCTACACCATCAAGCGCCGCATGCGTGCCGCCCAGGCCAAGCTGCGCCAGGACCGTTCGCTCGATGATGAGGCCCGTCGCGCGCTGACCGTGCAGGCCGCGCAGGATTCGCAGCGTCAACGCGAGCTGCAAAAGTCTATCGGCGGCGTGGCGGACCCGTTCCGTTTGATTGGTCTGGAGACCGCGGGCACCGAACAGGCCTAGATGTTGTGGTCAAGCAGCGTATTCTCGCCTATATCCAGTCCTCTTTTTGGGTATAGACGTCAATGTGTGTGCTAAAGTAATGAGTCCTGTGGACTATGAAGGGAGAATCTGTGCCAAAAAAGACTGAGAGCACGGGTACTGGGCTGGAATCCTACGTTGCAAAGCTCATGGGCAACGGCTCAAACAGGACTTCGGTAACCGAGGACGAGATTCAGGTCGCCCTGAAGGATATCGATGTTTCTGACGAGCAGCTCACCGCGGTGTATTCCGCGCTGCGCAACAGCGGCATCCAGATTATCTCCGCGAGCGGTAACGACGACGCCCCCATGGACGTCGACGATGACGATAACGATAACGATACTGACGATTTCGATGACGACGACGAGCACGATTCCGGCTCGCTCGACGATCACGAGCTCAAGATGGCCCGTCAGGCCGACGCCGAGATGGGTTCTTCCAAGAGCAAGAAGAAGCGCACCGTGCGCACGTCCCGTTCACGCTCGCGCGTGCGTGGCATCGATGCCTCCACGGTGATGCTGACCGGCGATCCGGTTCGTATGTACCTCAAAGAGATCGGCAAGGTCGACCTGCTGACCGCCTCCGAAGAGGTCGATCTGGCCATGAAGATCGAGGCCGGTCTTGAGGCCACCGAGAAGCTCGAGGCCGCCGATGCCGGTGAGCTCGAGCTCACGCGTGCCGAGATGCGTCGTCTTACGCGCATTGAGAACGTCGGCCTCGAAGCTAAGCAGGCACTCATCAGCGCAAACCTGCGTCTGGTCGTCTCCATCGCCAAGCGCTATGTCGGCCGCGGCATGCTGTTCCTTGACCTGATCCAGGAGGGTAACCTCGGTCTGATTCGCGCCGTCGAGAAGTTCGACTACCAGAAGGGCTTCAAGTTCTCCACGTACGCCACGTGGTGGATCCGTCAGGCCATTACGCGCGCTATCGCCGACCAGGCCCGTACCATCCGTATTCCCGTGCACATGGTCGAGACTATCAACAAGCTCGTCCGCGTGCAGCGCCAGCTCCTTCAGGACCTGGGTCGCGACCCGACCCCCGAGGAGATCGGTGCCGAGATGGACATGAGCGCCGACCGCGTCCGCGAGATCCAGAAGATCTCGCAGGAGCCCGTGTCGCTTGAGACCCCCATCGGCGAGGAAGAGGATTCCCAGCTGGGCGACTTTATCGAGGACTCCCAGGCTATCGTTCCGCCCGATGCCGCCAGCTTCTCCATGCTGCAGGAGCAACTCACTCAGGTGCTCGACTCGCTTGCCGATCGTGAGCGCAAGGTTATCGAGCTGCGCTTTGGCCTTGTCGACGGGCATCCCCGCACGCTCGAGGAAGTCGGCCGCGAGTTTGGCGTCACGCGCGAGCGTATCCGCCAGATCGAGTCCAAGACCTTGGCCAAGCTCCGCCACCCGAGCCGCAGCAGCAAGCTGAAGGACTACATCGAGTCATAACCTCGCAAGCAAGAAGCGCCCTCAAGCACATCCGCTTGGGGGCGCTTTCATGTGGTCATTGGGGACGTCCCCAATGACTAGGTCGGAAAAATTCTTAAAAAAGTTCTTGCCCTGAGCTGATTCGTCCGTATAATAAACTTTGTTGCTTGAGAGCACGCACCTATTCCTCGGTAGCTCAATGGTAGAGCACGCGGCTGTTAACCGCGCTGTTGTAGGTTCGAGTCCTACCCGGGGAGCCAGGTTGTAAAACCCGTCGCTTATGCGGCGGGTTTTTTCATGCCGCGACCACTTGACTCGGACGTTGCCATATCAACATTTCGTGTCGAGGATGTAATCCCGCGACCCATCACCTCAACATGGCGCGGTCGTTGTAGAATATTGCAATGATTGCTCCCACGACATGGTGCCGTGAGCACCAGATAAGGAGATTCTTGTGTCTGAGACCATCAACGGCAGCCTGAGCGTCTCGAACGACGTTATTGCCGATATTGCCGGTTATGCCGCGATGACGTGCTATGGCGTCGTCGGTATGGCTGAGCAGCTCCAGGGCGCCGAGAGCGTGCGCCTGCTTGCCGGTCAGCGCCTCCGCAAGGGCGTGCTTGTCTCCGCCGACGAGAACGGCCTTACGGTCGATCTTCACGTCGTGCTCGAGAACGGCGTCAACATGAAGTCCGTCTGCCACAATCTTTCGAGCTCCGTTGCCTTCACCCTGCAGGAGATCGCCCAGATCGATCCCGCCAGCCTTAAGATCGGCATTCACATCGACGCGCTCAAGAGCCGTCTGAACTAGCATCCGAAAACGGAGATTCAAATACCCATGATTGCAAAGACCATTCGCACCTGTTTTCCGATCGCTGCGGCTGCTGTTTCCGACAAGGCCGAGGAGATCAACAAGCTCAATGTCTTCCCCGTACCCGACGGCGACACCGGTACCAACATGTCGCTCACGCTCGCCTCGGTGACCAAGGAGCTTTCCGCCCTTCCCGCCGATGCCGATATGGAGGCCATCGCCGGCGCCATCACCCACGGCTCCCTGATGGGTGCCCGCGGCAACTCCGGCGTCATCACCTCTCAGATCCTGCGCGGCGTGGCCGAGGGTCTCGTCTCTGCTGATGAGCCCATCACGTCCGCCAACATCGCCTATGCGTTCCGCCGCGCCGTCAAGGTCGCCTTCCAGGCCGTCCGTAAGCCCATCGAGGGCACGATTCTCACGGTGCTGCGCGATGTCTCGACCAAGGCCGACGAGTGCGAAAAGAAGAAGTTCTCGGCCGAGGACGCGCTCGACGCTATCGTCGTCGAGGCATATCAGTCTGTCGCTCGCACGCCCGACCTTCTGCCCGTTCTGAAGGAGAACGGCGTGGTCGACTCCGGCGCCTTTGGCTTTGCCATCTTCCTGGAGAACTTTGTTGCCGCCGCGCTTGGCCGCAGCACCGTTGTCGAGGATTTCTCCGCCACGTTTGATTCCGCTGGCTCTGCCCGCGACGCGGCCCTCAATCGCGTTGAGATCGAGGCCAACGACGACTGGGAGGGCTCGGAGTTCCGCTACTGCAACGAGTTCCTCTTTAAGGCCGACGCCCCGTTTGACGAGGACGAGTGCCTTAAGTTCCTAGGCTCCATGGGCGACTGTGAGCTGCTCGTGGGCGCCTATCCCGACTACAAGATCCATGTGCACTCCAACACCCCCAACCTGGTGCTCGAGCACATGCTGCAGCTCGGTCAGATCTATGAGGTCTTTATCCACAACATGGAGATGGAGGCCCACGACCGTACCGCCAAGATCCACGAGGATCAGGAAAAGGCCGCCGAGCCCGCCAAGGCGCTGGGCTTTGTCGCCGTTGCCGCCGGTTCCGGCGAGGCCGACATCCTCAAGTCCCTTGGCGTCGACGTGGTCGTCTCCGGTGGCCAGACCATGAACCCCTCGACCGCCGACCTGCTGGGCGCGGTGGACCAGGTCAACGCGACCTCAGTCATCATCCTGCCCAATAACGGTAACATCCGCATGGCTGCCGAGGCCGCAGCTTCTGCCTGCACCGACAAGAAGGTCGCCGTCGTTCCCACCAAGACCGTTCCGCAGGCCTTCTCCGCGCTGTTTGCGGTCCTGCCCGATTCCGAGCTCGAGGATGCCGTCGCCGCCATGGTCGACGCCATCAGCGAGGTCCGCGATGGCGAGGTCACCCGCGCCGTGCGCGACTCCAGTGCCTCTGACGGTTCTCCGATTCACTCCGGTGACGTCATGGGTATCATCGCCGGCTCCATCGACGTGGTCGGCTCCGACGTGAAGCAGGTCACGCTCGACTGCATCAACCGCATGCAGGAGGAAGAGGAGGGCGATGCGCTGACGATTCTGGCCGGCGAGGAGCTGTCCGATGAGGCCTTCCAGGAGATCGTCGACGCCATCGAGGAGGCTCAGCCCGATCTGGAGATCGACGCCCATCGTGGCGAGCAGCCGCTCTATCCCGTGATCTTCTCGATCGAGTAGGCAACTGCCCATGTCCGAGCTCTGCTCCGTGCCGCGCGTCTCGGAGCGCTTTGCCCAGAGCAATGCGCTCGACGAGGATATCGCGCGACTCAAATATGTTTCGGGTAAACGTGAGGAGGCCCTTCGCCGTCTGGGAATTCGGACGGTGGGGGACCTCCTTCTCCATATCCCTCATCGATACCTCGACTTTACCCGCTCGTGGTCCATTGAGATGGCACCCATCGGTACCGTGTGCACCATCATCGCCACGGTCGACCGTATCGTCCAAAAGCAGCCGCGTCCGCGCATGCAGGTGACTGAGGTCTCACTTGTTGACGAGACGGGCGTGCTGCAGGTCGCCTTTTTCCGCCAGCCCTGGATTGCTCAGCAGCTTAAGCAGGGCGACCGCCTGGCCGTGATGGGCAAGGTCGAGTTTGCCTACGGCTTTAAGCAGATGGCCTCGCCCCACTTTGAAAAGCTCGAGGACGGGCGCGCCGCAGGCACCATTCTGCCGGTCCATTACGTGAGCGATGGCGTGAGCCAGGCGTGGATGCGCCGCATCGTAAGCGGCGCGCTCGAGGTCGTCGGCAATCCGTTCGATCCGATTCCCGCGCCGCTGCGCGCAAAGCGGAAGCTCATGAGCAATGCCCGCGCGTTGCGTTCGATCCACTTTCCCTCGAGCATGGCTGAGCGCGACATCGCACGCCGGCGTCTTGCCTACGAGGAGTGCCTCTACCTGCAGCTGGCGCTGCGTCTGCGCAACGACGGTGGCCTGGTCGATGTGGTGCCCTATGCCCACACCGCGGGCGAGCATCTGGGCGCGCTTAAACAGGCCCTTCCGTTTTCGCTGAGCGACGAGCAGGAGGCCGCATTCCAAGACATACTGCATGACATGTGCGATGGTGGGCGCGTGATGAACCGTCTGCTGCTGGGCGATGTCGGTACCGGTAAGACCGCCGTTGCCGCCTGCGCGCTAGCTGTGGCTGCCGATAGCGGCACGCAGGCCTGCGTTATGGCGCCCACGGGCGTGCTGGCGCGCCAATATGCCGATAAGACCGGCCCTCTGCTCTCGCAGGCCGGCATGTCCTGGGCGCTTCTGACGGGTGCCACGCCGGCCGCAGAGCGCGAGCGCATCCATGCACAGCTGGAATCAGGCGAGCTCGACGTCCTCTTTGGAACCCACGCGGTCCTTTCGGATAACGTTGCGTTCAAGCATCTGTCGCTCGTGGTCATCGATGAACAGCACCGGTTTGGCGTCGGCCAACGCAACGCCCTGCGCGCGAAGGGACCGGGTGCCGATCTGCTCGTTATGACGGCGACGCCCATCCCGCGTACGCTGGCGCTTTCGGTCTACGGCGATCTGGACACGAGCATCATTCGCCATCGGCCCGTCCCTGGTGCTGGCGTGACGACACGCGTGCTCACCGAGTCGAGCCGTGACCTCGCCTATGGCGCCATCCGCGAGGCGCATGAAAAGGGTCAGCAGGCCTACGTGATTTGTCCGCTCGTGGAGCCGAGTGACTCGGCCGATGAGCTGGAAGACGTGCCCGGTATTGCTCGCGACGACGAGGGCCGCGTAACCGTCCCCGTGCCACTGCACGATACGGCGACCGAGCTCGATCGCCTGCGTTTGGCGTTGCCGGGTCTTGCCATCGAGCGCCTTCACGGCCGTATGCCAGCGGGGGAGAAGGACCAGGTTATCGATGCCTTTAAGCGTGGCGAGATTGACGTGCTCGTCTCGACTACGGTGGTCGAGGTGGGCGTCGACGTGCCCAACGCCACCGTCATGGTCATCGAGAACGGCGAGCGCTTTGGTTTGGCTGCCCTGCACCAGCTGCGCGGTCGCGTGGGCCGTGGCAGCGTGTCGGGCACCTGCCTGGTTATGACGCACTCCAAGGGCAACGGCGGCGCATCGGCGGCACAAGACCGTCTCCAGTCGCTCGAAAAGACCTCGGACGGCTTTACGCTCGCCCAGATGGACCTGCGTCTGCGCCACGAGGGTGAAATCCTGGGTTACCGCCAGCATGGCGGCGTGACCTTGCGCTTTGTTGACCTCGATGCCGACGAGGAATTGATCGAATGGGCCCATTTGGACGCGGTCGAGCTCTTGCGGTATGCTTGCAACCTTGACTCCGTGGCGACGCGTCCTCTGCGCGATGCGGTCGCCATGCGGTATCGACACATCTTTAAGGAGGTCAGCGGAGGATGAGAATCATCGGCGGCGAATGGCGCGGTCGTAAGATCGAGGAGCCCCGTGGTCGCGATGTCACCCGCCCCACGACCGATCGCGTGCGCGAGGCGTGCGCATCTATGGTCATGTCGGCATTCGACTTCGATCTGGACGAGGTCCGCGTGCTGGATGCCTTTGGCGGCTCCGGCGCCTTGGGCATCGAGATGCTCTCGCGTGGTGCCCGCTCGCTCACCACGTTCGAGATCGATCGCAACGCTGCTCGTCTGATTACCAAGAATATCGAGTCGCTCTGCCGCGACCGTGCACGCTGGCGCGTGGTGACGGGCGACGTGCTGGCAAGCGCTTCGCGCGGCCGCGTGCCGGGCGGTCCCTTTGACCTGGTTCTGCTCGACCCGCCCTATGCTTTTGGTGCTGAGCCGGTCGAGGAGCTGCTACAGAACCTAGCTCAGCAAGGCTTGCTGGCGCAGGGTGCCTACGCGCTCTTTGAGCACGCCGCGGCCGATACGGGCGCTCACCCGGCCGGCTTTGAGACCATGCGGGAGAAGCGCTATGGCATAACCTCGGTCGACCTGCTTCGTTGGGTTGGCAACGGCGAGGATGATGGCAACGATAGCGACGCACCCACGGAGGATGCCCATGAGTGACACCATTAACCGCGTAATCGTCCCGGGCACCTTCGATCCCATCACGTTTGGCCATATCGACGTCATTCGTCGCGCCCGCCGCATTTTTCCCAGCGTGATCGTGGCCGTTGCCGAGTCGCAGGGCAAAAACGGCGTCGGCACCACGTTTAGGCTCGACGAGCGCGTGGCGCTGGCCCGTGAGGCGCTCGGTGATATTGACGGCGTCGAGGTGCTGCCCTTCACCGGCCTCTTGGTCGATTTTGCCCGCGAACAGGGAGCAGGAGCCGTGGTCAAGGGCCTGCGTGCCATGACCGACTTTGAGTATGAGCTGCAGCAGGCCGACCTCAACTACCGCCTGGATAACGAGCTGGAGTCCATCTTTGTCATGAGTGCGCCGCAGTACGGCTATATTTCGAGCTCGGTGGTTCGCCAGATTGCCTCGCTCGGTAGCGACGTCTCTAATTTTGTTCCGTCCAATGTGGTCAAGGCGCTCAAACATCGCTTTTCGTGACGTTTTTTAATGCCTGGTGGCATGTGGTAAACTAACACGATGATATGTTACCTATGAAAGGAGACCGGATGCCGGGCGAGAATTTTCCTGGCGACAGGATCGTGAGTCTTGTCGACGAGCTCGAGGGGCTCATCGAAGAGGCTAAGACGCCGTTCGGCAAGAACGCCCAGATGAAGGTTATCGACGCCGACGTCTTCTTTAACATCCTCGACGAGATTCGCATGAGCTATCCCGAGGAATGGCAGAAGTCCCGCCGTATCCTCAAGGAGCGCGAGGAGCTTATGGCTTCCGCCGCCGCTCAGGCCGATTCCATCATCGCCGATGCTCAGCAGCAGGCCCTCACCATTGCCGGTGAGCAGGAGATCGTCCGCTTAGCGCAGCAGCAGGCCGACGATATCCGCGACCGCGCCCAGCAGTATGAGCGTGAGACGCGCTATGCTGCCGAGGATTACGCCGAGCAGGTCTTTACGCACCTCGAGGAGAACCTCAAGAGCCTGACCGGCACCGTCACCCGTTGTCGCCAGCAGCTTAACGAGGGTGCCGCCCAGCAGAATGGTCAGTGGTAATGGCTGAGTTCCCGAGCGTTACCGTCGATCTTTCCGAGCAGCTCGAGTTTCCTGGAGATTCGTATCCGCTGACCGGTAAGGTCGATGTCGCCACCTACACGGTGGGCGAGAAGGAGTACCAGCTTCAGGACGGCATCGACTACGACGTTGTCTTTACCAATGCCGGTACCGGTGTCTTGCTCACCGGTATGGTCCGCGCGCACGCCACTGGCGAGTGCGACCGTTGCCTGGAGCCCGCTTCGTTTGATATTGCCGGTGAGATTGAGGAGTTCTACCTCTTTGATGAGCCCGAGGATCCCGAGGCCTACGAGGACGGCTACGAGCTCCTGGGTGAGGACCGTATCGTCGATCTGGGTGAGCCCATCAATGACGCGGTCGTTATGGACACGCCGTTTGTGGTGCTCTGCAAGCCCGATTGCCGTGGTCTGTGCCCCACATGCGGTTGCAATCTCAACGTCGAGCAATGCGATTGCGCCGCCCAGGCAGAGGCAGAATGGGCCGCTGCCACGGAAAATCCATTTGCAGCATTGAAGAATCTCAAGCTTGATGAGTAAAACTGTGGTAGTATCGCTACTTGCGCGTAATCGCCACACTGGATAGTTCATAAGGAAGGTCACTATGCCCGTACCTAAACAAAAGCAGGGTCGTATCCGCACTCACACCCGTCGTTCCGCCAACATGAAGATCTCGGCTGCGGCTCAGTCCACGTGCCCCCGTTGCGGCGCTGTCAAGCTTCCGCACCACGTGTGCCCCAGCTGCGGTTTCTACAAGGACCGCGAGGTTATCGTTACCGAGTAACGGTATACTCTGGATGCGATGCCGTTCCAAATGGAACCACAATGGCCGGCTCAATGAGTCGGCCATTTTTGTATAAGGAGCATGTATATGAGTAACGTTCGCGTTTGTGTAGACGTTGTGGGCGGAGACGAGAAACCTCAGGTTGTTCTCGATGGTATCGAGGCTGCGCTTGCCGCCGATCCCGATATCGAGGTCTTGGCGACTGGCCCGGCCGAAATCGTCAATCCCTTTGCAGCTTCCCATGCACGTGTTGAGGCCCTTGAGGCACCTGACGTTATCGCCATGGATGACGATCCCATTCGCGCCGTGATGACCAAGCGTAAGTCGTCGATCGTGCTTTCTTGCCGCGCCATTAAGAAGGGCAACGCGGATGCGTTCTTCTCCGCCGGCTCGACCGGTGCCATGACCGCCGCTGCCACCGCCTACGTGACGCCGTTTAGGTATCAGGCCGAAGGCAAGAAGCAGCCGGTGCGCCCCTGTCTGACCAATGCGCTGCCCAATCGCGCCGGCGGTCTGACGGTGCTGTGCGACATGGGTGCCAACCCCGATGTCGAGGTTGACGATATGGTGCGTTTTGCCCAGATGGGCAGCGCCTATGCCCGCGTCGTCCTGGGTATCGAGCATCCCCGCGTCGGTCTGCTTGCCAACGGCGCCGAGGACGAGAAGGGTTCTAACTTTACCAAGGCCTGTTTCCCTGCTATGAAGGACGCCGTTCCCGGCTTTGTTGGTAACTGCGAGGGCACCGACCTCACCTCAGGCAACTTCGATGTCGTCGTTGCCGATGGTATGTCGGGCAATATTGCGCTCAAGGCCACCGAGGGCGCTGCCAAGTTTTTGCTGCAGGAGCTCAAGGGTGTCTTTATGTCTTCGCTCGGCACCAAGATTGCCGCGCTGCTCATCAAAAAGCAGATGCGCGAGATTAAAGCCAAACTTTCGGGCGACGCCAAGGGCGGCGCGATTCTTTTGGGCCTGCGCGGCGTGGTCCTGATCGGCCATGGTGCCACCTCG
Source organism: uncultured Collinsella sp. (assembly GCA_900544845.1). GTDB lineage: Bacteria > Actinomycetota > Coriobacteriia > Coriobacteriales > Coriobacteriaceae > Collinsella. The sequence continues at coordinate 14,191 of UQWV01000015.1, read as the reverse complement.
GTCGAGGCTGTCAAAAACGGTGCGCTCGCGGCGGCCGAAGCCGTGCGCGCCGGGCTGGTCGAGAATGTCGCCAACTCTATGGACGGTATCGTTTTATAAGAGCGAGTTAGAGCGCTGTTATGTGCTTCGCGGTGCACGTCGTGGGGTAGAATCAGAACCGTGTCTTGGTACCGCCCGGGCGGTACCATTCTTTTGGTATTCATGCACTATGAGAGGAAGCGCTATGGACCGCTCCGAAATCTTCGACAAGATCGCCGAGGTCGCTGCTGACGTTCTGGGCGTCGATGTTGCCGAAATTAGCGAGGAGACCACCTTTGACGACCTCGATGCCAACTCGCTCGAGCGCCTGCAGCTGGTTACGGCTATCGAGGACGAGTTCAACCTCGAGATCGATGACGAGACCCTACTCTCGCTCAACTCTGTCGCCGACGCCGTCGACGCGATCGAAAACGCCAGGGAGGCCTAGGTCTTGGCTTTATCCGAACGACTTACGCGTGCCCAGGAAATCCTGGGGCACGAGTTCAATAATAAGGTGCTGCTGCGCGCGGCCCTTACGCATCCCTCGGCAGTCGAGGGCCAGCCGGTTTCTGCCAGCTATGAGCGCCTTGAGTTCTTGGGCGATTCCATTTTGGGTGCTGTGGTCGCACGCTCCCTGTTTGAGTCCTATCCTGAGTTTGACGAGGGCAAGCTCACGCGCCTGAAGGTGTCGCTTGTCTCGGGCGCTACGCTGTCCGAGGTTTCTCACGAGCTGGGCATCGACGACATCATCATCTTTGGTGCCTCCGAGACCGGTACCGGTGCGCGCGGCCTGCATTCGGCGCTCGAGAACGTCTACGAGTCGCTCGTGGGCGCACTGTACCTGGATGCCGGCTGGGACGTTGCGGCGGAGTTTATCCATCGTACGCTTAAGCCGCATTTGGCTTCCGAGCGCGCCGAGCATCCCGCGAACCCCAAGTCGTTTTTGCAGGAGTGCGTGCAAGCCGACGGTCACGAACCCCCGGCGTACAAGCTCGTTGGCTCCGAGGGCCCGGCGCATGCGCCCACCTTTACCGCCGTGGTGTTGATCGATGGTATTCGTCAGGGTCGCGGCTCCGGCTCCTCAAAGAAGGAAGCCGAGGGAGCCGCCGCGCTCGAAGCGCTCGACCGCATGGGTTACACCACCAACGGCGTGATTCTGAACAAGAAGCACGTGTAAGCGAGGAACCGTGTATCTCAAGTCCCTCACGCTCAAAGGGTTCAAGTCGTTTGCCGACCGCGCCCATATGACGTTTGAGCCGGGCCTGACCGTCATCGTCGGTCCCAACGGCTCGGGAAAATCGAACATCTCTGACTCGATTCTGTGGGTCCTGGGCGAGCAGAGCGCCAAGCAGCTGCGCGGCCAGGCCATGGAGGATGTCATCTTCTCGGGCTCGTCAGCGCGCAAGCCGGTGGGTGTCGCCGAGGTCACGCTTGTGCTCGATAACTCGGACCATATGCTGCCCGTCGATTTTGACGAGGTCGCCATCACCCGTCGTATGTATCGCTCGGGCGAAAGCGAGTACCTCATCAACTCGAGCCCGTGCCGCCTGATGGACATTCAGGACATCTTGCACGATTCGGGCCTGGGCAAGGATACACATTCCATCATCAGCCAGGGCAAGCTCGATGCCATCTTGCAGAGCCGCCCTGAGGAGCGCCGTGCCCTCATCGAGGAGGCCGCCGGCATCTCCAAGCACAAGCGCCGCAAGGAGCGTGCGCTCAAAAAGATTAAGTCGATGGACGAGCACCTGACGCGTGCCCGCGACATCAATAAGGAAATCGCCCGTCAGCTGCGACCGTTGGAGCGTCAGGTCGATCGCGCGCGCAAGTACAAAGAGCTGTCCTCGCGTGCGAACGAGCTTACGCAGATGCTAGCCGTCGACGAGCTGCGTTCGCTGCAGTCGCAGTGGAACGACCTGGAGAGCCGTTCCAAGGAAGGCGCCGCCGAGCTGGAGCTTGCGCAGTACCGCTTGGGCGAAAAGGAGCGCGAGCTCGAGAAGCTTCAGGTCATGCTCGAGGAAAAGGGCCTGTTTGTGGGCGACCTGGGCGAGCAGCGCCGTCATATGCAAGATGTGGTCGGCCGCATTAACTCCGACATGCGCCTGCTCGAGGAAAAGGGCCACAACATGGTGTCGCGCCTGTCTGACATGCGCGGGCAGATTTCGAGCTCCGAGCATCAGCGACGTCGCGTGTTCGAGGAGCTCGAGGACGCGCGTGCGCAGCTTGAGGAAGTGACCGGTGCGCACATGCAGGCCCAGGAGGACGTCGACGCCGCTGGTCCTGCCGCCGCTGAGCTCCACGAGCGGCGCGTGGCGCTCGACAATCAGATTTCGCAGCTTACGCGTGAGCAACGCGATGTGCAGCGCGTGGCCGATAACGCCGCGCTCGAGCTTGCCAAGGTGAAGGACTCGCTGAGCAATGCCGAGGTCGAGGACAACATGTATGCCTCGCGCCTGGAGCAGATTGACGAGCAGCTCGAGGAGGTCATGGCCTCGCTCGAGAGCCGTCGCGACCGCGCCGAGGAGCTTGAGGGCGCTCTTGAGGAAGCGCGCCAGGCTCAGGTTGATGCGCGTGAGGCCACCGAGACGGCACGCGCGGCCCTGAAGGACCTGCGTGCCCGCGAGAGTGAGGCGCGCAACAAGCTATCCGAGGTGCGCTCGGAGCTTGCCAGCCAAAAGAAACTCGATGCCCGCATGGCCGACAGCTCGCCGCTCGTGAGCCGTCTGGTGGGTGCGCTGGGCGACGATGTCTTGGGTCGTCTGGGCGACGTGCTGGAGGCCCCGCGCGAGCTTGAGGGCCTGGTTGAGCAATTGCTCGCCGGCGATATCGATGCGCTGCTGTTTGATGACGCCGCCACGCTTGAGCGTGCCGGTCGTGCGGCTCTGGACCAAAAGAAGGCCTCGGGCGAAGCACTGCTGGTGGCGCGCGGCGTGAGCGGCTCTACCGCCGCTGAGGGCGCTGCCGGTACCCGCCTGGTTGATCGTCTGTCCGTGCGCGCAGGCTACGGACCCGTCGTCGAGGCGCTGCTCGGCGGCTATTACGTCGTTGACGATCTTGCTGCCGCGCTGTCGGCGCCGGTCGTTGAAGGCGTGACTTACGTGACCCCCGATGGCGCCCGCGTCGCCTGCGGCGGCCTGGTGCGCGTGGGGCTTGATGCCGGCGAGGCTTCGGGTGCCTTGGAGCGCAAGCGCCGCATCCGTGAGCTCGAGGGCCTGGAACCCGATCTGGCTGCCATCTTTGAGCATGCTTCGGACCAAGTCGTTGAGGCCAACGCTGCCGTCGAGGAGGCCCGTGCCGCCGAGGGCGATGCCGCCGGTGAGATCGCCCGTCTTGAGGGCGAGCGCCGCTCGCTGCTTTCCGAGATCGGCCGCTTGGAGCAAAGCGCCAACAATGCCGAGGTCGAGCGCGTGCGCACCTCCAAGCGCCGCGAGCAGGCCTCCGAAGCCGTTCGCGCTGCGCGCCCGCGCGTTGACGAGCTCACCCGTTCGCGTGACGAGGCCCGCGCGCAGGCAAGCGATCTGGGCTTGCAGATTTCTGAGGCCAACGACGAACTCGACCGCGTTCGCCGTGACGATTCCGAGGCTGCCGGCAAGCTCGCCGACGCCAAGGTTCGCCTAGCCCAGACGAGCGAACGCCTGCGTTCGCTGAAGGGCCGCGTGCCCGACCTGGAGCATCGTCTTGAGGGCATCGACCGTCGTATCCGCGGAACACGCCAGGCCTCGCGCTCGCTCGAGCTGCTGCGCCTGCGCGTCGATCCCATGCACGAACGCTATTCTGCCCTGTTGGAACGCGCGTCGGATTGGGCAGCGCGCCTGCGTGACCAGGCCTCTCTGGAGGAGGCGGACTCCGCTTCGCTCAAGAAGACCATCGAGGATGCCAAGGCAGAGGTTGCCCGCGCTAAGGAGCGAGTCGATACCGCCTCTGCCACGCAAAACGAGTTCAAGGTCGCACGCGGTAAGCTCGAGGTGCAGGTGGAGGCGGCCATCAAGGCCATCACCGCCGACGGCACCACGGTACTCGAGGAAGCGCTCATGCTTCCCGCGCCTACCGACCGCGACGCTGCCGAGCGTGAGCTCAACCAGCTCGTTCGCCAAATCAACAACCTGGGTCCGGTGAACCAGGTTGCCATGGAAGAGTACGAGCAGCTCAAACGCCGCGCCGATTACATCGAGGAGCAGCTGGCCGATCTGGAGAGCGCGCGCAAGGCGCTCACCAAGATTACCGTGGCCATCGACCGTAAGATGCGCAAGGCGTTTCTGGTATCTTTCGAGAAGGTCGATGCGAACTTCCGCGAGATCTTCGCCATGCTGTTCCCGGGTGGCCAGGCTCATCTGGAGATGACCGACCCCGAGCATCCGGCCGATACGGGTATCGAGGTCGTGGCGCAGCCGCGCGGCAAGCGCATCACCAAGATGATGCTCATGTCGGGCGGCGAGAAGAGCCTGACGGCGCTCGCCCTGCTCTTTGCCGTGTACCGCACGCGTACGGTGCCGTTCTATGTGCTGGACGAGGTCGAGGCGGCACTCGACGACGCCAACTTGTCCAAGCTCATCGGCGCGCTGGACGTGTTGCGTTCTGATACGCAGCTCTTGGTCATTTCGCATCAGCGCCGTACTATGGAGGACGCTGACGTTCTCTACGGCGTCTCGATGCAAGCTGACGGCGTCAGTCGCGTCGTCTCGCAAAAACTCGATCGCGAAACCGGAAAGGTCGTGAATGCGTAATGGGATTCTTTGATGCTCTCTCGCGCGGACTTGAGCGCAGCCGCGAGGCCCTCAACGAGGTCTTCTACTTTGGCGGCGAGGTCGACGAAGATTTTTGGGAGGACCTAGAGGACACGCTCGTCATGGGTGACATGGGTGCCGAGGTCGCCATCCAGGTTTCTGATGACCTGCGCGATGCCGCGGCCAAGAAGAACCTCAAGACCGCCCCACAGCTCCGTCGTGCCCTGGCTGAGCAGCTCGAGCAGCACTTTGTGCCCATTGAGCGCGATCCGTTCGCCGATACGCCGAGTTGCGTGCTGTTTGTGGGCATCAACGGCGCCGGCAAGACCACGACGGTCGGCAAGATCGCGAGCGCCATGGCAGCTCGCGGCAAGAACGTCGTAATCGGTTCGGCCGATACCTTCCGCGCCGCCGCCATCGAACAGCTCGATGTATGGGGCCAGCGCGCCGGCGTTCCCGTCATCAAGCGCGACCGCGGCTCCGATCCGGCGAGCGTGTGCTACGACGTGCTCGACGAGGCCGACAAGCGCGGCAGCGACTTGGTGCTTATCGATACCGCCGGTCGTCTGCACACGAGTCCCGAGCTCATGCGCGAGCTTGCCAAGGTGGTCAACGTGACCCGTAAGCGCGCTGGTCAAATGGCCGCCGGCCCCATGCCCGTCTATGTCGTGCTCGTAATCGATGCCGCGACAGGCCAAAACGGCCTCAACCAGGCGCTTGAGTTTAACGAGGCGCTGGGCCTGGACGGTATTATCATGACAAAGCTCGACGGCACGGCAAAGGGCGGTATCGCCATGGCCGTGGCCGAGAAGCTCAAGCTTCCCATCCTGCGCATCGGCGTGGGCGAGCAGGTCGATGACCTGCAGGAGTTCAATGCCAAAGATTTCTGCCGCGCCCTGGTGGGCGAGTCCAACTAAGGAGTGACTAGTGTTTGATTCTCTGAGCGATCGCCTCAACGACACATTTGACCGTCTGCGCGGCAAGGGTAAGCTGACCGAGGCCGATATCACCTCGGCCATGCGCGACATCCGCATGGCGCTACTCGAGGCCGACGTCAACTTCAAGGTCGTCAAGGAGTTTGTCGCCAAGACCAAGGAGCGCTGCAAGACCGCCGAGGTCATGGAGTCGCTGTCGCCGGCGCAAAACGACGTCAAGATCGAGCTCGACGAGCTCACCGAGATGCTCGGTTCCACCGAGAGCAAGCTCGTCTTTAGTAACCGCATTCCCAACGTCATCATGCTCGTGGGCCTGCAGGGCTCCGGTAAGACCACGGCAGCCGTAAAGCTAGCCTACCTGCTCAAGAAGCAGGGCCGATCGCCGCTGCTCGCCGCGTGCGACGTCTACCGCCCCGCCGCTGCCGACCAGCTGGCCACGCTCGGTGGAGAGATCGGCGTGCCGGTCTTCCGCGGTGACGGCGCGCACCCGGTCGACATCGCCAAGGGCGCCATCCAGGAGGCCGTCGACCACCTGCGCGACGTGGTCATCGTCGATACCGCCGGTCGCCTGCAGATCGACGAGCAGATGATGCAGGAGGCCGTGGACATCAAGAAGGCCGTCAAGCCCGATCAGGTGCTGATGGTCGTCGATGCCATGACCGGCCAGGATATCGTCAACGTCGTCTCGACGTTTGCCGAGCGCACCGACTTTGACGGCGTGATCATCTCCAAGCTTGACGGCGACGCCCGTGGCGGCGGCGCGCTTTCAGTGCGCCAGGTGACCGGCAAGCCCATCAAGTTCGTGAGCATGGGCGAGAAGCCCGATTCGCTGGAGCCGTTTTACCCGGACCGCATGGCCAAGCGCATCTTGGGCATGGGCGATGTCGTCGGCATCATCGAGAAGGCCCAGGAGGCGGCTGACGCCAAGCAGCTCGAGGCTGCCGAGCGCATGCTGCGCGAGGGCTTTACCATGAACGACATGCTCGAGCAGATGAAGGCTGTCAAGAAGATGGGTGGCATGAAGGGCATCCTGGGCATGCTCCCCGGCGGCCAGCGTGCGCTCAACCAGATGGGCGGTAACCTGGACGAGGGCATCTTCGACAAGAACGAGGCCATCATCATGTCGATGACCAAGGAGGAGCGCCTGCGTCCTTCCATCATCAACGGCCAGCGTCGCGCCCGTATCGCCAAGGGCGCCGGCGTGACCCCCACCGAGGTCAACAGCCTTATGAAGCAGTGGGGCGAGATGAATAAGATGATGGGCCGCATGCGCACGATGGCCAATCAGGCGCAGGCCGGTGGCAAGAAGGGCAAAAAGGGCAAGAAGGGCAAAAAGATGCGCATGCCCAATATTCCCGGCCTAGATGCCATGGGTCTGGGCGGTATGGGTGGCCTGGGAACAGGCGGCCCCAAGTCCGATATGGACCTGCTGCGTCAAATGGAAGCGCAGATGCGCAATAAGAAGTAACGACTGGTTGAGTCGTGTATGGCGAAGGCCGCCTGGATGGTGTTCCAGGCGGCCTTCGCCGTTCGTTCATGAGTTGTTGCACGTGTGGAAGCTTGCTGACGCCAGGGCATTTGACGTTAGTGGCAGCCGCAGCCCTCGTGTCCATCATGGTCGTGATGGCCGTGGCAGCCGCAGGACTCGCCATGGCCATGGGCGTGCTCGTGGTTGTGTCCGTGGCAGTCGCAGGTGGCTTCGCCGGTCTGCGCGAGCGTGCCCGCTATGAGGGCTTCGACGCAAGCATCGCAGTTGCCTTGGGCTCCTGCATAGACGGTGATGCCGGCCTGGGCGAGTGCATTGATAGCGCCGCCGCCGATACCGCCGCAGATGAGCGTGTCCACACCACCGTTGGCGAGCAGGCCCGCCAAGGCGCCGTGGCCGGTGCCACCAGTGCCTACGACCTGCTCGTTGAGCACTTTGCCATCCTGGATGTCATAGATCTTGAACTGCTCGCTGCGGCCAAAGTGCATAAAGATGTTGCCGTTGTCGTACGTCGTTGCCACCCTCATGGTGCCGGTCTCCTTTGCTGGCCATGCGGCCGTTGTCGTGGTGATGGGGGAGTACGCGATGTTGCCGCCTTCGATGACAATCGCCCGTCCATTGACCAGCGCGTTTGCCACTTTGCGATGCGCGCGACTGCAGATTGCCGCCACCGTGGCGCGGGCAATGCCCATGTTCTGGGCGACTTCCTCCTGATTGAGCCCTTCCAGGTCACAGAGGCGCAGAACCTCGAGCTCGTCGACCGTCATGTCGATGGCGTCTCCGCTGGCAAGGCCGTCGGGGGTAAAACCGCGATATTCGGGGATGATCCCGACGCGGCGCAATTTTTCGCGTCTTCCTGCCATGCACCCTCCAAATCTGACATATGTCAACAATAGAATAGCGCGTTGGTCGTTAAGCGCAAGATATTTCTGGCATATGTCAGAAAATGACGGCTTATGTTAGGGCTGTGGGGTCGAGTATGCCTGGGCTACAATGAATCTCGCTTATAGGCGACTGACAGGAGGGTCAATGAGCAAGGCTGATCAACAGTTTGTAACCATGTGCCGCGATATCTTGGACCATGGCACCACCACCGAGGGCCAAAAGGTCCGCCCGGTGTGGGAGGACGGCACCCCTGCCTATACCATTAAAAACTTTGGCGTCACGGCACGCTACGACCTGCGTGAGGAGTTCCCCGCGCTCACCCTGCGTCGTACGGCCCTCAAATCTGCTATGGACGAGATCCTGTGGATCTATCAAAAGAAGTCCAATAACGTACATGACCTCAACAGCCATATTTGGGATGAGTGGGCCGACGAGACCGGCTCCATCGGCAAGGCCTACGGGTATCAGATTGGGCAGAAGAGCCATTATGCCGAGGGTGACTTTGACCAGATGGACCGCGTGCTGTACGACCTTAAGCACACGCCGTACAGCCGCCGCATTATGACAAACACCTATGTGTTCAGCGATCTGTCCGAGATGCATCTGTATCCGTGCGCCTACAGCGTGACATATAACGTGACGCAGCGCCCGCAGGATGACAAACCGACGCTCAACATGATTCTTAACCAGCGCAGTCAGGACATTTTGGCCGCGAACAACTGGAACGTGTGCCAGTATGCCATTTTGCTGATGATGGTCGCACAGTCCGTCGATATGATTCCCGGCGAGCTGCTGCATGTGATCGCCGACGCCCATATCTACGACCGTCATGTCGATATCGTCCGCGAGCTTATCGAGCGTCCGCAGTTTGCGGCTCCCAAGGTTTCATTGAACCCCGACGTGCATGATTTCTACGCGTTTACGACCGATGACCTGATCGTTGAGGGCTACGAGCACGGCCCGCAGGTCAAGAACATTCCTATTGCGGTGTAGGTGGCGCTCATGATGTGTAAGCTTTCTGCCATCGTCGCCGTGTGCGATGATTGGGGCATTGGGTGCGAGGGCGACATGGTCGTCTCCAATCGCGCCGATATGCGCCATTTTGTGGCGTGCACCAAGGGGTGTCCGGTCATTATGGGTCGCAAGACGCTGCTGAGTTTTCCCGGCGGACGTCCGCTCAAGAACCGTCGCAATATCGTGCTTACGCGCGACGAGAGCTTTGCCCCCGAGGGCGTCGACGTGGTGCATAGCGTGGACGAAGCGCTCGCCGCGGTTGCCGATGAGTCTGTTGCCTGGGTAATCGGTGGCGGCGAGGTGTATCGGCAGTTTTTGCCGTATTGCGCCGAGGCCGAGGTCACGCACGACCATTGCACCCATGCCGTGGACACGTACTTTCCCGACTTGGACGCCGATCCCGCGTGGGAGATTGCGTGGCGTGGCGGTGTTGCCACGATTGCCTTGGGCGAGGGCGACGAGGGTGTCGATTATGAGTTCGTGACGTATCGTCGCGTTGAGGCGTAAACAGCCTGGCGTGAACGGTATCATCGGGTTGATTGAATGCATGGGGCGGCGCTTAGCGTCGCCTCGTTTGGTATAGATGTGCTGTACAGAAGGGTGTGGGCTGGCTGCTATGACTGATGCCGTTGAGGTTCTGCGAATTGATTCGCTCGAGGACGAGCGGCTCGATGCCTACGTGCGACTGACCGAGCGCGAGCTGCGCTGCGTGTTGGAGCCGCAAAAGGGCATCTTTATCGCCGAGAGCGCCAAGGTTATCGAGCGCGCGGTGCGTGCCGGATACCAGCCGGTGAGCTTCCTTTTGGGTGAACGCTGGCTCGACCAAATGATGCCGTTGTTCGAGCGCCTGGTCGTGCGCGAGGGCGCGGGTCCGGTTCCTGTGTTCGTGGCCTCCATGGAACTCATGGAGCAGCTAACGGGCTTTAACGTGACGCGCGGCGCGCTGGCGGCGTTCCGTCGCCCGCGTCAGATTCCGGTTGATGAGTTCTTGGACGGCGTCGTTGAGGCGGCAGGGGAGCGCCCGGTGCGCGTATGCGTGCTCGAGGGTATTGTCGACCACACGAACGTGGGTGCGATTTTCCGCTCGGCTGCCGCGCTCAATGTCGACGGCATTCTGGTGAGCCCTACGTGCTGCGATCCACTGTATCGTCGCTCGGCTCGCGTGAGCATGGGCACCGTGTTTCAGGTGCCGTGGACGCGTATTGGCAGTGAGGCGCGCGTGTGGCCGCATGACGGGTTGGCGTCGCTGCATCATGCCGGTTTTTCGTGCGCTGCGATGGCGCTGACGGACGATTCGGTGTCGCTGGACGATCCCGTGTTGCAGGAGATAGACCGCCTAGCGATCTTTATGGGTACCGAGGGTGCCGGCTTGGGTGCCAAGACCATTGCCGGCTGCGACCGAGCCGTGCGCATTCCGATGGCGCACGGGGTCGATTCACTCAACGTTGCCGCGGCGAGCGCCGTCGCCTTTTGGCAGCTGTGCCCGCACGTGAGCAATGAGTATCACTACCAGCCTGGTTTGTATCACTAGGCAGATATTTCGCACCTGGCTCTGATTCGGGGTGTTTCGGTCGACGCCAGTCGGTGCTAAGCTGGTATTGGCTTTGGTCTTAAATTGCCGTTTTGTTGTTTAACATACGTTGGCGGGGGAGGGCGTGTGGCTAAGAAATCTACGGCTATCGATGTAACGCAGGGTGTCATTTGGCAACAGCTGCTGTCGCTGTGCGTCCCTATCTTCTTTAGTTCGTTTTTTCAACAGGCTTACACGCTTATCGGTACGTTTATCGTCGGCCAGTTTGGTGGCAAGCTCGCATTGGGTGGCATTCAAGCCACGATGGTGCTTACCGAGCTCTGCATTGGCTTTTGCGTTGGCGTCGGCGCCGGCTGCGCGGTCATTACCGGTCAGTTTTTTGGCCAGCACGATGATGAGCGACTGAGTCGTTCGGTCCACACGGCCATGACGCTCGCGCTGGTGGGCGGTATCGTCTTCTCGATTCTTGGCATAGTGTTCGTTGAGCCCATGCTCGTTTTGATGAATACGCCGCATGAACTTTTGGCCGAGGGCGTTGCCTATGCTCGTTGCTACTTTGCCGCCATGGTTGCGGCGCTGCTGCTCAATATGGGGACCGCGCTGCTGCGTGCCGTGGGCGATACGCGCGGGCCTGCCGTGATCATCGCTTCCGGCTGTCTTGTTAATGCGGTGCTGGATGTCATCTTCGTTGCCGTGCTTCATATGGAGGCTCTGGGCTGCGGCATCGCGGTGGCGCTGACCATTTGCTCCAACGCCACGATGATCGTAATTCGCATGATGCACGCACCGGGGGCGTGGCGGCTTTCGCTGTCCAAACTCGGCATTGATCCTGGCATTTGTAAGAGCATGATCTCGTGTGGTCTGCCGCTTGGCTTTCAGTCTGCTGCGTATTCGATTTCCAACGTTTTGATTCAGGTGTCGGTCAACTCGTTTGGTGCCGATGTCACCACGGCGTGGGGTCTTTCGGGCCGTTTGGATGGCATTGTCTGGATGGTTACCGAGGCGCTCGGCGTGTCGATCACCACGTTCTCCGCACAGAACTTTGGCGCGCGCAACTACGAGCGCATGCGCAAGGGCTACCATACGTCGCTCGTGCTGTCGTTTATGCTCATTGGTGGCCTGTCTGCCGTGCTGCTGGTGTTCTCGGGCCCGTTGTCGCGTCTGTTTGTCGACGATGCTTCGATTTCGGCGTACACCACGACGATCCTTCATTTCATCGCGCCGTTCTACGCGATTTTCTCGATTATCGAAAACGCGTCGGGATCCATTCGCGGTGCCGGCGTGAGCTTGCAGCCCATGTTGCTCACGATTTTTGGCACCGTCGTGCTCAGGGTGATCTGGGTGTTTGCGATTATGCCGTTCGATCCCTCGCTTGAGCACCTGCTGCTGGTATACCCCGTAACCTGGCTCATCACGGCCACGATGTTCACCATCTACCACCACAGCGGCAACTGGCTAGGCCGCGCCACCGCCAAATGATCCCTTGGGGGCGGAGGAAAACGGATCATTTCTCTCCGTCGTGATGTCGATGATCCGTTTTCCTCCGTCTCCTTTGGATCAATTAGTATTCGATGCCTTGACGGGCTAGGAGGCCTTCGTCGAAGTAGTGTTTGATGGGGCGCATTTCGGTGACTAGGTCGGCGAGGTCCGCGAGGGGCAGCAGCCCGCGTCCGGTGAGCACGAGCTCTGTGGTGGCGGGCTTCAGCGCGATCAGCCCCTCCACATCCTCGCGCGTCACAAAGCCGCGGCGCATGGCCTCGCCGAGTTCGTCCAAAATCAGAACGTCGACCTGTGATATCTGCTCGCGTGCGAGCTCCATGATCTGTGCGGCGCAAGCCTCGGGCGTGTCGCGATCGGCCTGCACAATACGCAGCCCCAGGCGCGGCGCGGCATCATGCTCGGCGCAGTGCAGTTTCTTGGCAAACTGCAGCATAAGCACGTCGAGCCCATAGCCCGTCGCGCGCAAGGCGAGCCCCAACGCAGCCGTCGTTTTGCCCTTGCCGTCGCCTGTATAAATTTGAACCTTGCCGACTTCCAGTGATGCCATCTCTGTCCTTTCGTGCCCGGCATCGGTTTATCGCCGTCCGGGTTGGGTATTCTAGATAGCATTATCAACCCCAGTAGATGGAGTTCAAGCAGATGGAGATGGATGACAACAAACGTAGACGGAATATGATCCTCTATGTGCTCATCGCCTTCGTCGTCTACCTCGTGCTCTCGACCGTTCTGTTCCCCAACATCGGTCACACGCAGCAGATTACGAAGACCGATTACTCGACGTTTGTCAAAGCGCTCGATAAGAAGAGCGTCGACAAGGTCGAGTACAACACGGACGATTACACGATTTATTACACCAAGAAGGGCGAGGACGAGAACATCGCCTACAAGACGACCGGTGTGCCGAATGATGTGGGTTTTACCGATCGCGTGCTTGAATCTGGCGCCTCGCTTGAGTCGGTCATTCCCGATAAGAATTCGGGTCTGATGACCTACTACCTGCTCACGTTCATTCTTCCCATGGCGATTTTCTTCCTCATCGGCTGGTGGCTCAATCGCCGCATGAAGAAGGCCATGGGCGATGACGGCCCGTCGATGAACTTTGGTGGCGGCGGTTTTGGCGGCGGCGGACTGGGCAAGTCCGGTGCTCGCGTGATTGCTTCCAAGGATGTGGGCGTGACCTTTAAGGACGTCGCTGGCCAGGAAGAGGCCAAGGAGTCTCTCAAAGAGGTCGTCGACTTTCTGGAGAAACCGCAGCGCTACGAGGAAATCGGCGCCAAGCTGCCGCGCGGTGCTCTTCTTGTTGGCCCTCCGGGTACCGGTAAGACCCTGCTTGCCAAAGCCGTTGCCGGCGAGGCGGGCGTGCCGTTCTTTAGCATTTCGGGCTCTGAGTTTGTCGAGATGTTCGTCGGCCGTGGTGCCGCTAAGGTTCGCGACCTGTTTAAGCAGGCCAAGGAAAAGGCCCCGTGTATCGTATTTATCGACGAGATCGATACTATCGGTAAGAAGCGTGACGGCGGCGGCTTTAGCGGCAACGACGAGCGCGAGCAGACGCTCAACCAGCTGCTGACCGAGATGGACGGCTTCGATAACCACAAGGGTATCGTCGTCCTCGCTGCCACCAACCGTCCCGACAGCCTCGATCCCGCTCTGCTGCGCCCCGGTCGTTTTGATCGCCGCATCCCCGTTGAGCTGCCCGACCTGACCGGCCGCAAGAACATCCTTGAGCTGCATGCCAAGAGCGTGAAGACGCAGCCGCCGATCGACCTGACTGCGATTGCCCGCGCCACGCCCGGTGCCTCGGGTGCCGACTTGGCAAACATCATCAACGAGGGTGCCCTGCGCGCCGTCCGCGAGGGTCGCAAACGCGCCACCCAGGATGATTTTGAGGAGTCGGTGGAGGTTGTCATCGCCGGCCAGCAGCGTAAGTCGACGGTGCTGTCCGATCACGAGAAGCAGGTTGTGTCCTACCACGAGATCGGCCATGCCATCGTTGCCGCCCGTCAGAAGGGCTCCGCTCCGGTCACCAAGATCACCATCGTGCCGCGCACGAGTGGCGCTCTGGGCTACACCATGCAGGTCGAGGAGGACGAGCGCTTCC
>UQWV01000014.1 GCA_900544845.1 uncultured Collinsella sp. | reverse complement strand
GAGGAGGACGAGCGCTTCCTGACGACGCGCCAGGAGGTTCTGGACAAGCTCGCCGTCTACTGCGGTGGTCGCGCGGCCGAGGAGCTCATCTTTGGCGAGATGACGACCGGCGCCGCCAACGATATCGAGCAGGCTACCAAGCTCGCCCGCAACATGGTGACGCGCTTTGGTATGTCCGACGAGTTTGGCATGATGGCGCTCGGTACCGTTCAGAATGCGTACCTTAACCAGGACACGTCGCTCACCTGCGCCCCCGGCACGGCCGAGCGCGTGGACGCGATTGTCGCCAAGCTGATCGAGGACGCGCATGATCGCGCTCTGCAGATCCTGAAGGAGAACAAGTTCAAGCTCCACGAGCTGGCTCGTTATCTGTACAAGAAGGAGACGATCACGGGCGAGGAGTTCATGAACCTCCTCACGCGCGAGAATCCGCTGATGCCGAAGCAGCAGTAATACTAGTTGCGCAGTGTCAATCGCCCCATTTGAGTGTCCATCTCAAATGGGGCGTTTTGCGTGGGGGAGTTGTATATGAAGATCGTAGTGAGCGCCTGCTTGATAGGCGAGAGCTGCAAGTATAACGGACTCGATAACTACCATCGCGAGCTGGTCGATGCGTGCGAACGCACGGGGACCGAGGTCCTGTTGGTATGCCCTGAGGTTTTTGGTGGCTTGCCCACGCCGCGCAAGCCGTCCGAGATTGTTAACGGCGAGGTTCGCACCTGCGAGGGCATCTCGGTCGATCGCGAGTATCGCCTTGGTGCCCAACGAGCGCTCGACATGTGCGAGCAAGCGGGCGGGCCGGAAGAGATCGCTGCGTGCATCCTGCAGGACCGTAGTCCCTCGTGCGGTGCGGGCCGCATCTACGACGGAACATTCAGCGGTACCCTCACGGTGGGCAATGGCGTCTTCGTTGATTTACTGCTCCGCCACGGTTATCGCGTGATCCCGGCTAGCGAGTTCGACCCCAGCATGTTTGAGCAAAAAAAACCACTACAAGGGTGTTGCTCCCTTGTGGTGGTTTTGGGCTAGGCCTAGAGCGTGTGGCCGTAGGCGTTGGCGGCCTTGATGGCGGCGGCGAATTTTTCGTCGGTGAAGGGCTCCGGGTTGCCTTGCTTCCACTCGTTGGTGGCGTGCGCGTGCTCGCACAGGGCAGGGATGTCGGCCTCGGAAAGCCCGACCTGCTCAAGCGTCACGGGCAGCCCCATCTGCTTGTTAAAGGCGGCGTAGCGCTCAAGGTTCTCGGTATCGCCCGTGTAGGCGAACAGCACCAGCACGCCCAGGCTCACGACCTCACCGTGCAGGTAGGATCCCTCACGCGGAATACTGCAGGTGGCGTTGTAGAATGCGTGCGCCACGCTCGAGTTGTAGTAGTAATCGTTCTGGTTGGTCAGGTTGGAGACGTAGCCCGTGTTGACCACGATGTCGAGCGCAATCTGCTTGACGGCCTCGCTCGACAGGTTCTGGCGCACGTCCTCAAGACCCTGGACGCCATAGGTAAACAGTGGCTCGGAACAGGTGTGGGCGAGCGCCAGGCCAAGACCGGCGGTGTGCTCCAGGTTGCCGGCGCTCGTGGCGTACTCGACCTCGGGCTGTTTAGACAGGGCATCGCCCACGCCGGCCCAGAAGTACTCTGCCGGTGCCTCGGCGATGATCTTGGGGTTGATGAAGATGTGCGCCGGTCTGTTGGGGTACGAATAGCCCTCGAGCGAGCCGTCGTCGTTATACACGACGGCAATGGCGGTCGCGGCCGAGCAGTTGGAGCAGATCGTCGGCACCGTAAAGACGATCTTCTTGAGCTCGATAGCTGCGGTCTTCACGGTGTCGAGCGCCTTGCCGCCGCCGCATGCGATAAGCACGTCGGCTTCCTGGCAGGCAGGGGAGTTTACGACCTTGGCGATATTTGCGCGCGTACTGTTGGTGCCGTAGACGCGCGTCTCCAGAATTTCGACGTCGGTACCCGCCAGCGCAGCTTCGATACCGGGAAGTGCTGCGGCCAGTGCCCGCTTGCCACCGATGATCGCGACCTTCTTCGCGCCGTACTCGGCCAGCGCGCCGGGCAGCTCGTCAAAGCAATCCTCGCCAACGGTGTAGTCGCTCATTCCAATCGTGCGCATAGCAACCTTCTTTCGTTCGATAAAGTGCTTTCAGGTATTTTGCTCCAAGAGAAGGTCCACAGCCGCGAGAAATTTCGATCGTATAAAACCAGTGTTGAGGGTTTTTCGCCGGCGCGGAACGTGCTAGCATACACCGCATGAGCGTTGATGGGGACGAGTAGTCGGCCGTCCGCATGCTACAGAGAGCGGGGAGCGCTGAGAACCCGTGCATGCGACCGATGAAAATCACCCCGGAGCTGCGGTCCCAACGGACGCGCCGCACAGGCACGTCTTAGTAGATATCGCCGAGATGGTCGTCGATACAGATCAGCCGAGTAACGGATGCGAGCGCGCGGCGACGCGGGCGAGGGCATCTAAGCTGGGTGGTTAAACGAAGAGCTTTTGCGGGCATACAGCCCGTTTTTGTGGCGCTTCGTCCCAGCTTGTAGGGACGGGCGCTTTTTTGGTGCCCAACGGGCGTGCGCGCCCACGACATGAAAGGGGTACCGTGGCAAACGAGTACAAGCAGACGATGAATCTGCCCAAAACCGGTTTTCCCATGCGTGCCGGTCTTTCCAAGTCCGAGCCCAAGCGACTCAAGGACTGGCAGGACAACAAGGTCTACGAGCAGGTTCTGAAGAAGAACGAGGGTCACAAGAAGTTCGTGCTGCACGACGGCCCTCCGTACGCCAACGGCCCGATCCACATCGGCCACGCCATGAACAAGATCTCCAAGGACATGATCAACCGCTACTGGATGATGCAGGGCTATGAGGTTCCCTATGTTCCCGGTTGGGACTGCCATGGCCAGCCGATCGAGCATAAGGTCGAGGAGAAGCTCGGCACCGAGAAGTTCAACCAGACCTCCACGGCTAAGATCCGTGAGCTTTGCAATAAGTTCGCTGTCGAGAACATCGAGCTGCAGAAGGCCGGCTTCCGTCGCCTGGGCGTGCTCGGCGATTGGGACAACCCCTATCTGACGCTCTATCACCAGCATGACGCCGCCGACATCGAGGTTTTCAAGGCCATGTTCGACAAGGGCATGATCTATCGCGGTCACAAGCCCGTCCACTGGTGCAAGCACTGCCATACCGCACTTGCTGAGGCCGAGATTGAGTACTCCGACGAGACGAGCCCGTCCATCTTCGTGCGCTTTGAGATGACCTCCAAGCCCGTCGGCCTCGAGAACTTCGACGGCCCGGTTGACTTTATCATCTGGACGACCACGCCGTGGACCATCCCCTCCGACCAGGCAGTTTCTCTCAAGCCCGGTGCCGCCTACGTCGCCGTTGAGCACGACGACCGCGCCGAGGTCATGCTCGAGGACCTGGCTCCCAAGTGCTGCGAGGAGTTTGGCTGGGAGTACACCCCGGTTGTGGTCGACGGCAAGCCCTATGTGGTTCCCGCCGAGACCTTCCATCACATTCACTATAAGCAGCCGATCTTTGACGGTGTTGAGGGCGTGGCACTGTTGGCCGATTACGTCGGTGTCGATGACGGTACCGGTATCGTCCACAACTCGCCCGGTCACGGCGTCGACGACTACTTCGCCTGCCTCAAGGAGGGCATCACCGACATTTGCATGCCGGTCGATGACGACGGCAAGTTCTACACCGGCGAGGAGTTTGGCACCGGCGGCCCCTTCAGCGGCATGGATACCGACGAGGCCAACCCGCACATCATCGAGTTCCTGCGCGAGCGCGGCACCCTGGTCCTCGAGAAGAAGATCACGCACAGCTATCCGCACTGCTGGCGCTGCAAGCACCCGGTGCTCTTCCGTGCTACCGACCAGTGGTTTGTCTCGATGGACAAGACCGGCTTGCGCGAGCAGGCTGGCAAAGAGGTCCGCGAGAACGTCAAGTGGTATCCGGCCCATGCCGCCAACCGCATTGGCGCCATGGTCGAGCAGCGTCCCGACTGGTGCATCAGCCGCCAGCGCAACTGGGGCGTGCCTATCCCCAGCTACACCTGCGCCGACTGCGGCGAGAAGGTCATGAACGACGCTACGCTCGACGCAGTCATCAAGCTCTTCCACGAGAAGGGCTCCGACGCCTGGTTCACCGACGCTCCCGAGAGTTACCTGGGCGAGGCCTGCGTCTGCCCCAAGTGCGGCGGCCATCATCTCAAGGCAGATAAGGACATCCTCGACGTGTGGTGGGATTCCGGCGTCTCCTGGAAGGCCGTCTGCGAGTACCGTCCCGAGCTGGAGTATCCGGCGGATGTGTACCTCGAGGGCTCCGACCAGCACCGCGGTTGGTTCCAGAGCTCGCTGCTCACCTCGGTGGGTGCCAACGGCCATGCTCCGTACAAGGCGGTCGTCTCGCAGGGCTTCACGCTCGACGGTCAGGGCCGCAAGATGTCCAAGTCGCTCGGCAACGTCATCGACCCCAACAAGGTCTGCGACGAGATGGGCGCTGACATCATTCGCCTGTGGGTCGCCTCGGTCGACACCAGCTCCGACGTTTCCATCGACCACGAGATTCTCGCCCGTACGTCTGATGCCTACCGTCGTTTCCGCAACACGCTGCGCTTCTTGCTCTCCGAGCTCGAGGGTCAGTTTGAGCCCGAGACCGACGGCGTCGCCTTTGCCGACCTGTTGCCGCTCGACAAGCTCATGGTTGCCCGTCTGACCCAGGTCCAGGCCGAGGTCGACGACGCTTACTCTTGCTACGAGTTCCCGCGCGCTTACCGTGCGCTCTACGACTTCGTGGTTACCGAGCTCTCCAACGTGTATCTCGACGCCCTGAAGGACCGTCTGTACTGTGAGAAGCCCGGCTCGCTCGAGCGCCGCAGCGCCCAGACCGTGCTGGCCGAGCTCTTCTCGATGCTCATGCGCGACCTTCAGCCGATCCTGTCCTACACGGTTGACGAGGCCATGGCCTATGCGCCCGCCGGCTGCGTCGATCACCAGAAGTACGCCGCGCTGCTCGATTGGTACAAGTCGCCCATCACGTTCGACGAGGCCAATGAGTTTGAGGGCGTGCTCGAGGCTTCACTCGAGCTCCGTAGCGCCGTGACCAAGGCCCTTGAGGATGCCCGCTCCGCCGGTACCTTCACCAAAAGCCAGCAGGTCCGCGTCAAGGCGGTCGTTCCCGCCGAGATGTACGCGCTGCTGACCGGTGATAAGGCCGTCGACCTGGCCGAGTTCTACATCGTTTCCGATGTTGAGCTGACCCAGGGCGAGGAACTCTCCGTTGCCATTGAAGCTGCCGAGGGCGAGTGCTGCGACCGTTGCTGGAACTACCGCACCACCGTTGGCGAGTACAACGGCCACGCACATATCTGTAAGCGCTGCGCGAATGCCCTTTAAGGCACGGTAACTCGGCATTTTTGTTATAGGGAGAATTTGGACGCCTTCGGCCCATTTGCTCCGCTGAATAAAAGCGGCATTCTGTTTTTCGGAATGCCGCTTTCTTTTTATGCTGGTTATTTATCTGGCGTTAGCGAATATGTCGTGCGCTCTGCGTGTGGCAATATAAGATGGTTAATTGCGTTAAACGTAATTCAAGTTCTTGAAGGTAGGGGATTGATTTGGGTCGTGCTGGGGATATGACGCCGCCTTTGCGTTGGCGGTTGGGTGTTGCTGGCGGGGTGGCGCTCGTTGTGCTGCTCGTTGACCAGTTGACCAAGCTTGCGGTTCGTGCCGTGGGCGATGCACTGCATGTGACCGTCATCCCCGGCGTGATCGACTTCCTGTTTGTCCGTAATATCGGCGCTGCCTTTAGCATGGGCGAGGGACATGGCGTTGCGTTCGCTTTGCTGGCGCTTGCGGTCATTGTCGCCATTGCCGTGTACTTGCTTCGCACGCCCCAGCTTGCTCGCTTGGAGGTTGTGGGCATGGCTATGGTCGCGGGTGGCGCTATTGGCAACGCGATCGATCGCCTGGCTTTTGGCTTTGTGACCGATTTTATTGCCACCACCTTCATCGACTTTCCCGTCTTTAACGTGGCCGATATCGGCATCACCGTAGGCGTTGTGCTTGCCCTCATCGGCTACATGTTCTTGAGCCCTGCGGCCCGCGAAGTCGATGCGACTGCCGAGCTCAATGCCCGTGATGAGGCCCGCGCCAAGCGCAAAGCCAAGCAGCGTGGGGAGCGTGCTCGCAAGATTCGCGAAAGGAATGAGCGTTAATGGCCGACATCCATATTCTTGTTGCCGACGATTGCTCTGGCCAGCGTCTCGACGCCTTTCTGGGTGCCAACGACGGCTGCCCCACGCGCTCTGCCTGCGCGCATCTGATCGAGGGCGGCGCCGTTGCCGTCAACGGTGAGACTTGTCTCTCTAAAAAGTACGCCGTACGCGCCGGCGATCGCATCTCGGTCGACTTGCCCGAGCCGCATGATCCCACTGATGTGATTCCCGAGGCCATCCCCCTCGATATCCGTTACGAGGACGACTACCTCATCGTGCTCTCCAAGCAGCGCGGCCTGGTGTGCCATCCCGCCCATGGCCACGAGAACGGCACCCTTGCGAACGCCCTGGTCTACCACTGTGGCATCGACCATCTTGGTACCGTGCAGGGTGAGGACCGCCCCGGCATCGTGCATCGTTTGGATCGCGATACCTCGGGCCTCATGCTTGCGGCAAAAGACGACGACACGCAGCGCGCACTCCAAAATCTCATTCGCACGCGCACGCTCGATCGTCGCTATATCACGCTCGTTCACGGACATATCGCTATGGATGAGGGCACCATTAACACCGGCATTGCCCGTTCTACGCGTGACCGTGTCAAGATGGCGGTTTCGGACGATCCTTTCGCGCGCCAGGCCATTACGACCTTTAAGGTCCTCGAGCGCTTCGATTCCACGCGTTTTGACGACGGCTATACGCTCGTCGAGTGCCACCTGTTTACGGGCCGCACACATCAGATTCGCGTGCATATGCGCCATATCAACCACGCCTGCGTGGGCGATCCGCTCTACGGCAAGTGCGATGCACGCGCCGATCAAGGTCTGACCAGGCAATTCCTTCATTCCTGGCGTGTTGCATTCGACCATCCCGTGACGGGGGAGCGCATTGAGTGCCGCGACGAGCTGCCGTGGGATCTCGCTGCGGTTCTTGACGACCTGGCCCCGCGCTCGCTTGGTCGCACCGCTGCCGGCGACGAGATCGTTCCTCAGCTCGGTCTTCTCGAAGCCAAGCCAGTATTAGGTGGTTTCTTGAACTCGGTAAGCCTGCGGTAAGATATACGGTTGTTTACGTAACGCGTTGCTGGGAGCCTGCATGCTCGCCTTTTTACAAACCAACACACCCATCGTGATCTTCAATCAGATTGTCGTCACGCTGCTCACGGTCTGCTTTCTGTACCAGGTGGTCTTCTTTGTCATTGGCGCTCTTCGTGGCGAGGTCGCGCCTCCCAAGGCCAAGAAGCTGCATCGTTATGCCTTCTTTATCGCGGCGCATAATGAGGAGGCGGTAATTGCCAATCTCGTGCGCTCTATCAAGGATCAGGATTATCCGTCCGAGCTTATTGAGGTCTTCGTGGTCGCCGATGCCTGCACCGACAACACGGCGCAGCTCGCGCGCGAGGCGGGTGCCATCGTTTATGAGCGCAACGACCTGGCCCGCAAGGGTAAGAGCTGGGTCATGGACTTTGGTTTCGATCGCATTCTCAACGAGTATCCCGACACGTTTGAGGGCTACTTTATCTTCGATGCCGATAACGTTATCTCCCGCGATTACGTGTCCAAGATGAACGATGCCTTTGACCAGGGATTCCATGTGGTCACGAGCTATCGCAACTCCAAGAACTTTGGCAGCTCGTGGATCTCGGCAGCTAATGCCACGTGGTATCTACGCGAGGCGCGCTTCCTCAACAACGCGCGTAATATCTGCAAGACGTCCTGCGCTGTTTCGGGTTCGGGTTACCTTATCTCGTCAAGCGTTATTGAGGGCATGCATGGCTGGCAGTTCCATACGCTGACCGAGGACATCCAGTTCACCACGTTCTGTGCCATTCACGGCATTCGCATCGGTTATGCGCCGGCGGAGTTCTTTGACGAACAGCCCGTGACGTTTAAGGCGTCCTGGAAACAGCGCATGCGCTGGACCAAGGGCTTCTACCAGGTGTTCTTTACCTACGGTAAGCACCTGGTCAAATCGACCTTCCGCTATCATCGCTTTGCCGCCTACGACATGTTTATGACCATCGCTCCGGGTATGCTGCTGTCCTTGATCTCGATGCTCGCTAATGCGACGTTCTTGATTGTGGGTGGCCTTTCGCATGGTTTCTTGGCAACCGAAGTCGAGATGCAGGCGTGCGCCGCTTCGCTCATTATGACCTTCGCCATGATGTATCAGACGTTCTTCATCCTGGCGCTGCTCACGACTATCTTTGAGTACAAGCATATTCACTGCGCGCAAAAGTGGCGCCTGGTGACTAACCTGTTTACCTTCCCGATCTTTATGTTCAGCTATATCCCCATCACGGTGGCCGCGCTGTTCCTGAAGGTCGACTGGGTGCCGACGCAGCACGCCGTCAACGTCACCCTTGACGAGGTCATGCAAGGCGCCAAATAATCACCACAAAAACCACCACAAAGGGGACAGGCACCTTTGTGGTGGTTTTTGTTTTTGCGATGCAGCTCGAGGAGGAGTCCGATGGTCTATATCCCGTTTTGGATTTGCATCTTTGCCGGCGCGGCGATTGATGCCCGTGAGCGGCGGTTTCCGAATGCGCTTGCCGGAGCGTGTGCGGTGGCGGCATTAGCAGGCGTTTGGCTCGACAAAGGCGTTAACACGGCGCTTGACCACGCCGGTCTTGCGGTCATCGTCTACCTTGCCCTTGTGCTCACTGAGTCGTTTTGGCGTCGTGTTCGCCGCGCTCCCGGCATCGGCATGGGGGATGCCAAGGCGCTCTTCGCGCTTTGCACGCTCGACCCTATGGGCGGCATCGTGGCATTTGCCGTCGCGCTCCTGGCCCTGGCTCTCTCCTGCCTCTTCACAAAATCGCGCTCCCTGCCATTGCTCCCGTTTTTGGTGCCGATTTTTGCCATAATCGAGGTCGTGGGCTGCACTTTGTAACCGATTGCGCATCCTTCTTAAGGAGCATGCCATGGCAACTAATCAAGAAACGGCCGTCATTAAGGCTCGCATGGACCGTATTCCCTCGGCGTTGTCGCCCGAACTTGTCGAGCGCATTGCCGCCGATCGTGCTTCGGGCTATGTCAACCCGTATCGTTGCAACGACGATCAGGTCATTCGTCGTATTGATCGCGCCGCCGACAAAGGCACGCTTATGCGTCCGGCGTTCATGCGCGATACCGAAAAGATACTTCATCTTCCGGCGTACACCCGTTATGCAGGCAAAACGCAGGTCTTTAGCTTCCGTAGCAATGACGATCTGTCACGCCGCGGTTTGCACGTGCAGCTTGTCTCCCGCATTGCGCGCGATATCGGTCGCGCCCTGGGGCTCAATTGCGATCTGATCGAGGCGATTGGCCTGGGCCACGACTTGGGACACACGCCTTTCGGCCATGCCGGCGAGCGCTTCCTCAACGATATCTATCATGAGCGTACGGGGCGTTATTTTTTCCATAACGTGCAGTCGATCCGCGTGCTCGATGCCCTGTATGGCCGCAACGTTTCGCTCCAGACGCTCGACGGCGTGTTATGCCATAACGGCGAGTACGAGCAGCGTGTGTTTGAGCTCTCGGACATGAGCTCCTTTGACCAGTTCGATCAGGCGGTCGAGGACTGCATCGCCACGGGCTATAGCGCAATTGAGCATCTGCGCCCCATGACGCTCGAGGGCTGCGTGGTTCGCATCTCGGATATCCTTGCCTACGTTGGGCGCGATCGCCAAGACGCCATTGCGGCGGGCCTGCTGTCACCCGACGCCTTTGATGATGGCCGGGGCGGTGCCTACAACAGTTGGATCCTCACGCATGCCTCCATCGATATCGTTGAGCACAGCTATGGTAAGCCGCGCATCGAGATGAGCGAGGACCTGTTTGAGGAAATTCGCCGTGCCAAGCGGGAGAATTACGAGAAGATCTACAGTAAGGGCGGTATCGAGGGCGATTCCGAGGCGGAGCTGCGCGAGGCGTTCGTAAAGCTCTACGACCGTTGCCTGCGGGATCTAAACAGTGGCGACGAGTCCTCTTACATCTTTAAACACCATATTTCGCGCATTGAGCAGCAGCTTTCCTACTACGATCGCACCTATGCCTGGCAGGACGACAAGGATCAAGCCGTGGTGGATTATATCGCGAGCATGACGGACGGTTATTTCTGCGAGCTGACGAGCAAGCTGTTCCCTGGTCTGGAGTTTCCGCACCGTACCTATATTAACGAACGGTAGTTCGTATAAATTCGGTATACTGTTAGTGGAAAACGTTTTTGATTGATGCACGGGATGGCTATGGACGACCTTTTTTCTGCTTCGACGCGCGAGCGTTCCTTTCAGAATGCGCCGCTTGCGGTTCGCATGCGCCCCAATTCGCTCGACGAGTATGTGGGCCAGCAAAAGGCCGTCGGTAAGGGCTCATGGTTGCGTGCCGCGATCGAGCACGATGTGCTTTCGAGCGTGATACTGTACGGGCCGGCCGGTACGGGCAAGACGACGCTGGCCCACATTATCGCCAACCATACCAAGAGTGAGTTTGTCGAAGTCAGCGCCGTGACGGGCACCGTAAAGGATCTTCGCCGCGTGATTGACGAGGCCAAGACGCGTCTGAATACGTACGACCGTCGCACCATCCTGTTTATCGACGAGATTCATCGCTTTTCGAAGTCACAACAGGATGCATTGCTGCATGCGGTTGAGAACCGTACCGTTATTATGATTGGCGCCACGACGGAGAATCCGTACTTCGAGGTCAACTCGGCATTGCTCTCGCGCGGTCGCGTGGTGGAGCTTGAGCATCTTAAAGACGAGGACATTGCCACGCTGATCGAGCGTGCACTCGAGGCTCCGCAGGGTTTGAACGGCAAGTTCTCGGCCGATGAGGATACGGTTAAGACCATCTGCACGCTGGCAGCGGGTGACGCTCGCTCGGCGCTCACGACGCTCGAACTTGCGAGCGAGATTGCCGTCACGCGTCCCGATACCGAGGGAACGCCAGCGCCGGCGGCGGGGGAGCGTTATCCCATCACCGTGGATGACGTAAAGATTGCCAATCCGCGTCGCGGTTTTACGTATGACAAAAACGGTGACATGCACTACGACATCATCAGTGCGTTCATTAAGTCCATGCGTGGTAGCGATCCCGATGCCACGGTCTACTGGCTTGCGCGCATGATCGATGCGGGGGAGGATCCTAAGTTTATCGCCCGTCGCATTATGATTCATGCTTCTGAGGATGTTGGCAACGCCGACCCACAGGCGCTTTTGGTGGCACATGCCGCGTTTAAGTCTGCCGAGGTCATTGGCTATCCCGAGTGCCGCATTAACCTGGCTCAGGCTGCACTCTATGTGTGCTTGGCGCCAAAATCCAACGCGTGTGAGGCTTCGATCGATGCGGCGCTGGCCGATATCCACTCTAGTGGGCTTCGCGAGGTGCCGAGTTATCTGCGCGATCGCCATCGCCCAGGCAGCGACGACTACGGTGTGTATAAATATCCGCACGATTATCCCGAAGGCTGGGTCGATCAGCGCTATTTGCCCGAGGGGCTGGAGCGCGGTGCGTTCTGGCAGCCTGCCGGGCGCGGCTGGGAAGAGTGGCGCGTAGAGCAAAGCGAACGCGACCGCAGCGGGAATGCACCGAAGTAGCTGCTGATAATTTTGTCCCACGTTGCTGCTCTTGGCATGTTCGGTCCCCTTTGGGGTACCATGAAAAGCGTCTGTATTTCGATTCTTCCGGGAGGCTTGTATGAGTCCCATTCAAATCGCCCTGCTGCTGCTCGCCGTTGCCGGCGTGTGGGCCATCGCTGAGCTCGCGCTTACCCTGCGCAAGACCCGCAATGTTGTCGACTCGCTCGATAAGACCGTGAACGACCTCAACAACACCATCGCCGAGGCTCAGCCTGTGGTGGCAAAGCTCGATGGCGCTGTCGATGAGCTTACGCCGGCGCTTGCCCAGATGGAGCCGCTGCTTAAGTCGAGCAAGACGGCAGTTGATGCCCTTACCTCCAATCTCGTAGAGGTTGAAGCCGTGGTTCGCGACATTTCCGAGGTTACGGGCAGCATGGCCGAGGCCAGCAATGCTGTGTCGAGCGTGACCGACTCTGCCGCCGGTGCTGTGCAGAAGCTCTTCAATAAGGTGAAGGCTCCTGCAGCTGAAGCCGAGCGCAAGCTTTCCGCTGCCGCCGAAGAAGCCGAGCAGCCAACCGAGCGCGTCTTGATTGGCAAGGCGGAGGACGAGGCCGCCGATGGCGCAGATGTGGCTCAGAAGTCTGCATCCAAGCGGGCTCAGTATTACACCTATACACCCTCCGAGACCTCTGAGGAGTCCTGCGATGAGTAGCGAAGCAACCTGCCCCATCACGCTGACCGTTGCCGGCGACCCGCGTCTCGCTCGCCTTGTGCGCATGACGGCAGCCAACGTTGGTGCCCTGTGTTCCATGTCTGTCGATCGCATCGAGGACATCCGCATGGCTGCCGAGGAAGCCTTTATCTTTGGCTGCACGGCTGTTGATTCCGACGACATCTCAATCAAATTCGATGTCGATGAATCTCACGTTGGCATGACCTTTACCTTTGGCGATCAGGCCACTGTCGACGAGGATGACCAGGCTGCTGTTTATGCCGAGCTTATTTTGGCGAGCGTGTGCGATTCCTACGAAAAGACTGCGGCGCCCCTGACGCTTTCCCTCGACCTCAAGGCGGATATCTAATATGACCGAACGTTCCCGGAGCGGTAAGACCGCTTGGGACAAGGAGAAAACCCGCGAGCTGTTTCGTCGTTACAAGGAGACCGGTGATCCGGACGCCCGCGAGCAGCTCGTCATGTCCCATATGAATCTGGTAAGGTTTCTTGCCAACAAATTTAAGAATCGCGGCGAGCCGCTCGACGATCTCATGCAGGTCGGCTATTTGGGTTTGCTCAAGGCTATCGACCGCTTTGACCCTGAGCGCGGGCTCGAGTTCACGACGTTTGCAACACCCACTATCCTGGGCGAGATCAAACGCCATTTCCGCGACAAGGGCTGGAGCGTGCGCGTGCCGCGTCGTCTGCAGGAGCTCTCGGCCAAGGTCAACCAGGCTACTGACAAACTTACCAACGAGCTGCAGCGTTCGCCCAAGGTTGAGGAGATCGCTGAGTATCTAGATGTGACTGTCGATGAGGTCCTCGAGGCTATGGAATCGTCTTCGGCCTATACCTCGGTGCCCATCGAGGCTCCTGGTGCGTCCGATTCCGACGATGCCCCCTCGATTCTCGACCGTTACGCCGACGACGACAATGAGCTCGACTTTACCGATGACCGTCTGGTCATTGAAGAAGCTATTCGCGATTTCTCGCCGCGCGAGCGCGAGGTGATCGAGCTGCGCTTTGTGAAGGGCATGACCCAGATTGAGATTGCCAAGAAGCTGGGTATTTCTCAGGTGCAGGTTTCGCGTCTGCTGCGCCGCACGCTTAAGAAGATTCAGGACAAGATCGACCCCGACGGAGTGATGATTCGTTCATGAGTGAGCACCCCCAACAAACCGATCGCGTGCTGCGCGACACCCGCATTCTGACGCTGCGCATTTGGGCCGTTGTCGGCTGCATTGTTATTGCTGCTGTCATCTTTAACCTTATGGGCATCCTGGCACCGGTTATTGAGTTTCTTGCCGTCGGCTCCATCATTGCTTTTGTGATGTCCCCGATCACCAATTGGCTCGAGCACCATGGCGTGAATCGCGGCATCGGTTCGCTTATCGCGCTTATTGTTGTTGTTGCCGTGCTCGTCGGTGTCGTTTGCATCTTGTCGCCGATTCTCTTTGGTCAGATCATGGAAGTCCTGAGCCGCCTGCCCGAGCAGCTTCGTGTTGCAGGTGGCGATCTCAACGAGATGATCTCGCATGCCAAGACGCTCAACAACACGCCGCTCAAGGAGTATTTGGACGATAATCTTTCGTCGCTGGTTGCCGTGGCATCGAAGTATGTGTCTCAGATTGCTGCCGAGCTTGGCCGCGGTGTGTTCCCGCTCATCACCAATACGGCCTCGCAGTTGTTCGTGATCTTCCTTGGTCTGGTGCTTGCCTACTGGATGGCCTGCGACTACCCTCGCATGCATCACGAGATTTGCACCATCATCGGTCAGGAGAAGGAGACCTCGTACCGCTTTATGGTCGCCATCCTTTCTCGCTCTGTCGGCGGCTACATGCGCGGTATGGTCGTGACGTCCATCTGTGGTGGTTTCCTCGCCTTTATCGGTTTTATGATCATCGGCCATCCGTATGCGGCGCTCATGGCTATCTTTACCGGCATCATGCATTTGGTTCCGGTCGTCGGTCCTTGGGTGAGCGCAGCAATCGCCACAGTGCTTGGTTTCATGTTCAGCCCCATGTTGGCGTTATGGACGCTTATTGTGACGATGGTCGCGCAAAACGTCACCGATAACGTGATTTCGCCTAAGGTTATGCAGAGCTCGGTGCAGGTGCATCCCATCATGAGCCTCACGGCGCTCGTTATTGGCTCGGCACTCATGGGCCCCATCGGCATGATTATTGCCATCCCGCTTTGTGCGGCCCTCAAGGGTATCTTCGTGTACTACTTCGAGAATGAGACCGGCCGCCAGCTTGTGGCCTATGACGGCGCCGTGTTTAAGGGCACACCGTACCGCGATGCCGATGGCAACCCGGTCGCCGCCTACGACGCGCTCGGCGACGACACCTTCATCTACGAGTCTGAGCTCATCGGCAACGAGACCGCGCCCGAGGCAAAGGCCATGCCCAAGCCCGAGCTCGACAATCCTTGGATTAAGCTCTCGGGCCTTCAGCCCGACGCCACGGGTTTCTTCAAGAATCCCTTCGCCAGGGATGATGACTCCGGCTCGGACGATGACACCAAAACCGGCATCGACGGATCCATGGACGATTCGGATTCTAAATAGGTCTTGTTAGCGTTTCTTGATGTTGTAAATGACGAGAAACGCGACCAAAGCGATTGATAAGGGGCCAGCTACATAGAAAAAGAGAACGTCAATTGCGCGTAGAGCGTAATAAGTCTTATTGCCGGACGTTACTGCATACAATACGTAGCCAAATGCTGGTTGGTTTGCGTACCAGCAAGAGAAGGCCAAGAGCACTAAAAGTGCTACTACTAGAAGTGCATTCAGGACAAATCGTTTGCTTTTCATCGATCGCTCCTTCCGGGTGACTCTTATATGTAATTCTACAGCAGCCATTTTTCAAAGACTATGGCTGTCCTAAATAACGTGCACTTTCGCTGGAGGGTCGCTGTTTGGCGGCCCTCTTTTTTGCACTTGCGCGGTGGGATGGTAATATCGTTACGTTTGAACTGTTTCGATGTGAAACCGAGGAGATTCCCTCTATGAGTGCTGACTATCCGTCAATGACTACGGCCGAGATTCGCTCTAAGTTCCTCAACTTCTTTGAGGAGCGCGGTCTTAAGCTCTATCCTTCTTCGTCCCTCGTCCCCGACGATCCTTCGCTGCTGCTTGCCAACGCCGGCATGAACCAGTTTAAGGAGTACTACCAGGGCAAGAAGACCATGAAGGAGATCGGCGCGATCTCCTGCCAGAAGTGCGTCCGCACTAACGATATCGACTGCATCGGCGAGGACGGCCGTCACCTGTCCTTCTTCGAGATGCTCGGCGACTTCTCCTTTGGCGGCGTCTCCAAGCAGCAGGCCTGCGCTTGGGCCTTTGAGCTCATCACCAAGGAGTTCAAGCTGCCGCTCGACCGCCTGTACTTCACCGTCTTTACCGAGGACGACGAGACTCACGACGTGTGGCGCTCTCTGGGCGTTGCCGAGGATCACATCTCGCGTCTGGGCGAGGACGACAACTTCTGGGCCGCTGGCCCCACCGGCCCCTGCGGTCCGTGCTCCGAGATCTACTTTGATATGGGCGAGGAGGTCGGTTGCGGCAGCCCCGACTGCAAGCCCGGCTGCGACTGCGACCGCTTCCTTGAGTTCTGGAACCTTGTGTTTACCCAGTACGACCGCCAGGAGGACGGCTCCATGCCGGAGCTGCCGCACCGCAACCTCGATACGGGCATGGGTCTGGAGCGCATGGCCGCCATCATGCAGCACAAGACCGCTAACTACGATGGCGATCTGATGCAGCACCTCATCAAGCTCGGTGAGGAGATCAGCGGTAAGACCTATGACGCCGACGATTACTCCGGCGCCAGCCGTTCTCTTCGCATCATCGCCGACCACTCCCGTGCCGACGACTACATGATCTCTGACGTCATCCTGCCCGGTAACGAGGGTCGCGAGTACGTTCTTCGCCGCCTGCTCCGCCGCGCCGTGTTCCACGGTCGCCTGCTGGGCATCGAGGGCGCCTTCCTGACCAAGTTCATCGACGAGGTCAACGCTCAGATGGGCGAGGCCTATCCCGAGCTGCTCAAGAACGTCGCGCTCGTCAAGGGTATCGTCGCCTCCGAGGAGGAGCGCTTCTCCACGACGCTCGACAACGGCCGCGTCTACCTGGATGAGGCCCTGGCAGCGCTTGCCGAGGGTGCTGTGCTTCCGGGCGATGTTGCCTTTAAGCTGCACGACACCTTTGGTTTTCCCATCGACCTGACCGTCGAGATCGCCGGCACCGCTGGCCACGATGTCGATATGGATGGCTTCACTGCCTGCATGGAGGACCAGAAGGCCCGCGCCCGCGCCAATGCCAAGGGCGACGCCTGGGGCAGCTTCAACGACGTTTGGGTCGAGCTTTCCGACAAGGTCGCAGCGACCGAGTTCGACGGCTATGACAACGATGTGATCGAGGGCGCCAAGGTTGTCGCCATCGTGCGCAACGGCGAGTCCGTCGATTCCGCTGCCGCCGGCGAGGACGTCGAGGTCGTGCTCGACCGCACCCCGTTCTACGCCGAGATGGGCGGCCAGCAGGGCGACGCCGGCAAGCTTTCCGCCGAGGGCGTTGCACTGACCGTTTCCGATACAAAGAACCATAATGGCCTGTACGCTCACGTCGCCCACGTTGTCGAGGGCACGCTTACTGTTGGTGCCGCTGTGACCGCCGCGCTCGACGCCGAGCGCCGTGGCTTCCTGCGCCGCAACCACACCGCCACGCACCTGCTCGACGCCGCCCTTAAGCAGGTCCTGGGCGAGCATGTCTCCCAGGCCGGCTCGCTGGTGACGCCCGAGCACCTGCGCTTTGACTTCACGCACTTCGAGGCCCTGTCTTCCGAGCAGCTCAAGGCTGTCGAGGACCTGGTCAACCAGCAGATCTTCGCTTCCAAGCCGGTCGTGACCCGTGTTATGGGCATCGCCGAGGCCAAGGCCGCCGGTGCTGTCGCTCTCTTTGGCGAGAAGTACGGTGACGTCGTCCGCGTCGTCTCCGTAGGCGCCGAGGACCAGCCGTTCTCCCGCGAGCTCTGCGGTGGCACGCATGCCGCTAACACCGCCGAGATCGGTCTGTTCAAGATTATCTCCGAGTCCTCCACGGGCTCGAATGTCCGCCGTATTGAGGCCGTGACCTCCAAGGGCGCTCTCGATTACATGGCCGACCGCCTGGCGCTCGTTGACGCCGCCGCCGCTGCGCTCAAGTGCCGTGTCGACGAGGTTCCCGCCCGTGTGGAGAGCCTGCAGGCCGAGCTGCGCGAGACGTCTAACAAGCTCAAGAAGGCGCTGACCGGTGGCTCCTCCGACGCTATCTCCAGTGCCATCGACGGCGCTGTCGAGCTGAACGGCTACAAGCTCGTCGTCGCTGAGCTTCAGGGCCTTGAGGCTGCCGACCTGCGCAACGTTTGGGACACCGTGCACCAGAAGGTCGCCGGCCCCGTCGCCTGCGTTGTTGCCAGCGTGACCGAGAAGGGCACCCCGGCTCTGCTCGCCGCCGGCTCCGATGACGCCGTGAAGGCCGGTTTCCACGCCGGTAACGTGATCAAGCAGATTGCGGGCCTGGTCGACGGTCGCGGTGGCGGTCGTCCCAACATGGCCCAGGCCGGTGGCAAGAACGCCGCCGGTATCGCCGATGCCCTCGCGGCCGCAAAGACCGCGCTCGGCGCCTAAGAACCTAAGTAGTCGCTGTGGTCGCGCTCGCACTGGACATAGGGGAGACCAGGATTGGCATTGCCGTCTCGAGCCGTGATGGCAAGATGGCGATGCCTGTCAAGGTGCTTCCGGCTGCCGAGGTCACTGGCATGGCAAAGACGTTTCGCTACCTGGTCGAGGACTACGAGCCCGATATCCTGGTAAGCGGACGTCCCTTGACCATGGCCGGTGAGCCCGGCCCCCAGGCCGAGCGCGTCGCCGCCGTGGCCCAAAAGATTGCCGACGAGCTCGATCTTCCGCTGGAGTTTGAGGACGAGCGTCTGTCCTCGCAGGAGGCCAAGCGAATCCTGCGAGAGCAGGGGCTCAACGAAAAGCAGATGAGGGGCAAGATTGACATGATCGCCGCCAGCCTGTTCTTGCAGACATGGCTCGATCGTAAAAACGAGGAGGTTCAGCATGCCTAGCGCTTCCGATCCGCGCCAGCAGAATCGTACACGGCAGCCCGCGCCGCGCCCTGCTCAGCCTTGCCAGCGCCCGGCGCAGCCGACGCACCGTTCGGCTCAGCCTACTCAGCGTGCTGCTCAACAGCCCGCCGCTCGTCCCGCGCAGCCCGCTGGCGGCGCTCGTTTTAAGCAGCAGGCTCCTGCCCAGCGCACGCAGGGCCAGGCCCGGCAATCACGCTCCCACGCACATCATGCTCATGGCTCGCACGGTGTTGCTCCGGCCACGCGCTCGAGCTATAACACGCACGCCCGCCGTGGTGTCCAAAAGAAAAGCTCCCCGGTGCCTATGATTATCGGCGGCGTCGTCGCCGTGCTTGCGCTTGTCGCGATCGTTTTCTTTGTCGTGCCAGCCGTCAAGGGCTTCTTTGGCGGTGAGGATGCGAAAGTCGCTGCTGGCCAGCAAGTTACTATCACGATTCCCGATGGTGCCTCGGGCGACACCATCGCTTCGATTCTCTCCGAGAACCATATCGTCGATAATCCCAAGGATTATTATGCGGCGGTCAAAAAGCTCAACGCCGATATGTCGCTTAAGCCGGGTAAGTATTCGTTTACCACGCTTATGGACGCCACGAAGGTCGTCCAGCAGCTTATGGAAGGTCCCAACGCCGGCTCCGATGCGCTCACGATTCCTGAGGGCCTGACGGTCGATCAGGTCGCCGACCGCGTGGCCAAGGCGTACGACAGCATTTCTAAGGAAGACTTCCTTAACCAGGCTAAGGCGAGCAATTATGTGAATGATTACGCCTTCCTTAAGGACGCCGCGAACGATTCACTCGAGGGCTTTCTATTCCCTAAGACCTATACGTTGGGTAAGGACCCGTCTGCCGATGATGTGATTCGCGCCATGCTTGACCAGTTCAACACCGAGTATAAGTCGCTCGACTTTGCCAGCTGCGAGTCCAAGATCAAGGAGCGCTATGGCGTGGAGATGTCCGATTACGACATCGTTAATCTTGCCTCGATCGTCGAGCGCGAGGGCCTCAACGCCGATCAGCGCGCGCATGTGGCATCGGTTTTCTATAACCGTCTGGCCGGCAAGCTCGATGGCCTGCGTTACCTCAATAGCGATGCGACCATGATGTACGTCACCGGCGGCGAGGTTACCGCCGACGACCTGCAGAGCGATAGCCCATATAACACCTATAAGCACGAGGGCCTGCCGCCCACGCCCATCTGCTCTCCGTCGCTCGAGGCGCTCAAGGCTACCCTTGAGCCGACCGACTCCGATGACCTGTATTTCTACATTACACAGGATGAGGAGTATTTCTCGAAGACCTACGAAGAGCATCAACAGTCTTGGAATTGATCATGAGGATTTTTAGCCCCAAACGATATGTTGCCTCAGTCGACCGCATCGACCTCGATACCCTGTGGGCCGACGGCAAGCGAGCCATTCTGCTCGACCGCGACAATACCCTGGTGCCGCGCGATACCGAGCAGGTTCCCGCCGCGGTTTCCGCTTGGCTCCAAGCCGCCCATGCCAAGGGCTTTAAGCTGTGCATGGTGTCCAATAACTGGCATCGCGACCAGGTCATGGCGTCTGCCCGCGAGCTGGGGCTCGAGGCCATCAGCCACGCCATGAAGCCGGCGCCGTTTGCCCTCAAGGCAGGACTTAAGCGCCTTGGTGCCACGGCCGACGAGGCCGTGCTGATCGGCGACCAGCTTTATACGGACGTCTGGAGCGGTAACTTAGCCGGCGTCGACACCATCCTGGTCAAGCCGCAGGCAACCCAGGACCTGTGGTATACGCAGATCTTCCGCATCTTTGAGCGCCGGGCCCTGCGCGACCTTCCCTGCGAGGAATAGGTTTCGCCATGTCTCAGCACATCAAACACGGCTGCGACCATATCTTCTTTATCGGCTTTTTGGGTGCGGGCAAGTCGACGCTTGCACGTAACGTCGGCACCATGTTCAAGCGCCGATTCATCGACACCGACCGTCTGGTCGTGCGCCGGTGCGGCAAGTCAGTGACCGAGATTTTTGAGACCGAGGGCGAGGATCGCTTTCGCGAACTCGAGACCTCGGCGCTTCGTTCGCTCCAAAGCGAGCGCAGCCTGCTGGTTTCGTGCGGGGGCGGCATCGTCGAAACGCCGGTGAACATTGAGCTGATGCACGAGATGGGCACGTGCGTGTACCTCGAAGGCGACTTTGGGGACTCGATGCGTCAGATTCGCCGCTCTGATACCCGCCCCGATTTTCGCTCGCCCGAGCACGCGGCGCGCCTGTTTGAGCACCGCCGTCCGCTGTATCGCCAGGCCGCCGATATTACCCTTGATATTCGCAACAAGTCCTTCGAGGACGTTTCCTACCTTTGTGCCGAGATGCTTTTGGAGCGTGGGCTGCTATGATTCGCCGTCAACTTATCAATTTCCAAAACCGCAGTGTCGATGTCCGCGTCGGATTGGGCGCGTTCGAGGAGCTGTCGCGCATGTTTGCCTCGGCAGTGGGCAAACCTAAGCGTGCGATGGTGGTTTGGAACGGCGCCGCATCCGAGCGTTTTGGCGAGGTCGTCGAGCATGCGCTCGTCGATGCCGGTTTTGCCGTGTCGCAGCTCATCCTCAAGGTTTCGCCTGCCGGTGCCACGCTTGCCGATGCCGACGCCGTTTTTGGTGCTCTGTCTGCTAACGGCATTACCTGCGATGATCTTGTTGTCGCCGTCGGCGACGCGGCGACCTGCTCGGTCGTTTGCTGGTGTGCCAACCAGTGGTGCGGCCGCACCGAGTGTGCACTGCTGCCGACAACCTTCGATGCCATGCTCACGGTCGCGACGACCATGGAGCCGCTCGTCGCTTCCGCGGCCAACGCGCTTCCCGCCATCGCGTTCCGTCCCGAGCCGGGCCTGGTCGTGTGCGACCTCGACCTCGTTCGCGAGGCCGAGCCCGAGGACCTCAAGCGCGGATATGCCGTGCTCGTGGGCACCATGCTCTCGAGCAGCAAGTCGCGCTGGAATCAGTTTACCGAGACCGTCCCCGAGATTCTCGCGGGCGAGGAGGTCGCGCTCGTCAATGCCGTGCAGTGGTCCCAGACCGCGCGCAAGGATGTACTCATGGCCACGAACCCGAGCGCCCGCTATGCACTCGATTTTGGCAAGACGGGGGAGCGCACCCTGCGCGCCTGCCTGGGCGATGCCGCGGCGGATGTTCCCGCCTACCAGCTCCTTTCCGAGGGCATGCGTTTTGAGGCGCGTATTGCCCACGATGCCTGTGACTTCGATATCGATTACGTCTTTGAGGTCGACGACTGCCTCGAGGACTTTGGCATCGAGGAGCTCGCCTTTAATCTGGAGCCCGCTGCCTTTATTGCGGAGTTTCGCAATCAGCAGTTTGCGCGCTCGAACCGCAGCATGTTGCCCCTGCCCGCAGCGCTTGGCGCCATCCGCCTGACAAATGTGGAGGACGAGGTTCTCGAGCGCCATGCCCGGGCCTACTTGGCTTCTCGCAAGGAACTTCTCTAGGATTTATTGACATCCATCGTCTTTCGTATCATGTTGAGGGGCGGGTTTCCAATCGGTTACGGATCGCGCGTGATTCCGTCGCTCGGTTGAAGCCCGTCCCGTCTTTATTGAGACAACAAGAAAGGAATCTTCATGTCTGAGTTTGCTGCCGGTCCAGCCGGTCGTATCGAGCGTGTCCGCGCCCTGATGGTCGAGCGCGGCTACGACGCTATCGTGGTGCGCGACGAGGCCAATCTTCGTTGGCTCACGGGCGTGAAGGGCGTCTTCGACTACACCTTCGAGTTCCCGCACGCGGCGTTTATTACGGCTGACCAGTGCCTGTTCCATACCGACTCGCGCTACCTCAACAGCTTTGAGGAGAACACGCCCGCCGGCAGCCCTTGGGTCTACGATATGGACGAGGGCACCATCCCCGGTTGGGTCGCCGGCAAGATCGCGGCCAACAAGTGCCGCGTCTGCGCTGTCGAGGACGACATGCAGATCAACTTCTACCAGGGTATCCAGCGTGGTCTGGAGGATCGTTCCGTCGCCTGCATGTTGCCGCTGATGCATGACGACATTCGCAAGATGCGCGCCATCAAGGACGCCGAGGAGATCGAGCTCATGCGCCATGCGCAGTCGATTACCGACGCCGCCTTCCAGCACATGCTCGGCTTTATTAAGCCTGGCATGAACGAGAAGCAGGTTCGCAACGAGCTCGAGAACTTTATGTTCGCCAACGGTGCCGACAGCCTGGCCTTCGGCTCCATCGTGGCGAGCGGCCCCAACACCGCCAATCCGCATGCCGTGCCGAGTGACCGCGTGATCGAGAAGGGCGACTTCGTCCTCATGGATTACGGCGCGGGCTACTGCGATTATCGTTCCGACATGACGCGCACCGTCGTGATGGGCGAGCCTACCCAGGAGCAGCTCGACCTGTACGCGCTCGTGCGCCGTACGCACGAGGAGTGCGTCGCCGCCATCCATCCGGGTGTCGAGGGCAACGACATTTTCAAGCTTTCCAAGAAGATCATCGGCGATGCCGGCTATGGCGATTACTACAACCATGGCCTGGGCCACGGCGTGGGCATCGACATCCACGAGCTGCCCAACTTCAACCGCAGCAAGAATATCATCGAGGTTGGCTCGGTTGTCACCATGGAGCCCGGCGTGTATCTGCCCGGTGTGGGCGGCGTGCGCCTGGAGGACTATGGCGTGGTCACCGAGAACGGCTACGAGCCCTTCACCAAGACCCCGCACGACCTGCACGTCATCGACTGCTAGCCCATTTCGATAGATTTTTGGGGCGGGGCGTCCGAATCGAACCGGACGCCCCGCGTTCTCTTTTTATGCGCTCGCTGCAGGCGCCGTCTGCAAGTGTATAATTTTCGGCGTATGTAATTTGGGCGCTTGTGCGTTCTGCCCATAACAAGAAAGGTCACTATGCCTACCATTTCTACCGCCGACTTCAAGAACGGCCTCGGTCTCCGCATTAAGGACAAGGTCTACACCATCGTCGAGTTCCAGCATGTCAAGCCGGGCAAGGGCGGCGCGTTTGTGCGCTACAAGACCCGCGACATCAAGAGCGGCCGCGTCGTCGAGAACACCTGCAACGCCGGCACCAAGTTCGAGAGCGTTATGCTCACCACCCGTGAGTTCCAGTACCTCTACAACGATGGCGCCGACTACATCTTCATGGACAATGAGACCTATGAGCAGGTTCCCGTTCCCGAGGACATGGTGGGCGAGAACTCCAAGTGGCTGCGTGAGAACGACATCTGCCAGCTGCTCTTTGCCGACGATGAGCTCATGGGCGTGACCCCGCCGATGTTCATCGAGACCACCATCGTCCAGACCGACCCGGGCTTTAAGGGCGACACCGTCCAGGGTTCCACCAAGCCGGCCACGATCGACACCGGCGCTGTCATCCAGGTCCCCATGTACCTCAACGAGGGCGAGGTCATCAAGGTTGACACCCGCGACGGCAAGTTCGTCTCCCGCGTCTAGCAACCAACTCTTCTAGGAGGACTCATGCCCCAGGAAATCAAGATTGACGGCATCGGCATTTCGCCCGATGTTCTGACCGCCATCGTCTCGCGCGCCGTGTCGGATGTCGAGGGCATCGCCTCCGTTGGCGTCAAGGACCTTGCCACCAACCTTGTCTCCATGATGCTCTCGTCCAAGGCCCCGGCTTCCGAGCCGGCGGTCGAGGCCGAGGTCATCGGCGACAAGCTCGCACTTACCGTGCGCGTCGTGGTGTTCTTTGGCTATCCGTTCAAGAAACTCGCCGAGGCCGTTCGCGCCGCCGTGGTCGCCGCCATCGATGCCCAGGTGGGCGTCGAGGTCGAGCGCGTTGACGTTTGCATTGACGGCCTCGTTTTCCCCAAGGAGTAACCTTTGAGCCTTAAGGTTTATCGCGGGCGTACGCTTGCCCGCAGTCAAGCGCTGCAGCTGCTGTTCCAGGCCGAGGCCACGGACAGCCCGCTCGAGCGCGTCCTCGAGGGCGATTTCCTGATCTCGAAGGGTCCCCTCGACCCCTATGCGCTGGAGCTTTGCCGCGGTGCCTACGAGCATATCGATCGCATTGACTGCGCCCTGCGCGCTGTCGCCAAGAACTGGGATCTTATGCGCATGCCCGGCGCCGATCGCAACTTGCTGCGTATCGCCGTCTACGAGATGCGTTTCCTCACCGACGAGGAAGTCTCTGACGCCATCGTGATCAACGAGGCCGTCGAGATTGCCAAGGCTTATGGTACCGACCAGTCCGCGTCGTTTGTTAACGGCGTGCTGGGCAAGATCGCCCGCAGCGAGGAGCTGCCGGGCGAGGAGCTGTATCAGGAGCTGCTGGCCGAGGACCGTGCCCGCGAGGAGGCCCAGGCTGCCGAGGCTGCCGCCAAGGTTGCCGCCGCTCAGGCTGCGGCCGGCGTTCTCGATGAGGATGCCGAGGTCGCCGAGGCCGAGACCGGTACCGTCGAGGAGTAGCCATGCCAGAGGGTTCCGTCCGCAACTTCGACGAGATCTCGGACCGCTTGGATCAGATCATTGCGACCGTTCGCTCCAAGGATACGTCCTTGGAGCGTTCGCTCGATCTTTTTGACGAGGCGATCGAGCTGGGCTCCCGTGCGGTCGACATGGTCGATAAGTTTGAGCTGACGCCTCGCGAGGCCGATAAGCTCGAGCAGGAATATGATGAGGACGCGGCAAACGAATCCCAGGACAGCCAGGCCGCGTCCCCGGATACGAATGGTTGATGGCATTCATGAAACGCGTGCGTCTTGATGACGAACTGATTTCACAGGGCATCTGCGCCGATCGCGCGGATGCCCTTCGCACTCTTATGGCCGGGTTGGTTTCGAGCGGCGGTGAGCGTTTGACTTCGCCGGGCCTTAAGGTGATCCCGGGCCTGCCGCTGCACGTGAAGGGACGCATTCCCTATGTTGGCCGCGGCGGTCTTAAGCTCGAAGGCGCGCTTGATGCGTTTGGTATCAATCCGACGGGCCTTGCCTGTCTGGATGTGGGCTGCTCTACCGGCGGCTTTACCGATTGCCTGCTCAAGCGCGGAGCTGCGACCGTTGTCTCGGTGGACGTGGGTCGCGCCCAGTTCGATTGGTCGTTGCGTCAGGACAATCGCGTAACGCTGCATGAGCGCACAAACGTGACGCAGCTGCCTGAGCTTGGCTATTCCGGCACCATCGACCTGGCTGTGTGTGATGTCTCGTTTACCAGCATCGCGAACATTATCGATGCGGTGCTGGCGTGCCTGGCTCCTACGGGTGCATTCTGCACGCTCGTAAAGCCGCAGTTTGAGGCTCCGGCGGCGCTGGTGGGCGAGGGCGGCATTGTGACCGATCCCGCCGTGCGCCGCGATACACTCGTGGCGGCGGTTGAACTCTTTGCCGCCAAGGGCCTGTTCCCGGTCGATGTGTGCGTGTCACCCATTCATGGTGCCAAGGGCAACGTTGAGTTTTTCCTGTACGGCACGAGATTTGACCCCGGCGACCGCTCGCAAGATGAGCTGCAATCCCAGGTATCGGTTTTGAGCGAGAAAGCTGCAACGCTATGAAGGTCTTTCTGGTTCCCAATTACTACAAGCAAGAGGCGGTCGAGAGCGGCCTGATGCTTGAGCTTTGGCTGACGCGCCAGGGCTATGAGGTCGCATGGGCTGCCGACCAGCGATCGAAGATTCAAAGCACGCCTGATATTGACGGCTCCGATCTGGTCATTACGCTCGGCGGCGACGGTACGTTGCTGCGCGCTGCCCGCATCCTCAACCATCGCGAGATTCCTATCCTCGGTCTTTCCTATGGTCACCTGGGCTTTTTAACTGCTGCGAGCCCCGAGGAGCGCGACATTCTGCAGGTCGTGAGCGACGCCCTTTCCGGCGAGCTGCACGTGAGCCGTCGCGCCACCATCGCCGCGGATATCGTGTCCGTGCGCGACGATGGCACGAAGGATGTCGTGCGCACGTTCGCCCTCAACGACATGGCGCTCACGCGCGGCCCCCTGTCCGATATGGTTGAGTTCGACATCACGGTGTCGGGCCACCATATCGATCGACTGCGTGGCGACGGCGTGGTCGTGTCCACGGCGACTGGTTCTACGGGTTACGCGCTCAGTGCCGGTGGCCCCATCGTGAGCCCCGACTATACGGGCATGGTCTGCGTACCCATTGCGCCGCACACCATTCAGGCTCGTGCCTTTTTGACCTCGCCGAGTGATGTCGTCGAAATCTTTATGTCTGATGACCGTCCGAGTGTTCCGGCGATCGCTATCGATGGACAGTTTATTACCTGCGATGGCACCGTTGAGAGCGTGGCGGTGCGCCGCGGGCCCGGAGATGTGCTGCTGCTCGATTACGGCCCCGAGAGCTTCTATAACTCGGTGAGCCGCGTATTCTACGGAGTCCGTCATGATCGATGAGCTGCAGGTTTCTAACATTGCACTCATTCGCGAGGCGACGCTGGTGCCGAGTGCCGGCCTGACTGTCCTGACCGGTGAGACCGGCGCCGGCAAGACCGCGCTGCTCTCGGCCCTCAAGCTTATTTTGGGCGAGCGCGCGGATTCCTCGACGGTGCGCGAGGGTGAGGCGCTGGCGAGCGTCGAGGCGCGACTCTTTGACGGACCGCACGACACGGAGGGCTTCACGGTCCAGCGCAGCCTTTCTGCCGAGGGCCGCAGTCGCGTTAAGATTGACGGCCGCATCGCCAGTGTGCGCGAGCTTTCGGAGCGCGTCGGTGTGATGATGGATCTGTGCGGCCAGCACGAGCACCAGCGCTTACTCGATCCGGTGCATCACGTTGCGATGGTCGATGCGTGGGCGGGACGCTCTGCGCTCGAGGCGCTGGATGCGTACCGCGCCTGCTTTAAGGCATCGCGCGCTGCCGCCAAGGAGGTTCGACGTGTCGAAGAGGCCTCGCGTGCGCAGGGGAGCCGCGTCGAGGAGGCGCGCTTTGCCCTCGAGCGCATCGGCGAGGTCGACCCCAAGCCGGGTGAGTATGAGGAACTCGAGGAGCTGCTGCCGCGCTCCGAACATGCCGAGGTACTGGTTGCCACGGCTAACGATGCCCATGCATCGCTTGCCTCTGAAGGGGGAGCGCTCGATGCCGTGAACAGCGCCGTGGCAGAGCTTTCCCGAATGGCTACCGTCGATCGCAAACTCGGCGACATTGCCGATGCACTTTCGGATACCTGTATCTCCCTTGAGGATTGCGCGAATGAGCTTCGTGCCTATCGCGATGGCATCGCCTTCGACCCGCGCGAGCTCGCTCGCATGCGTGAGCGGTATTC
This sequence comes from uncultured Collinsella sp., assembly GCA_900544845.1. Classification (GTDB taxonomy): domain Bacteria; phylum Actinomycetota; class Coriobacteriia; order Coriobacteriales; family Coriobacteriaceae; genus Collinsella. Next base: position 10,488 of record UQWV01000014.1, on the reverse strand, counting down.
CGACCTCAAGGGCCTGTTGCGTCAGTGGGGCCCCACCATGGACGATGTTTTTGTCATGCGCAATCGCTCGCAAGAGCTGCTGTCCCTGGTCGATGATGGCGATGAACAGATCAAAAAGGCGCGTGAGGCACTCGGGAGCGCTGAGCGCGAGTTGTTTGCCGCTGCCAAGGCACTTAAGCGCGCCCGCAATACGGCGGCCCCGCGCTTCTGTCACGAGGTTGGCCGCCAGATGGCTCGCCTGGAGATGGGCGGCGCCGAGCTCGTCTGGGAGTCGCGCGATCTTCCCCGTGCTGAGTGGACGCCCGTTGGTCCTTCGAGCTACGAGCTGCTATACCGCAGCGGTGCCGGTTTGACTCCACGTCCCCTGCGCCGCATTGCGTCGGGCGGCGAGCTCAGCCGCGTCATGTTGGCAAGTAAGGTTGTCCTCGGTAACGCGGACGGTGTCGATACGCTGGTGTTTGACGAGGTCGATGCTGGTGTCGGTGGCTCCACGGCGCGTGCGCTCGCGGGCGTGCTGGCGGATCTCGCCGCTACGCATCAGGTGATTGTCGTAACCCACTTGGCGCAGGTCGCCGTCATGGCTGACAAGCATTATGTCGTCAGCAAGGAACCGGGCGATGTTCCCCAGACGCATTTGGACGAGGTAACCGGCGAAGCGCGTACCGCCGAGATCGCCCGCATGTTGAGCGGCGATCAGTCTGAGGCAAGCTTGGCGCACGCCAAGCAGATGCTCGAAGAAGCTCGAGGTTAGGTCGTATCAGCGGTGTTGGTGGGACAAAATAGACTGAAATTTTTGTCCCACTACGCGTTTTACTCAACGACCTTGTCCGGCTGGATGAGCTCCTCGTAGTAGCTGATGTGCTCGCGCGCGTCCTCGATTTCGGGCAGCAGGAAGTTGTAGATGACTTCGATGATCATCGTGGCGCTGATCTTAGAGAACGCAAAATCGCCCGTCGTCAGCAGCGCTTCGTGGTTGACGGTGTTAAAAGTGTAGTCTGCCAGGCGCGCGAGCGGGGATTTGCTGTCGCTGCTGATGACGACTACGGTTGCGCCGCAGTTGTGAGCCGCTTTTGCCATGCGATTCAGTCGGCGCGATTTGCCGGAGTTTGAGATTAGCACGATGACGTCACCCGGGCGTAACGTGAGCGCAAAGCCGATTGATGTCTCGCTAATGGTGCTCGCCATGCAGCGCAGGCCCAGCTGCGAAAACTTAAACGTCGCATCGAGCGCGACCGCGTTCGTATTGCCCACGGCGGCGAACTCAATAACGCCGGCATTCTTAAGCGCGTGTACAACTGCGGCCAACGTGTCGTGATCTATGCCGTCGATGGTCGCATTAAGCTCACTCACCTTGGCGGCGAGGATATTTTTTAGGCTCTGCTCCATATTGTCGAGCGAGACCTCGTCAGTCAGGCCCTCGTTACGCTGGCTTTCCAAATCCCTCGCCAACGAAAACTGAAAGCTGCGGAAGCTACCAAAGCCAAGCTTGCGGCAGAAGCGCGAAACGGTCGCCTCGGACGTGGCGGCGGCGCGCGAGAGCTGAGCGGCCGTGAGGCGTGGCGCCTCGGACTGGTGCTCCAATATATAGTCGACAATGCGCTGCTCGGACTCGCTGTATCCCTGATGGGTGCTAATGAGGGAAAGTGCGCTCTTGCTACTATCGGTCATGGATGGCTCCTGGTTGGCATGAAAATCTAATTTACTACGCCATGCCATAGTATACGGGCATTTTCAATTACAAGATACACCTTGCCGTTTCAAGTGTTGATGGTAAACTTTCACTTACCGTTTACGGTTATGAAAGAACCTTTCACCGGAGATTTGCACCTTAGCTCTTCTCACGCGGACGGTAGGTTGGTATCTTTCAGTTGTGGAAAAACGCGCATCGAAGCGCGTGTAGGGGAGCGCCCGCGGGCGCTGTACTCAAGAAGGAGGGACACATGGCTAAGTTTGACATCATCGCCGCGACCGGTTGCCCGACCGGCATTGCGCACACCTTCATGGCGAAGGAGGCGCTGGAGAAGGCTGCTGCCGAGCGTGGTCTGACCATTAAGGTCGAGACACATGGCCAGGTCGGTGTCGAGAACGAGCTCACCAAGAGTGAGATCGCTGGTGCCAAGGCCGTCGTCGTCGCAGCCGATAAGGATGTCCAGGCTGAGCGTTTCGCCGGCAAGCCCATGGTTTCCGTCGGTGTTTCCAAGGCCCTGTCCGTCGAGGCCGCCGGAAAGCTGATCGACCGCGCGCTCGCCGCCAAGGGCGACGACACGGTTGCCGCTGCCGCCGATGTCGAGGACGAGGTCGAGGAGAAGGAGTCCATCGGTCACGTCATCTACAAGCACCTCATGAACGGCGTCAGCCACATGCTGGTCTTCGTCGTTGCCGGTGGTGTTCTGACCGCCATTTCGTTCCTGTGGGGCATCACGTCCTTTGATTCGACGGCTGCCGACTACAACAGCTTTGCTGCGATGCTCAAGATCATCGGCGGCATCGCCATGAACCTTATGGTTCCGGTGCTTTCCGCCTACATCGCCGAATCCATCGGCAAGCGCCCGGCGCTCGTCCCCGGTTTCGTTGCCGGTATGATTGCCATCCAGGGCCTGCCTGTTAACGCCGAGACCGGCATGATCGACGCCGGTGGCGCCGGCGTGGGCTTCGGCTTCCTGGGCGGCATCGTCGGCGGCTTCCTCGCCGGCTATGTCATCCTGCTGCTCGAGAAGGTTTTCTCTAAAATTCCCGCGAGCCTTAATGGCCTGAAGGCAATCTTTCTGTATCCGCTGTGCTCTACCGCCATCGTCGGCCTGGTCATGCTCGGTATTTCCGGCCCCATGGCTGCCATTAACCAGGGCATGATGGATTTCCTGCAGAGCCTCGGTAACTCCGGTCCGGTGATCCTTGGCCTGGCCATCGGCTGCATGTGCGCCTTTGATATGGGCGGCCCGGTCAACAAGGCTGCTTACGCTACTGGCACCTTCCTGCTCGGTACCGCTCTCGAAGCTGGCGTCGGCACCGAGACCTACAACTTCGGCACCAACTTCATGGCTGCCGTCTCCGCCGCTTGCATCGTTCCGCCGCTGATCACCACCTTCGCCGTCGTTGTCGGCAAGAAGTACTTCAGCCAGGAGGATCATGACGCCGGTATCGTCAACCTCATCCTTGGTTGCACCCACATCACCGAGGGCGCCATTCCGTTCATGACCAAGAACATCTGGCCCGTCATGCCCATCATGATGCTCGGTTCTTCCATCGCTTCCATCTTGACCATCTTCTTCAACGTTCACGATCCGGCGCCTCACGGCGGCTTCCTGGTCCTGCCTGTTGTCGAGAACGGTCCGCTGTGGGTCCTCGCGATCCTCATCGGCGCTGTGGTCGGTGGCATCCTGTTCGTGGCCTTCAAGAAGTACGACTTCGAGAAGAATCAGAAGGCCGCTCCTGTAGCCAAGCCCGTTGAGGCCCCCAAGGCCGCTGCCGTCGAGGCCCCCAAGGCCGAGGCTGCCGACTTCGTGAAGGTCGAGAATGTCTTTGTCGCCGAGGACTTCGCTTCTCGTGACGAGGCTCTGAGCTTCGTTTCCAACCAGGCTGTCAAGGCCGGTATCGCCAGCGACGCCGACGCCGTGATGAACGCCTTCCTGGCCCGCGAGGCCGAGGGCACCACGGGCATGATGGAGGGCTTCGCCATCCCGCATGCCAAGTCCGACGCCATTACCGAGGCTGCCGTCATCGTCGTCAAGGACGAGTCCGGTGTGACCGGTTGGGACACCATGGACGGCGCTCCCGTCAACGTGGCCATCGCGCTGCTCATCCCGGGTGCCCAGGCCGGCACCACGCACCTTAAGATCCTGTCCAAGGTCGCCGAGGCGCTCATGGACGAGGACTTCCGTGCCACCGTCAAGGGTTCCACCGACGCCGCCGAGATCGCCAAGACGATCAACGCCCGCCTGGTCTAATCCCCCAGCCCGCGAATAACATCGCCCCCTGTATATAAGGCGGAGTCCCTCCCCAGGGCCTCCGCCTTTTTCATCCCCAAATAAGTTGCGGTGAAATAGGGACTGTTTAAACGATTCAACCCCAAATTCAGTCCCTATTTCACCGCAACTTATAAAAGGGCATAGAGGGGGCTACCTATCGAGTCTTTGTCGCGAACAGATCATCAGCCAGAATTCCGTTCGCACGATATCGCTCTGGACCGACCGAGTTTCCGCAGCTCGCCCGCCGGGCGGGGCGATTAAGTTTGTCGCGAGTTCCGCACGCAAAGGAAAGCACTTAATGTGCTTTCCGTCTTGCGCAGGACTGTAGAGCAGCAAACTTAACCGTCCTGCCCGGCGGGCGAGCGCAGGGATACGACATCTGTCCAACAATTCGTGTGAAACACAATGAAAAACCGTTTGATGTGAGTTAATATAAACAACGTCGTGAATCTGACTCCTGCCACATGCATGACAGGGGTTAAACACAAAAAGGAGTCAATTATGGTTTCTGAGAAGGCTACCCTCGTTAATCCTCAGGGTCTGCACATGCGTCCGGCTGGTCTGTTCGCCTCCACCATGGGCAAGTACGCCTGTGACGTGACGGTCGTCACCCCCGAGAAGGAGGTCAACGGCAAGTCCCCGATGGCCCTCATGGCTGCTGGTATCCCCTGCGGTACCGAGGTCGAGGTCAAGTGCGACGGCGCTGACGAGGCCGAGGCTCTGGCTGCTGCCATCGAGCTCATCAAGAGCGGTCTTGGCGAGTAGAACTCAAACGGGTCGCATGTTGAACAACTAAGTTCATATTTGGGGGCGCAGTGACCTGTTGTAAGGTAGCTGCGCTCTTTTGTCATGGATATGGCAAAACGCTTTATCACATGACACGGAGAGAGGAATGGGAATGTATCAGGGAGTCAACGCTTCCGAGGGCATCGGTATCGGCACCGTCATGGTCGCCGTCGATCCCGACTTGACGTTTGAGCCGCACGAGGTTGCTGATTCGGCAGCAGAGAAGGAGCGCTATCAGTCCGCTCTTTCGGTCTTCTGCGAGAAGACCCAGGCTCAGGCCGACCATATGAAGGAGACGGTGGGCGAGGCCGAGGCCGAGATCATGAGCGGACACATTGTCCTGGCTCAGGACCCGGGCATGACTGACGCCATCAACGCCGCCATTGACGGCGGTACCTGCGCCGAGCAGGCGCTCATGGACACCTCGACCATGTTTGAGAACATGTTCCTGTCCATGGACGACGAGATGTTCCGTCTGCGCGCGGCCGACATCGCCGACATCCGCACCGGTATTCTGGCCGAGCTGCTGGGCAAGGAGGTCGTCGACCTTTCCGTCCTGCCCGAGAACACCGTCGTTGTCGTGCACGACCTCACGCCGTCCATGACCGCCACGATCGATAAGGCCCACGTTGCCGGCATCGTCACCGAGACCGGTGGCCGCACGTCGCACTCCGCGATCATCGCGCGCGCCCTCGAGATCCCGGCTGTCCTTTCGGTTTCCAACAGCTGCACCGCGCTGCGCAACGGTATGACCGTTGTCGTCGACGGTGGCAAGGGTATCGTCGAGGCCGATCCCGACGAGGAGACGCTCGCTGCCTATACCGCCAAGGCCGAGGCCTTCGCTGCCGAGAAGGCGGCCCTCGAGGCCTTCCGTGGCAAGCCGTCCGTGACTGCCGATGGCATCAAGAAGATCATCGCCTGCAACATCGGTAACCCCGATGACGTGCCCAACGCGCTCGATCACGACGCCGAGGCCATCGGTCTGTTCCGCTCCGAGTTCCTGTTCATGGACTCTGCTGAGCTTCCTTCCGAGGAGGAGCAGTTCAACGCCTACCGTAAGGTCGCCAGCGCGCTCAAGGGTGCTCCGGTCATCATCCGCACGCTCGATGTGGGTGGCGACAAGGAGATTCCGTATCTGCATATGGTCAAGGAAGACAACCCCTTCATGGGCTTCCGCGCCGTGCGTTACTGCCTGGCCAATCCCGACCAGTACAAGGTCCAGCTCCGCGCTCTGCTGCGCGCTAGCGCCTTCGGTGACGTCAAGATCATGATCCCGCTCGTCACCTGCGTCGAGGAGGTCTTGGCTGTCAAGGAGCTCGTCGAGCAGTGCAAGGCCGAGCTGACCGAAGAGGGTCGCAAGTTCAACGAGAACATCGAAGTCGGCATCATGGTCGAGACGCCCGCCGCTTCGCTGCTCGCAGACCGTCTTGCCGAGGTCGCCGACTTCTTCTCCATCGGCACCAACGACCTGATCGGCTACACCATGTGCGCCGACCGTGGTAACGACACCATCTCCAACCTGTACCAGGTTTACTATCCCGCCGTGCTCCGCTCGCTCAAGAACATCATCGAGAGCGGCGTGAAGGCCGGCATCATGGTCGGTATGTGCGGCGAGGCCGCTGCCGATCCGCTGCTCGAGCCGCTGCTGATCAGCTGGGGCCTGGAGGAGTTCTCGATGAGCGCTCCTTCGATCCTGCGCGCTCGCAAGACCATCAGCCAGTGGACCAAGGCCGAGTGCGACGAGCTCGCCGAGAAGGCGCTCGCCTGCAACACCGCAGCCGAGGTCAAGGCACTGCTCGAGTCCGCAGCTCGCTAATTTGGTATCAGAGGTAACCGCGTGGTTGGAATGGGCCGGCCACGCGGCCCTCACATATACAGGGGGTACTGTAAATGTTCTACACGCTAACCGCTAACCCGGCTGTCGACATGACGGTTTCGAGCTCTCCGCTCGAGCCCGATGAGAACGTCCGCACCGGCTCGGCCAGCTACACGGCTAACGGCAAGGGCCTTGACGTGTCCTTCGCCTTTAAGAAGATGGGCGTTGACACCGTCGCACTCGGCTTCTTTGCTGGCTTCACGGGCAAGTTCATCGTCGAGGAGGTCATGAACCTGGGTTGCCTCTGCCGCCCGGTCTGGACCGACGGTATCACGCGCATTAACACCTACGTCAACGATGGCCAGCACGAGTACGGCATCCTGAACCCGGGTGCTCCGATCACGCCGCAGCACCAGGAGGAGCTCTACAACATCCTGGACACCGCGGGCGATCTCGAGTGCCTGATCGTTTCCGGCTCCGTGCCTCCCAAAGCTACGCCCGACTTCCTGGCTCAGGTCATGGAGCACGCTCAGGCTCGTGGCGCCGACGTCGTCCTGGACCTGTCCTCCGACAAGCTCAAGGAGCTCGCTCACAAGAAGCCGCTGCTCATCAAGCCGAACCATCACGAGATGAAGGCCATCTTCGGCGTGCCGGTCGACACCGACGACGAGGTCCGCGTTGCCATGAAGATGGCTCACGACGCTGGCGTTCAGAACGTGCTGCTCACCCGTGGTAGCCGCGGCGACGCTTACTTCTCCAACGGCGAGGACATCTGGTACGCCAAGCGTGAGTTCAACATCAAGCTGGTTTCTTCCGTCTGCGCCGGCGACTGCACCCTCGCTGCGTTCCTGCACAAGTGGTACAGGGATCGCGACAACGTCGAGGAGGCCATGAAGCTCGCTATGGCCACCGGCGCCAACGTTGCTGAGTCCGTCGGCATCGGCGACTTCGGTCACGTCGACGAGTACAGCAAGCGCGTTGCTGTCCGCAAGCTCGATCGTCAGTAATCGAAACGCGACATATTCGTGCGCATGTGGCGCCCCGGTTTCGGCTGGGGCGCCTTTTTGTTCCGCCACGGGGGAGAGGTGTTCCGCCGTACTTCATCGCTTCCACACCGTTCACCGAGTTGTCCTAGCCTTTTACCGATGCGTGGAATATACTTTCATTAACACGTTGCTTCGTGAAAGGAACATTCATGATTTACACGCTCACTGCAAATCCCGCCATTGACTACAACATCGCCTGCGACGGTCTTGCTGCCAACACCGTCACGCGTACCCGCAACGCCGTCTACACGCCCAACGGCAAGGGCCTCAACGTCTCGTTTACGCTTGACCACTACGGCGTCGACACCACGATCCTGGGCTTTTTCGCCGGTTTCTCGGGCGAGTTTATCGTTAAGGGCGCCGAGGCCCTGGGCGTGCCCGTCAAGCCCGTGTGGACCGACGGCATTACGCGCGTCAATGTGTTCCTCAACGCCGGCCCCGACACCGAGTACAACATGGTCAACGCCGGTGCCGCCATCAACGAGGCCAACGAGCAGGAGATGTTTGAGCTCATCGATTCGCTCGATGACATGACCTGCCTGGTCATCAGCGGCTCGCTGCCTCCCAACACTTCCGAGGGCTTCTTGGCCGAGGTCCTGCGCCGCGTCAAGGCCAAGGGGGCCGAGTTCGTCCTCGACATCTCGAGCCATCAGCTGGCAGACCTCATTGCCATGGAGCCGCTGCTGATCAAGCCCAATGACGATGAGCTGCTCGACATCTTTGGCATTAAGGTGAGCGGTGGCGACGACGAGTCCGTCAAGGGCGCGATGGCCGAGCTGCACGCCAAGGGCGCCAAGAACGTGCTGCTGACCCTCGGTGGCGCCGGTGCGTACTTCTCCAACGGCGAGCATATCTGGTTTGCCAACCGCACCTTCGATGTCAAGCTGCTGTCGACCGTCTGCGCCGGCGATTCCTCGCTGGCCGCCTTCCTGTCCGTGTGGCACGACGCCCCCGAGCGAGTCGAGGATGCCTTGCGTCTTTCGATGGCCACCGGCGCCAACGTGGTCGAGTGCCCCGGTCTGGGCGATTTTGCCAAGGTGGACGAATATAAGAAGCACATCGAGGTTCGCCAGGTCTGCTAACCGCATCGAAAAATCGTTGCCGAACACCCGCTTTGGATCTCCGAGGCGGGTGTTTTTTGCTCGCTGAACGTATGTGGCGTCTGCTGTCTCGTTTTATCTAATCGACGACGCGATTGCGTGTGCGCGCTTTCTCGTTTCTTGTTAGACTTCTTGAGAACCATCGATTAACGCTCACAAGTGCAGGAGGCCATAGGCATGTGCAATGTTTCGCTCAACGGTACTCAACCGTCCGATGCGTCCCTGCGCGTCCTGCGCGCGCTTGAGGCGGCTGGTCTTGAGGCTTGGTACGTGGGCGGTTGGGTGCGCGACGCCCTGATGGGTTGCCCCAGCCACGATGTTGATATGTGCTGTAGCGGCCTGTGGCAGGAGTCCAAGGTGGCGCTCGAGGCCGCTGGTATCGCGGTCGTGGAGTCGGGCATTAAATTTGGCGGAATCACGGCTATTTCCGATGGCGAGCGTATCGAGGTCACCACGTACCGTCTGGATGGCTTTTACACCGATGGTCGCCATCCCCAGAGTGTGGAGCGTGCCGCCTCGCTCGAGGACGATCTGGCGCGCCGCGACTTTACCGTCAACGCTATGGCCTGGCATCCCGAGCGCGGGCTTGTCGACCGCTACGACGGACAGGGTGACTTGGAGCGCAAGCTGATTCGCGCTGTCGGCGATCCCAAGCGTCGCTTTAACGAGGACGCCCTGCGCATGTTGCGTGCGGTGCGCTTTGCCTGCCGCCTGGACTTTATGATTGAGCCCGAGACTAAGCGCGCGCTTGCCGAGTGCGCGCCGCTGCTCGACGCCGTGGCGCGCGAGCGTGTGGGTATTGAGCTCGAGGGCATTCTTTCGACCGGTCATGGGGGAGACGCGATGCTGCGCTACCCCGAGCTCATCTGTGCCTCTGTGCCTGAGCTGGCAGCGGGTCGCGGCTTTGATCAGCGAAGTGTCTATCATGCATTTAACGTTTACGAGCATATCGCCCGTGTGCTGACGGTGGCAGGGGAGCTTGCGCTGTGCGACGGCGTCGCGCCCTCGTCGAGCCTTATGTGGGCGGCGTTTTTGCACGATGTGTCCAAGCCCGAGTGTTTCACGGTCGATCACGCCGGCAGCGGACACTTCTACGGTCATCCCGAGCTCGGCGCCAAGAAAGCGCGCGTCATTATGGATCGCCTGGCGCTCTCGCACGACCTGGTGCGCGACGTGTGCCTGCTCATCAAATATCACGACAAGCCGCTGCGCCCCGAGCGCTCCTGCCTGCTCAATATGATGCGCGCGCTTTCGGGTGAGGGCGTCGACACGGCCCGCCTGATTGACGAGCTCATGGACCTTAAGCGTGCCGACACACTTGGCAAGGCCCCGTCGTGCTTCTATTACGTTGAGACGATTGAGGAGATGCGCGCGATGGCGCACGAGCTGCTGAGGGCGGGGGAGCCCTATACGCTCAAGATGCTCGCCATCAACGGCGGCGACCTGATCCGTGCTGGAGTCAAGCCCGGGCCGGAACTGGGGCAGCTTCTCAACTCCGCCCTCGACGCCGTGATCGAAGACAACATTCCCAACGATCGCGAAGCTCTTTTGGTCCATCTTAACTTGAATTAGCTACCTAGTTTACCTGCGTGTTCCATAACCTGCCGACAATTTTTTGGCAATTTGGAATTTCTTCTTGCGCTGACGTTTTTTGTCCCGTAATATATTTCCTCGCAGCACGGCAGTGCAGATGTCATGTGGCCCGTTCGTCTAGCGGTTTAGGACGCCGCCCTCTCAAGGCGGAGATCACCAGTTCGAATCTGGTACGGGCTACC
>UQWV01000013.1 GCA_900544845.1 uncultured Collinsella sp. | reverse complement strand
CCCGGTCCTACCCCCCCCCCCGGGGGGGTATTATATTTGGGCCGGGGCTTTTTTACCACCCCCGCCTGCGGGGTAGCTAAAATAGCCCCGTCCCAAATTAGCTACCCCGAAAAACCGCAAGGAGTGTCCCTAACTGCAGGATTAGGCGACGCTCTCCAGCACGTGGCGGAGTTCCTGCTGGACGGCATGGTCGCGGTTGCAGCCCACGATGCGGTCGGCGACCGCCTTGAGCGCAGGACGCGCGTTTTCCATCGCGCAGCCCGTGCCGACAAAGCGAATGATCTCGTAGTCGTTCATCGAGTCACCAAACGCCATGACTTCCTCGCGCTCAACGCCATAGTGCTCCATGAGTTGCTCGATTCCCGACGCCTTCGACACGCCGGGCTGCATGGCATCGATCCACGCGTTGCCCGAAGGCGCAAAGGAGAACAGATCGCCCAGCTCGCGCTGAAGCACGTAGGCGTTGTCCATCACGTTGCCGTCATCGCAGATAATCGATGCCTTGATGATATTCACATGTGGATCGGGCAGACCCCAAATGCGCTCTGCATTGGGCAGGTCCTTGTCGATCTCGCGGACAAACTTGTCCTCGTCGTCGAGCAAGAAGGACTTGGTGCGATCGAAAAGCGCCAGATGCATGTTGGGGAACATTTCGACCGTGCGCGCGAGCTTGCGGACGGCGAGATGCGAATAGACCTCGCGGTCGACCTCGACACCGTCTGCATAGACCTGCGCGCCATTCGCCGCGACAAAGTCCATCTTGTCGACCACGGGCGCAAAGAACTCGCACAGACGGTCATAGCGGCGCCCTGACGACGCGGCAAAATGCACGCCGCGCTCACGCAGGGCCACGATAAGCTCGTAGGTCTCGGGCGGCACCTGGCTATTCTCATCGAGCAGCGTGCCGTCCATATCGGATGCGATTAATTTGATCATGGAAAAGCTCCTTTCGGGCTTGATGGAATCAGACATAAATCCAACTCAACCGTACCCAAAAGGAGCTCGTGCAGACCGCTCAGGCAAAACCATTACAAGGGCCTGGCGGCCGCTTCACATGCCCTCGCACACACTTGCAGCGCCGAGGAGTTTGTCAAAGAGTGTCCCCAACGACTAGTCGTTTAGGAACGTCCCCAATAACTAGTCGGCGTAGGTGAAGGTGGTGACGTCGAACATACCCTCGGGGCGGATGCGGAGCGTCGGGATCACCGGCAGGGGCAGGAAGATGATGCCCATGATGGGATCGAGTGGCGGCTCAATGCCCATGGCGCGCGCCTTGACCATAAAGTCGTCGTGCTGCGCCGCGACGTCCTCGGCCGTGCCCTCGCTCATCAGACCGCCGAGTGCCAGCGGAATGCGCGCCACGACCTCGCCGTTGCGCACCAGCACGTGGCCACCCTGGCCCACAGCCTCAACGGCAGCCATCATATCGGCCGCGTTGTCGCCCACCACGCACACGTTGTGCGAGTCGTGACCAATCGTCGAGGCAATAGCGCCACCCGTGATGGTAAAGCCACGCACCCAGCCGCGGCCGATATGCTTGCCGACCAGGCCCAGACCCGCGGGGCCGTCACTGTCGGCGCCATCGGCCTGCAGCGATACGCCGCGGCCGTGACGCTCGATCAGCATGATGCGGCGCAGGCCCTCGGCACTCTCGGGACGAGCCATGCCCGTAATGGCCTTGCCCGGCACCACATCGATCACGGCCTCGCCCGGCTTAAAGGCGTAGTCGAACACGTCGAGCGAAAGCTTCGGCAGCTTAACGGACGCGCGCAGCTCATCGGCAAGCGCTGCGACCTCGGCCGTCTCGGGCGCAATCTCGCCCACAAAGGTACCGTCCTGCGCCACGAGCGCGCCGGCGGCATACACGCGATGCGGAGCCGTGGCAAACGTCAGGTCGTTGAGCACCAGCAGGTCGGCACGCTTGCCCGGGGCGATGGCGCCACGCAGCTCATGCGGGTCGCGGCAACCGTGGTCCAGACCAAAGGCCTCGGCAGTGGACAGGGACGCCATGGAGATGGCGACCACGGGGTCGATACCGGCCTCGATAGCCACGCGGCAGGCATTGTCGATCATGCCGGTCGCAAGTGCATCGGAGGGAGCGCGGTCGTCAGTCGCAAAGCAGCAGCGACGAGCGCGGGCGGGGTTCTCCAGCAGCATCGGCGACAGGTTGGCCAGGTCGTGACTGCACGTACCCTCGCGCAGCATCACATACATGCCACGGGACAGCTTGTCGAGCGCCTCCTCGGGAATCGTCGACTCGTGGTCGGCGATAATGCCCGCTGCAGCGTAAGCGTTGAGGTCCTTGCCGGCAACGAGCGGCGCGTGGCCGTCAACCTGCTTGGACGGCGTCTGGTTGGCGGCGTCGATGCGAGCGCAAGTCTCGGGATCGCCCATAAAGACGCCCGGCAGGTTCATCATCTCGCCCAGGCCAAAGACATCGCCCGGATGCTCGGCAAAAAACGCGTGCATATCCTCAGCGGTAATGACGGCACCGGCCTGCTCATCAGGCAGCGCGGGCACGCACGAGGGCATCATGTACTTGATGGAGATGGGCGCGCGGTGACCGTCCTCGATCATAAAGCGCAGACCGTCCAGACCGGAAACATTGGCGATCTCGTGGCTGTCGGCAATGGCAGTGGTGGTGCCGCGCGTCGCCGCCATGCGCGCATACTCGGCGGGGCGGATGTTCGAAGACTCGATATGCAGGTGCCCGTCGATAAAACCAGGGGCGATGTAGCGGCCCTGGCAGTCGATGACCTCGGTTGCCTCATAGGTGCCGGCGGCATCGTCACGACCGTCGTAGAGCACGCCGACAATCACGCCGTCCTTGACGGCAACACTGCCGGGCGCCACGCGCTGACCGTACACGTCGACAATCTGCACATTGGTAAACAGCGTGTCGACAGGCACGCGGCCCTCGGCTGCATCGATCACGGACCTCATGACCTCAACGGACATACATACTCCTTTAACCGTAGAAAAAAGCTGCGGAGCGGACGAGCCTTCACCGCAGCAAGCCAATAGCCATTGTATGCCCAAAAGAAGGCCCCGCTAACACCCCTTCCGCTTAACGGCACACGCCATTTGGTGCAAAGAAACCTGACACCAATGCACCAAAGGAACGTCCCCAAGTGCCAAACAAGACAACACCGCAGGTTGAGGACGGACAGCGAGCGGGCTCAAGAGCGAACAAATTGGCATGAAAAGAGGACGGCATAGACCTTCTGGTCATGCCGTCCTCTTTGAATGACAAGTTGTCGCTCTGGAGCCCGCGCAGCGTCGAGCTGTTACGCGGTTTGGTAAAACCGCGTAACTAAATAAGCTTGAAGCCCTTGCGCTTGCCTACGGAGAGGGTGTCGCCCAGCTTGAGGGCGCTGGGGTCGATGTTGTAACTCTTGGGAGCCACGGCCTCGCCGTTGATCTTGACGCCGCCGCCGTCGATATCGCGACGGGCCTGACCGGCACTGGCCGAAAGGCCCAGGTCCTTGAGCAGACCGGCGAGGTAGATCTGACCCTCGTCGTTGACGGTCAGCTCAACGTGCTTCTCGGGGAAGTCGGCAAGCTGGCCCTCTTTGAACACGCGGTCAAACTCGGCCTGAGCCTCGTCGCCAGCGCCAGCGCCGTGGTAGGTGTCGCACAAGTCGCGGCCCAGGGCACGCTTGAGCTCATAGGGATCGGCAGAACCATCGGCCAGGGCAGCGTCGATCTTGTCGACCTCGGCCGGGGTGAGCGAGCTGGCCAGACGGTAGTACTTGCCGATCATCTCGTCGGGAATGGACATGGTCTTGCCGAACATATCCTTGGGAGCGTCGGTCAGACCGATGTAGTTGCCGTACGACTTGGACATCTTGCGCACGCCGTCGGTGCCCTCGAGCAGCGGCATGGTAAGCGCGATCTGCGGCTCCATGCCCATCTTCTCCATGAGCTCGCGGCCGGCGAGCAGGTTGAAGAGCTGATCGGTACCGCCCATCTCGACGTCGGCCTTGATCTGCACGGAGTCGAAGGCCTGCATCACGGGGTACAGGAACTCGTGCAGGGCAATCGGCGTCTGGGACTGGTAGCGCTTGGTAAAGTCGTCGCGCTCGAGGATGCGGGCGACGGTGAACTTGGAGCACACCTGCAGCAGGCCGGCCAGATCCATCGACAGGATCCAGTCGCCGTTGTGCACGATGGTGGTCTTCTCGGGATCCAAGATCTTCATGGCCTGGCTCACGTAGGTCTCGGCGTTAGCCTCGATCTGCTCCTGCGAAAGCTGCGGGCGGGTGGAGTTCTTGCCCGACGGGTCGCCGATCAGCGCGGTGCCGTTGCCGATGATGAGGGTGACGTTGTGACCCAGGTCCTGGAACTGGCGCATCTTGCGCAGGGGCACGGCATGGCCCAGGTGCAGGTCGGGGCTGGTGGGATCGACGCCGAGCTTGATGTTGAGGGGCTCGCCCTTCTCAAGCTTCTTGCGAAGGTCGGCCTCGGGGACGATCTTGGCAGCGCCCGAGGTGATGATACGCATTTGCTCGTCAACAGACAGCATTGGGTATCCTCCTTTTGCTATAGCACCCTCACCGGATACGGCGGTGCTCGAAGTTCATAAACCCACTAATAATAACCAAAACAGCGCGGCCGAACACCTACGACAGGAAAATCCTCGTCCTGCCGCACGCGTCGACAGCGACCGGCAGACGCGTGCCGTCGCGCTCGACTAGATAGCGCGTCTGCCGACGGCGTTGGCAGTCACGGCAACGGACCTGTCCCGTCGCATCGGTGGCGCAGACGCCCTCGGCGGTCAGCAGGCAGTGCTCGCACACCATAAGCTCGGGACGGTCGGCGTCGACCGGACCCAAGACGCCGGGTTCAGCAGCCAGTTCGGCAATACGCTCCGCATCATTGCCGAGCAACTCGGCCGGCAAGTACACCCGCCCCGCACCGAGTCCGCGCAGCCAGGTAAGCGTGGCCCGATTCGCGCAGAACACCGGCGCCGCCACGTCAAACGTCACGCCCAGCTCGCGAGCGATCACCACCTGTCCCAGGTTGCGGCAGACGACGCGCCCGGCACGCTGCATCAGTGAGCGGGTCCGGTCAGCGTCACCTGTGCGGTACACCTCGTCAAGCACCACAACGGCGTCGGACAAATCGAGTTCTCCGCGCGGGTCGGCATCCATCAGCTGCCAAGCAAAAACCATGCGAGCGGGAACCGCGCACCCCACCAACTCCGTCGACGCACCGCCATCCACCGCAACGTCCTCAAAGGGCAGTACCTCAACGGCACGTGCAACGGGCGCAATCGCATCCGCCTCGGCCCGCATGCGCTCCAACACCGCCGTCGTCTGATCCAACACGCCGGCGCTGCGAATCAGGTACACCTCGCAGCCCGTGTCCACCTTACGCTTGCAATGCACGACGACGCGCTTCCCCGCTGCGGCATCCACCGGGCAGGGCACCTGCGGCCAGCGCTTGGGCACATCGGGACGCGCGTCGGCACCCGGATAGAACCGAATCTCGAGCGAGTCACCCGCCGCCACGGCGGCATCGAGCTCAACGGTCACCTCTTCGTGGCCAACGGCCACCAGGCGTCCCACGCGCACACCTTGGTTGATCGCACGCTCAAAGCTCATAAGCTCGGCACCCGAACGTCCTCGCAGGTACGCATCGGTAAACCCACGGTTAAACGACCTTCCCAGCTCGCGCTCGAGCTCTTCCACGGCACCGGGGTCCCACGCGCCGTCGCACAGCATATCGAGTGCCCGGCGCCACACCCGCACCACGTTGAATACGTAATCAGGGTTCTTCATGCGCCCCTCGATCTTGAGCGACGCCACGCCGGCATCTACAAGCTCGGGCAGATGCGCAATACCCAGATAGTCACGCGGGCACAGCAGGCGATCTCCCTCGACGGCGACAACGCTCTGTCCAGCCTCGTCCACCAGGTCGTACGCCAAACGGCACGGCTGCGTGCAGTCGCCGCGCATCGCCGAGCGCCCACGCCGCAGGGCCGAGAACTCGCACGCCCCCGAATAGCCGATGCAAATCGCACCGTGGCAGAATACCTCGATGGGCACGCCCGTGGCACATAGCGCCGCAATCTCGTCGACCGTCAGCTCGCGTGCCGTCGTCACGCGCTCAACTCCCAACTCCTTGGCAGCCAACTGCACGGCACCCTCGCTATGAGCGCCCGCCTGCGTGGACAGGTGAATCTCGACCCCGGGAATCGCCGCGCGCAGCGCGCAGGCCAACCCGGCATCGGCGACAATCAGAGCATCGGCGCCCAACTCCAGTGCATGAGCTCCCAACGCCACCGCGTCGGACAACTCATCGTCAAACACGAACACGTTGAGCGTTACGTACACACGCACGCCATGGGCATGCGCCACGGCGCAGCCGCGCGCAAACTCGTCATCCGTAAAGCCATGGGCGCTCACACGGGCGTTAAAGCCGCCCAACCCCGCATAGATGGCATCGGCACCCGCGGCGATGGCCGCAAGCATCTGGTCGAGTCCGCCCGCCGGCGCCAGCAGCTCGGGCAGCGCCGCACCGGCAGCATCCAATCCAGTCTCGTATTGTCCGCTCGGCCCCATCGTCCGAATCGCCATCGGCAAACTCCTTACCAAGGTATGCATTCACTCTGAAAAATGCCGTCTTCCAGCATACACGAGGCCTCGCGCGCCCCGTTTGGTTTATCGTGTAATAACTTATGTCCATCCTGCCCCGACGGCACATCCACCGTCCGGCACGACATACCTGGAGGTCAATATATGGGTCCTCGCCAACGACAGGGACACAGCCGTTCAAAGACGCATGCTCTGCCCATAATCCTGCTCTCGTTTTTGGGCTTTTTGCTTATCGCGGGCGTGGCATTTGGCATCGGCATGGTCGGCAACGTCAACCGCTGGCTGTCCGATCTGCCCGACTACACCGACGCCAACGCGTATCTGGTGAGCGAGCCCACCGAGATCGTCGACTGCAACGGCAACAAGATCGCGAGCTTCTACACGCAAAACCGCAAGTCCATCACCAAGGACGAGGTCTCCCCCTACGTGCTGCAGGGCACCGTTGACGTCGAGGACGAGCGCTTCTACGAGCACGGCGGTATCGACCTGTGGGGTATCGCGCGTGCTGCGGTGGCAACCCTCGGCGGCGGGCACGAAGGCGCCTCGACTATCACCCAGCAGCTGGTGCGCAACACCATCCTGCAGGAGGAGCAGTTCGACTCGACCATCGAGCGTAAGGTGCGCGAGGCCTACATCGCCGTCAAGATGGAGGACATGTACTCCAAAGACGAGATCCTCATGATGTACCTCAACACCATCTACTACGGTCACGGCGCCTACGGTATTGAGGCCGCCGCCGAGACCTACCTGTCCAAGAGTGCCGCCGACCTCACCTTGAGCGAGGCCGCGCTGCTCATCGGCCTTCCCAACTCGCCCTCGCAGTACGACCCCACGGTCAATCCCGATCTGGCGCTGTCCCGTCGCAACAAGGTCCTCGACAACATGTTGCGTCTGGGTCACATCACGCAGGAGGAGCACGATGCCGCACAGGCCGAGCCCATCACCCTCAATGTGACCGAGATTTCGGGCAGCGGCGTCGACGTGTACTCGCAGCCCTATTTTGTCTCCTATGTGAAGCAGCTGCTGGAGCAGGAGTTCTCGACCGACGTGCTCTTTAAGGGCGGCCTGACCGTCAAGACCACCATCGACCCCACGATGCAGCAGGTGGCAGAGAATGCCGTCCGAGAGCAGCTCGACACGCTCTCGCTCGACGGCCTGGACATGGGCATGGTCGTCGTCGACCCCAAGACCGGCTACATCAAGTGCATGGTGGGCGGCTACGACTACAACGCCGACGAGAACCACGTAAACCATGCCACGGCCAAGCGTCCCGTCGGCTCCACCTTTAAGGCCTTTACGCTGGCAACTGCCATCCAAAACGGCATGAACCCCAACGTCACCCTCAACTGCAACTCGCCGCTCAAGGCCAAGGGCACCACAACCGAGGTCCAAAACTACGCCAACCACAGCTATGGCAACATCACGCTTAAGCAGGCAACGGCATACTCCTCCAACACCGGCTACATCCAGGTGGCGGAAGCCGTCGGCAACAGCAAGATCATCTCACTCGTCAAAAAGCTCGGCATCGATCCCGCCAAGGACAACATCGAGGACGTTCCCGTCATGACCCTCGGCACCGGCTCGATCTCGCCGCTCGAAATGGCCGCCGCCTACGCGACGTTTGCCAACGGCGGCTACTATCGCCAGCCGATCGCCATCACTGAG
Organism: uncultured Collinsella sp.; assembly: GCA_900544845.1. Lineage (GTDB taxonomy): Bacteria > Actinomycetota > Coriobacteriia > Coriobacteriales > Coriobacteriaceae > Collinsella. The sequence goes on along the minus strand of UQWV01000013.1, from coordinate 30,901 downwards.
ATTGACTCTCGTACCGGTTCGGTGCTGTACCAGCACACCGACAATCCCTCACAGGTGCTTACCGAGGGCGAGGCCGCCGCGGTCACCGATGTTCTGTCCGGCGTCATGCAGGGCGGCGGTACGGGTGCTGCCGGTGCCCTGAGCGTCAACCAGCCCTATGCCGGCAAGACGGGCACCACCGACAACACCACCAACCTGTGGTTCTGCGGCTATACCCCGCAGCTGGCGTGCGCCCTGTGGACCGGCTATTCCGCGGGCGAGATCCCCATCCAAAAATACGGCACAGACCTGCTGGGCGACAGCACCAACCTGCCTGTCTTTAAGCGGTTTATGAACACCGTTCTGACCGGTACCGAGCGCGAGGAGTTTGCGACCGGAACGGCGCCCACCTACAAGAACAACAGCGTCTGGAAGTTCTACGGCACCAACAACACCAAGAAGACGGAGAACGACGACAAGGACAAGGACGAGAACGAGGACGAAGAGGAAACCACCACCACAACGACTACCACGACGACCACGACCACCGAGACCACGGGCGGCGACACCACCGGCGGCACCGGTACGACCGGTGGCTCGACGGGTGGCTCCACCGGTGGTTCGACCGGCGGCGATGGCGGCACGCCGACGCCTACGCCTACGCCCACTCCCGATCCCTCACCCACGCCTGACGATACGGTCGGCTAGAAATCATCCGGCCATAAGCAACAAGGCCCCCGAGCAGCTTATTCAACTGCTCGGGGGCCTTTTTAGTTTAAAGCGACCTGATGGGCGGTCTTTATACCGGCAGACAAAAAAAGGGGGGTACCGACCAACGTCGATACCCCTTACAAGCCACTATGTCAGCGCGCACAGTGCCGAGCGCACGACCCGCACGCCTACTTGCGAGAATTGCTCAGCTTATTGATCAGCGCTTCAAGACGCTCGCCGTCCTCAGCCGTCTGGGCAATAACCAAAATCGTATCGTTGCCGGCAAGCGAGCCAAGCACATCGGGCAGCTCTGCCGCATCAACAGCGGCGGCGATGCCGGAAGCCGTGCCAGGCTGAGCCTTGATCATAACCAGATTATCGGTGCGCAGAACGCCCGTTACGAGCTCGGAAACCATACGCTGCAGGTGCAGGTCCTCTGCCAGAACATAGATGCCCTCAGGGAGCTTACGCAGCCCCATGTCGGCAATATCGCGAGAGACAGTCGCCTGCGTGCAATCAAAGCCCATAGCGCGGAGCTCATCGACCAGCACGCGCTGCGTGCGGACGTCCTTATTGCGCACAATATCTCTAATGGCATCCTGGCGCCCATTGCGTTTTTTAGCCATACAAACCCTCTCTCCAAAAGATGGCGGAGACAATCAATCAGTGATTGAATAGTTTAACGCTATTTGAAGGCTTTTGTGTATAAGAACGCATTTCGAAACAATTCTATGCAAATTTGTTTCGAAATGAGCCGTTTAGGCGGTTTTTACGCCCGTCCGGTTGAGAAAAGCTGCCAGATGCGTACACATCACGCAGCGCGCGGGCTTGGCACTGGCGATCGGCCCAAACAACAGACCGAGTCCCCGATGGTTGTCCTTGAGCGCGGCGACCATCTGACGGGTTCGAGGCGCCTCGAGCATATCACGCATGCGGGCGGAACGCTCAATTGACGACACCCCATGCGGGCTCAGACACAAATTCTCGATGCAGGCGACCAGTCCGGCAAAGTAGAACTTTTGGCTTGCCAGCTTGAGCCGACCACCGCTATCTGCTTCCGAGAGTGAGTCCGCAAGCTCGTCGAGCGCTCGAGTGTCATCGGATATCCTGGCATACATGGTGGGATCAAAGGCATCTGTAAGCTTAGGTGCCACCGCGTGGAAACAAGCGTCGCCGCAGCCGGACACGAATCGTGCCTGCGAGAGCGCATAAGCCATAAACTCAACCGTACGGTACGCCTTGCCGCGCGACAGGCATGCCTCAAACAGCGGACGGCTATACATCGCGCCAGAGGTCTGAGCGACTAGGCCGCCCAAAATCAACTGGGGCAGCCCAGTCACCATAGAAGACTCGTCTTCTATGGCAATAGAGGCAGCATCCAAGACGCGCGAATGACGCTCGCGATGCGCATCGTATCGATCGAGCGACACCGAGGGGAACACCATGTCTGCCGCAGTATCGCACGCGATATCGACCATCTTGGAAAGGGCCTGCGGAGCAAACCACTCATCGGCGTTCATGGCGATGATGTGAGAGCCGCGCGAGGCATCAAAACCGGCACGAAGACAAGCGCCGCGCTTCGCGTCCTCGACGTCAATCAAATCAATATGGATGTCCCTGTCGGCAGCAACTTGAAGCGAATGGCGCACACCGGGCGCAGCATCGCGGCAGACAACGACAATCTGCAAATCATAGAGGTCTTGGTTCTGGATACTCTCGAGCGCACGCATCGCATAGCTGGGCGAACCTTCTACTACAAGGATCACCGAAAGTTGCGGATGCGAGCCACGTCGAACCAAGTTATCCGTCCTCTCGACAGCAATGAATCAAACTGTCGTTCATGGTACACCCCGGCAATAAAAGCAATGAGACACCGGTTGCACTGCACGCCAAGAACAGATGTTGCACACGCGCAGCCCACAGATGACAGGTGCCGACGAACGGCGCGTCGAGCCCTCCCCTAGTCGAGCACGACAAGCTCGGCGGGATCGTAATCCACGCCCATAAACGTAAGGCCGCAGGCAGGAGCCGTGGGGCCCGCAGCGGTACGATCGCAAGCATCGATGACCTCGCGCATCCACTCGGGTTCACGGCGATGCATGCCAATCTCGACAAGCGTGCCAACGATCGTACGGACCATCGAATGCAGAAACGCATTGCCCTCGATGGTAAACGTCAGGATGTCCTCGCCAAACGCAACCTCATGGCCAAACTCGGCGCGCATTACGCAGCGGTGCGTAGGTTTGCCCACGGCAGAGGCAACCTTGCAAAAGCTTTTAAAGTCCTGCTCGCCCAAAAGCGCAGGGCAGGCGGCCGCCATCGCATCGACGTCGAGGGGATAGCGATGCCACCACACGGCACCGCGGGACAGCACGGGGCGCGCATCGCGATCGGCAATACGGTATGTATACGTACGGGAACGTGCGTCAAAGCGTGCAGAAAAGCCTTTACGGGCCCTGTAGACCTCGTTTATGGCGATATCTTTGGGCAGCAGGGCATCCATGGCCCGCAGCCACCTACGGCGCGTACACGCGAGCTCAGCGTCCGTTACGGGCACGCTGATGTACTGAGCCACGGCATGCACGCCGGCATCGGTACGCCCCGCGCACGTCAAATCGATCGGGCGGCGAAGCAGCGTCTCGATGGCTCGACGTAGCTCGCCCGCAACCGTCGTCTGTCCCGGCTGCTCGGCAAATCCGCTATACGACGAGCCATCATAGGCCACACGAAATACGAGCGTGGCTTCAAGCTCGGAAATCGAATTGAAATCAGACGGGGCAGTCATGGGCGCTCCCAACAAACAAGTAACGGTATCGCGACAAAAAAAGAGGGGTACGCGAACGTACCCCTCGAATATAGCCTATGCAGACGGAAAGTCTACTCAGCGGTCTCCTCAGCAGGAGCCTCCTCGACGGTCTCGACCTTCTTGGGAGCAGCGGCCTTCTTGGGGGCCGGAGCGGCCTTCTTGGCCTTAGGCGTGCAAGGCTCGGTGACGAGCTCCATGATAACGATGGGAGCATTGTCGCCCTTACGGTTACCGAGCTTCATGATGCGGGTGTAACCGCCGTTGCGGTCCTGCCACATGCCCTGAGCAGCCTTGTCGAAGATCTCGGCAACGAGCTGCTTATCGCCGAGCTTGGCGATAGCCAGACGACGAGAGTGCAGGTCGCCCTTCTTGGCCCAAGTGATGATCGGGTCGACGACCGAACGCAGCGCCTTAGCGCGGGTCTCGGTGGTCTTGATGCGGTCGTTCTCGAAGAGGGCCTTAGCAAGGCTCTTCTTCATGGCCTTGGTGTGGCTCGCATCGGTGCCGAGCTTCAGGCCCTTCTTAACGTTGTGACGCATGGTCTAGTTTCTCCTCAAATATGCGAAGCATTAAGCCTTCAGGCTCAGGCCCATGGACTCAAGCTTGTCCTTCACTTCCTCGATCGACTTAACACCGAAGTTACGGATGTTGAGCAGATCGTTCTCCGAGAACTCAACGAGCTGACGGACCGAGTGAATGCTGGCGCGCTTAAGGCAGTTGTAGGAACGGACGGAAAGGTCCAGATCCTCGATCTGCTTGTCCAGCTCGGCGTTGTCGTTGGTGACCTCGGGAGCGAAGATCGAAGCCTCCTCCTCGACCTCGGGGGTCTCGGCAAGGTTCATAAAGGCGGCCATATGCTGGTTGATGATATTGGCAGCCTGGACCACGGCGTCGCGCGGGGCGATGGAGCCGTTGGTCTCGATCTCGAGGACAAGGCGGTCGTAGTCGGTGTGCTGACCGACACGGCAAGCCTCAACGAGCTTGGCGCAACGGGAAACCGGCGAGTACAGCGAGTCGACGTGGATCACACCGATGGGATCGTTGTCGCGCTTGTTGGCCTCGCCAGAAACATAGCCGCGGCCATAGCCGATGCGCATGCTCATGGTGAGATGGCCACCCTCGGTGAGCGTAGCGATGTGCTGCTCGGGGTTGACCAGCTCAAACTCGGACGGAATAAAGAAGTCCGCACCGGTGACCTCGCAGGGGCCGTCAACCGAGATGGTGGCGGTCGCCTCGTCGGTCGTGCCGAGAGCCCTGAAGACAAGACCCTTGACATTCAGGACGATGTCGGTGACATCCTCGACCATGTTAGGGATGGTCATGAACTCGTGCTGCGCACCATCGATCTGAATAGCCTCGACGGCGGCACCCTCGAGCGAGGACAGAAGAACGCGACGAAGGGAGTTACCCAGCGTATCGCCGTAGCCACGCTCGAGCGGCTCGACGGAGACACGAGCAGACGTCTCGTTGATCTCTTCGACCTGAACCTGAGGCCTAATGAATTCTGACATGTATTACCTCCAGCCTCAGCAGCCCGGATGGACTACTTAGAGTAGAGCTCGACGATGAGCTGCTCGTTGATATCACCGCTGATCTGCTCACGCGTCGGCAGAGCGAGCACGTTACCAGACAGCTTCTCGATATCGACCTCGAGCCAGCCAGGGACCTCAAAGCGCTCGGAGGAAATCAGGGCCTCCTTGATGGGGAGGAGGTCACGGAACTTCTCGCCGACAGCGACGACGTCGCCGGCCTTGACGCGGTAGGACGGGATGTCCACGCGCTTGCCGTTCACGGTGAAGTGACCGTGACGGACGGACTGACGAGCCTCTTTTCGGGTGCGGGCGAAGCCAAGACGGAAGACGACGTTGTCGAGGCGAGACTCAAGGATGATCATGAGGTTCTCACCGGTGACGCCGTTCATCTTACGGGCCTTGTTGAAGTAGCCGTGGAACTGCTTCTCCAGAACGCCATAGATGAACTTGACCTTCTGCTTCTCGCGCAGCTGCATGCCGTACTCAGATTCCTTGCGACGGCGCTTGGGCTGACGGATAGATTCCTTCTTGCTGCTGTAACCGAGCTCAGCGGGATCGATCCCGAGCTGACGGCAGCGCTTAAGAACAGGAGTCCTGTCGATTGCCATATTGATACGATCCTTTCAGTTACACGCGGCGACGCTTCTTGGGGCGGCAGCCGTTGTGCGGAATGGGGGTCTTGTCCTGGATGCTCGAGACCTCGAGGCCAGCAGCCTGGAGGGAGCGGATGGCGGTCTCACGACCGGAGCCGGGGCCCTTGACGAAGACGGAAACCTTCTTCATACCGTGCTCCATGGCCTGCTTGGCAGCAGCCTCGGCAGCCATCTGGGCAGCGAACGGCGTGGACTTACGGGAGCCCTTGAAGCCCACCTGGCCAGCCGACTTCCAGGAAATGACGTTGCCCTGGGGATCGGTGATCGAAACGATCGTGTTGTTGAACGTAGAACGAATGTGAGCCTGGCCCACGGAAATGTTCTTACGGTCCGCGCGCTTCAGACGGGCAGCGCGAACGTTCTTCTTAGCAGTAGCCATCTATCTAGCGCTCCTTATTTCTTCTTCTTAGCACCGATCTGACGCTTCGGGCCCTTGCGGGTACGAGCGTTAGTGTGGGTGCGCTGGCCGCGGACCGGGAGGCCCTTGCGGTGACGAAGGCCGCGGTTGCAGCCGATGTCCATAAGGCGCTTGACGTTCTGGTTGCGCTCACGGCGGAGGTCGCCCTCAACCATGATCTGGTTCTTATCGATATAATCGCGGATGGCGTTAACCTCATCCTCGGTGAGGTCCTTAACGCGCGTATCCACGTTAACGTTGCACTCGACGCAGATCTTCGTCGCAGTGGTGCGGCCGATGCCGTAAATGTAGGTCAGACCGATCTCAACGCGCTTCTCACGCGGGAGGTCGACACCATTAATACGGGCCAACGTAGTCTCCTCTCTTAACCCTGACGCTGCTTATGACGGGGGTTCTCGCAAATGACGAGGACCTTGCCATGGCGCCTAATGATTTTGCACTTATCGCACATCTTCTTGACCGAAGGACGTACCTTCATCGTTCTTCCTTTCGGTAGCGCTCAAACTACTTCCCTACTATCTACTCGCCCAGCCGCAGGCGTTTAAAACTATGGCTGGTCTTCACACACAATCCGACCGTAGGTTGAGCTAAGCCTGCAGTCGGAAATGGAGTGCGTGTATGCGTGCCGCTATTTGTAGCGATAGGTGATGCGGCCGCGGGTCAGGTCGTACGGGGAAAGCTCCACGACAACCCTGTCACCGGGGAGAATACGGATGTAATTCATTCGGATCTTGCCAGAAATGTTGCACAGAACCGAATGACCGTTCTCGAGCTCAACCTTAAACATGGCATTGGGCAACGGTTCCTTTACCGTACCCTCGAGCTCAATTGCGTCTTCCTTCTTCACAAGCAATCATCTTTCTCTAGAAAACGACAGCGATTGAGTATTCTACAACACGTATGCACGCATCGTAATAACTTCGTAATGGCTCCACAACTAAGTGAAACTTGTTACATTTGAAATGTAAAACAAAGCCGTTCCCTGATACCCAAGATCGCCTTGAAATGAGAAGGCATAGACCTTGGGGTCATGCCTTCGAAATTGAAAGGCGAGGTTGGACATCAGGGGGCGGCGACTTTTACATTTCTCCGCCTTGGAGCGAACACCAAGCACCTTGCGCATCCGTGGTGAGAATCACCGGACCGTCATTGGTAATGGCGACGGTGTTCTCGTAGTGCGCGGCGGGCAGGTGGTCGTTGGTCGTGACGATCCAACCGTCGGAGCCCGTGCTTACATGGTTGGAACCCATCGTAACCATCGGCTCGATGGCAATGACCATGCCGGCCTGGAGGCGAACGCCCCTCCCCTTCTTTCCATAGTTAGGAACGTTGGGGTCCTCGTGCATCACGCGGCCAATGCCATGACCCACATAATCACGAAGCACGCCGTAACCGTGAGACTCGGCGAGGGACTGAACGGCATAACCGACGTCCCCGATATGGTTACCGGGAACAGCCTGCTCGATAGCAGCCTTAAGGCAATCGCGCGTGACCTCACACAAAGCCTTGGCTTCGGGCGTGGGGGTGCCGACGAAAAACGTCCAAGCGTTATCGCCGACCCAACCGTCGACAACGGCTCCCGTATCGATGGAGATGATATCGCCATCGCGCAGAATCATGTCGGGGTTGGGAATACCGTGGACCACGGCATCGTTGATCGACGCACAAATGGTCCCCGGGAACCCGCCGTAACCCTTAAAGGCCGGGGTGCCGCCATGCATGCGGATAATCTGCTCCGCGAGCTGATCGAGCTCAAAAGTCGAAACGCCGGGGCGCACCATGGCTCCAACGTGGCGGAGCGCCATCTTAGATAGCGCTCCTGCCTTCTTCATCTGCTCGATTTGCGTTGCAGACTTAATCTTGATCATAGACCGAGAGCCTCTTTGACATCCCCGTACACGGTCTCACGAGCCTGGTCACCGTTGACCGACTTGAGCAGTCCCTGGCCACGATAGTAGTCGACGAGCGGGCTCGTGGACTTCTCGTAGACGTCGAGACGGTTCTTGATGGTCTCGGGCTTGTCGTCATCGCGCTGATACATCTCGCCTGCGCACTTGGGGCAGGTGGCATCGGCAGCAGTGCCGGTGTAACCGCAAGCGCGACAGGTGCGACGCGAAGACAGACGATCGATAATGACCTCGGGGGCCACATCGACCAGAAGGGCACAGTCGATCTCGCGACCCATGGCGGAAAGCTCGGAATCGAGCGTCACGGCCTGGGCGGTGTTGCGCGGGAAGCCGTCGAGAATGAAGCCCTGCTGGGCGTCATCGGCGGCAAGGCGCTCCTTGACAAGATCGATCACGAGCTGGTCGGGAACGAGCTCGCCAGCATCCATGTACTTCTTAGCCTGAATACCAAGCTCGGTGCCACCCTTGACGGCAGCACGCAGCAGGTCGCCCGTGGAAATGTGAGCGACGCCAAACTCAGCGACGAGCTCCTGTGCGACGGTGCCCTTACCGGCACCCGGAGCTCCGAGCAATACGAGGTTCATGAGCAATCCTCCTCTAGCCTATTTAAAGAATCCATCGTAATCATACATCTTGATCTGGCCTTCGAGCTTATCGACCGTGTCGAGCACGACGCCGACCATGATGAGGATGGACGTGCCGCCAAATGCCTGGATCAGATGGTTACCCGTGAAGGAGAAGATGATCGAAGGCACGATGGCGATGAGCGCCAAAAAGACAGCGCTGGGAAGCGTAATCTTGTTGAGCGCGTTCTTGATGTAGGCCGCGGTAGCCCTACCCGGACGCACGCCCGGAATAAAGCCGCCCTGCTTCTTAAGGTTGTCGGCCGTGTCATCGGGGTTGAACACCATGGAGGTGTAGAAGTACGCGAAGAACACGATGAGGACAACGTTAAGCACCCAATTGAGCCAACCGGTCGAAAGCGCGGAGGCAACTGCCTGAATCCAGCCGATGCCGGGGAAGAACACGGCAATCTGAGCCGGGAAGTACAGCAGCGCCGAAGCGAAGATGATCGGCACGACACCCGCGGTGTTGACCTTGATGGGCAGGTAGGTGGTCTGGCCACCCATCATGCGACGGCCCACGACGCGCTTAGCGTAGGAGACCGGGATGCGGCGCTGGCCGCGCTCAAGGAAAACAATCAGCGGGATAACCAGCAGGATGATGGCGCAGATGATCACCATGGTGATGATGCCACCGGCATTGCCCTCGGTGCTGGAGAAGATAGCCTGCGGCAGACCGGCCATGATGTTCGCGAAGATGATCAGCGACATGCCATTGCCGATACCGCGCTGGGTGATGAGCTCACCAATCCACATGATCAGCATGGCGCCCGCGGTGAGCGTACCGACGATCATGAGGTCGAAGATGATCTCGGGAGCGCCGGCGCCATTAAAGCTGATGCCGAAGCTCTTAAAGAGGAAGAGGTAACCCACGGAGTTGAGGATTGCCAGAGCCAGGGTGAGGTAACGCGAATACTGCGTAATCTTGGTCTGACCGACCTCGCCCTCGCGGGCAAGCTCATGCAGGGAAGGCACGACGGCCTGGAGCATCTGGAGGATGATCGAGCTGGTGATGTAAGGCATGATGCCCAGCGAAAACACCGAAACATAGCTCAACGCGCCGCCAGAGAAAAGATTCAGGAGGGCCATAGCACCTGCGGCGACCGAATTGTTATCGGTCGAGAAAAGGCCCAGCATCCCCTGGAAGGGAATGCCGGGCACAGGAACGTGCGCACCAATGCGGTACACGACGAGCATAGCTATGGTAAAAAGAATCTTTTCGCGCAATTCTTTGATGCGGAAAGCATTCTTAAGACCATTTAGCACGGCAGCTCGACCTTTCCGCCGGCGGCCTCGATCTTGGCCTGCGCAGAAGCGCTGACCTTGTCGACCTTGACCGTGAACTTCTTGGTGAGCTCACCATTGCCGAGCACCTTGACGGGCTCGAACTCGCTCTTGGTGATGCGAGCGGCCTTAAGAGCGGCACCGTCGATCACAGCGCCGTCCTCGAACTTACGCTCGAGACGCTCAACGTTAACAGCGGTGTACTCGATACGACGGGGGTTGCGGAAGCCCGGAAGCTTGGGCAGGCGCATAGCCAGCGGAGTCTGGCCACCCTCGAAGCCGGCACCCTTGGTGCCGCCAGAGCGGGAACCCTGGCCCTTCTGGCCGCGGCCAGAAGTGGTGCCGTGACCCGAAGAATTGCCACGGCCGACGCGCTTGCGGTTCTTGGTGGAACCGGGCGCGGGAGTAAGATCGTGAAGCTGCATTTGCTACTCCTCTACAATCTCGACAAGGTGCTTAACCTTGAAGATCATGCCGCGGACGGACTCGTTGTCAGCAATCTCGCGAACCTCGCGGATCCTGTGGAGACCGAGGGCACGGACAGTACGGACCTGGTCCTGCTTGCAACCGTTGGTGCTGCGGACCTGCTTGATCTTGATGGTGTCAGCCATGCTTAGTTCTCCTTACCGACGAACATCTCGGAGACCGTCAGGCCACGGCGAGCCGCGACGTCCTCAGGGCTGGAGAGCTCCTTGAGGCCCTCGACGGCAGCCTTGATGATGTTGAGGCCGTTGTCGGTACCGAGGGACTTGGACAGGACGTTCTTGATGCCAGCAAGCTCGAAGAGGGGACGCACAGCGCCGCCGGCGATAACGCCGGTACCCTCGACAGCGGGCTTGATGATGATGCGGCCGGCACCAAAGTGACCGAGAACCTCATGCGGAATGGTGCCCTGATCGGTCACCGGCACGTGGAACATGTTCTTCTTGGCATCGAGAGACGCCTTGGAGATGGCCATGGGCACCTCAGCGGACTTGCCCATGCCAACGCCGACGTTGCCCTTGCCGTCGCCAACGACGACGAGAGCGACGAGGCTCATGCGACGACCGCCCTTGACGGTCTTCGACACGCGATTGATGTAAACGACGCGCTCCTCGAACTCGGAGGCCTCGCGCTGCTGCTTCTGATTACGAGCCATGTGCTACATACCTCCTAGAACTCGAGACCGGCGGCACGAGCACCGTCGGCGAGGGCCTTGACGCGGCCATGGTAGATACGGCCACCGCGATCGAAGGCGACCTTGGTGATGCCGGCCTCGATGGCACGCTTGCCAACGAGCTGACCGACCTTCTCCGCAGCCTCCTTGTTCGAGGTGTGGGTGCCCTTGAACTCGGCCTCGAGGGTCGAGGCAGAGACGAGCGTCAGGCTGGAGCCCTTGCTGTCGTCGATGATCTGGGCATAGATGTTGGCGTTAGTACGGGTCACGCGAAGACGCGGACGCTCGGAGGTACCCGAGACCTTGCCGCGAACACGACGCTGACGACGCTTGAGGCCTTCCAGCTTCGCCTTATGCTTGTTCATACGTAAACTCCTAAAAAGGTTGATCTTGCCAGCACCTGACGGGGTGCTGGTCTTATGCGAGTGAGTCGGTTACGACTACTTGGCGGCCTTACCCAGCTTGCGGCGGATGTGCTCGCCAACGTAGTGGATACCCTTGCCCTTGTAAGGCTCGGGAGGACGATGGCCGCGGATCTCAGCGGCGATCTGACCGACCTGCTGCTTGTTGATACCCTTGACGTTCACGTGGGTGTTGTCGGGAACCTCGAAGGTGATGCCCTCGGGAGCCTCAACGATCACGGGGTGCGAGAAGCCCAGGGAGAACTCGAGGTTCTTGCCCTTCTGCTGCACGCGGTAACCAACGCCGGCGAGCTCGAGCTTCTTCTCGAAGCCCTCGGAAACGCCAACAACCATGTTGTGGATGAGGGCGCGGGTGAGGCCGTGGCGGGCACGGGTCTCACGCTCGTCGTCGGGACGGGAAACAGTGAGGACGTTGTCCTCGACGTTGATAGTGAGCTTCTCAAAGACATCGAGCTCGAGCTGGCCCTTGGGGCCCTTGACGACAACGTTGTTGCCGTTGACTGCCACTTCGACTCCGGCGGGAATCTGGACAGGCTTATTACCGATACGAGACACGGTGATCTCCTTTCCTTCTACCTACCGAGCGAATTACCAGACGTAAGCGATGATCTCGCCGCCGACGTTGTGCTTGCGAGCATCGCGGTCGGTCATGACGCCATGGCTGGTGGAAATAATGGCGGTACCAAGGCCACCGCGGACGCGGGGCATGTCGGCAACGCCGGTGTACTTACGCAGGCCCGGCTTGGAAATGCGGCGGATGCCGTTGATGATCTTAGCCTTCTTGGGACCATACTTAAGCGTGATGTGCAGAGTCTTCTGGGGAACGGTGTCCTCGACATCGTAGCCCTCGATGTAGCCCTCCTCGTGCAGAACACGAGCGATCTCGACGAGCTTCTTGCTGCTCGGCATGGAGACCGTGGCCTTGTTCACAGAGTTAGCGTTACGGATGCGCGTAAGCATATCTGCGATCGGGTCTGTAAGGTTCATACAGATTCTCCTTCGTTCTTGATGAACACGTGCTCTTGGTTCTTCGCCGCCCTTAACGGCAAAGCCTTTTTAGCGCGTTTTCCCTGTTCCAAACTGATGCTTGAAACGCTGGTAGTGACTTACCAGCTGGCCTTCTTAACGCCGGGAAGCTCGCCCTTGAGTGCAAGCTCGCGGAAGCAGACACGGCACAGGCCGAACTTGCGGTACACAGAGTGCGGACGGCCGCAGCGCTGGCAGCGCGTGTACTCACGAGTAGAGAACTTCTGCTTGCGATTGCACTTGACGATCATCGATGTCTTAGCCACTTATATCCTCCTCACATAGAGTATTGTTCGCCCCAAGCGCCGCCCCCTTGTGGGAACGGCGCTTATAGGGCAGGTGAACCTATTTCTTGAACGGGAAACCGAAGGCGTCCAGAAGGGCCTTGGCCTCCTCATCGGTATTGGCGGTGGTCACGAAAGTGATGTCCATACCGCGCTGGTGATCGACGGAGTCGAAGTCGATCTCGGGGAAGATGAGCTGCTCGGTGACGCCCATGGAGAAGTTACCACGGCCGTCGAAGCTCTTGGCGGAGATGCCGCGGAAGTCGCGGATACGGGGGATCGCGACGGAGGTCAGACGATCGAAGAACTCCCACATACGGTCGCCACGCAGGGTAACCTTGCAGCCGATCGGCATACCAGCGCGCAGGCGGAAGGTAGCGATGGACTTGCGGGCACGGGTGATCATCGGCTGCTGGCCGGTGATGGCGCGCAGGTCGCGCACGGCACCGTCGATGGCCTTGGAATCGGTAGCGGCCTCGCCGACACCCATGTTCACGACGATCTTCTCAAACTTGGGGATCATCATGACGTTCTCGTACTGGAACTTGTCCTGAAGCTGCTGCTTGACCTCGTTGTTGTACTTGGTCTTCAGACGCGGCACATACTTCTCTTCTGCCATTGTTCACTCCTTCTTGGGGTTTTAAGCACGGGGCGTGGCCACGATGGGTTGTCCTCGTGCCTCCTGGCTGCATCCGCGCCGCTCATGGCATTTTGCGGTTTGGACTCGACGCAGCAGGAGCCGACAAAACAATCGGTACTATACGCGCATCGGGGGCGTATTTCCAGAAAAACCTCGTCTGCCTGCACAACTCCACAACTCCCCCGCACAAATGGGTCCCAAAAAGCAGTTGCGGTGAAATAGGGACTGTTTGGCGGCCTAACAGGCTTAAACAATCCTTATTTCACCGCAACTTATTGATGGGGATGCGACTAGCGCTTGCGGGGGACGAGCTTGGTGCGGCGCAGGTGGATCATCTCGGCGGCAATAGAGATAGCGATCTCCTCGGGATGCTCGGCCTCGATGGCAACGCCGATCGGCAGGTGCAGCTCGTCGATCTGGTCCTGCGTAAAGCCCTCCTGCTCCAGGCGGGCGCGCACAAAGGCCGTCTTGCGACGCGAGCCCAAGCAGCCCAGATAGGCGGGCTTGGCGCGCATGGCCTGAATCACCACGTCGATATCGGACTTGTGGCCTGCTGTGGCCACGACCACCAAGTCGCGCGGACCGATGGGGCACTGCTCGCCCAGGTTCTTGTAGTCGACCAGACGACGGTCGTAGACACCGGGTACCCATTCGGGCGTCAGCGTGCCGGGGCGGTCGTCGCACGCCACGACGGCAAAGCCCGCCGCCGTGAGCGCCCGCGCCGTCGCAGCACCCACGTGGCCGCAGCCAAAGATATAGGTCAGGCCCTCGGGGCAGAGCGTCTCGATGTGCGCGGGAGGAATCTCGGAGGCGGCGTTGGTGTAGGTGGCCTTACTCCCCTCCTCCACCAGCGAAAGCCCGGGGCAGCCCGCAATGGTGCGGCGCGATTCCTCGCCATGATACTCGGCAACATCGCCTTCGAGCGCGTTTGCGATAAACGGTTCAAAGTCGATGACGAAGTCGCCGATGCGTCGATACGCCAAGACGTCGGCAACCGACTGGAACAACGGTGCCTGAGTCGCGTCCAGGTGCAAATAGCACAGGCAGATGGCTCCGCCGCAGATCATGCCGGTATCGGAGTTCTCGCCGCCCATGGTGTAGCGGACCAGACGCGACTGTCCCGCGCTCAGGAGCTCGCGCGCCTCGTCCAGCGCAAAGAGCTCAATCTTGCCGCCGCCGATAGTGCCCGCCTGGCTACCGTCGGCAAAGACGGCCATCCAGGCGCCCACGCCGCGCGGCGACGACCCCGCCGTGCCGGCCACGACCACCAGCTCGCACGTCTCGCCAGCACGCAGGGCGGCAAGCGCCGCATTCACAACATCGAGCTTTTCCATTGCCGCCTTCTATCCTCTAAAGACATCGGTGAGCATAGCGAGTGCCTCGAGCACGCCGCCGCCGACCGACGTCGCCTTGTCCGAAATATAGTTGATATAGCTGGCATCGCCGCGCGGATCGACATCGGCGCATTTAAAGCCCTCAGTCACCTGCACGCCGTTCGCCAAAAGCCCGCGCAGACAGCCATCGATCTGCGTGCACATGGGCGTATCGCCCGTGTAGCCAATCACGTCTCCGGCGCTCACGATGTCGCCGATTGCGCGGTCGGACCGAAACACGCCATCGGCGGGGCTGTGGATAACACGCTCTTTGCCATAGCCGGCGATAATGCCCGGCACGCCCGTGTTGGGCTGGGGCGAACCTTGGGTAATGACACGGCCCAGGAAATGCCCGCGCATGGTCTCGACCACAGCGTCGCAGTCAACCGGCGCGGTAAAGCCCGGCCCCACGGCGATAACGGCAGGCGCCATGTCGCGCGTGGTACCCAGGTTGCGCTTGGCCAGAATCGCGTCGACCACAGCCGCGGGTTTAAACTCATCGAGCATCTTGGCCTGGGGGTCCACCACCACGGCGACATCCCCCGCCTCGGTAATCTCGAGCGCCTCAGCCGGCGTCTGTGCCAAGCGAGCGCGAATGCCTTCGACCTCGACCTCGCCCAAGCGAATGGCCTCACAAAAACTGATTGTGCGACGGATGCACGTGGGAACCGCGATATCGGCCATGACGACCGACACGCCGGCGCGCACCAAACGGGCAGCGACACCCGTGGCGATATCGCCGGCGCCGCGAACATAAACGAGCATTCCCGGGGCACCTCCCTGTGCTACGGTTTGAACAGAGCAAAAGCGGTTCGACCGCTACTCTGATGATTATTTATTATCACAGTATTATACGGCGGTGAACAGATGGAAACGGTTAGCGGCAATCTTGCCTCGGCGCTCAGGATCGAGCCGGGCATTACCGCGATTATCGGCAGCGGTGGCAAGTCGACGTTGCTGAAGACGCTCGGCCTTGAGCTTATGCGCGCTGGCGGCCGCGTACTCCTCTGCACCACCACGCACATGCTTCCCGTCGCCGGCGTGCCATGGGACGGGTCGAATCGTCGCCTGGATGCCGCGCCTTGGAAGCCGGGCGCCTCGCATGTCCCCGGTTGCACCTGCGAGGCATGTGCGGGCATGAGCCGCGGAAGTATCTGCCAGGCGGGTGTTTTGGACCCGGAGACGGGCAAGCTCTCCTCCCCTGCCGAGCCGCTCGACCAGCTGGCGCAGCGCTTTGACTACGTCCTGGCCGAGGCGGACGGCAGCAAGCGGCTCCCGCTCAAGGCCCACGCCCCGTGGGAGCCGGTCGTTCCCGCCGGCACGGCCAACGTCATCTGGCTCGTCGGCGCCTCGGGGCTCGGCAAGCCCATCAACGAAGCCGTCCACCGCCCCGAGCTCTTTTGCGAGCGTTGCGGCTGCGAGCTCACCGACATCGCCACGCCCGAGCGCGTCGCCCAGGTGCTCAATTCCGAGATGCAGGCGCTGGGACTCAGCACCGCACGCGTCATGCTCAACCAAGTCGACACGCTCAGCGACCCCACGATGGCCGACCGCTTCGAGGCAGCTCTCGGCCGCCCCGTCGTCGCCAGCAACCTCCAGGGGCAGCTAATTTGGCGTCGTCCCCGTTAGCGGGGGACGTAGCGGCCGGGTTGGGCTCCGGTGGGCTCGCCGTCGCGCGCGGCCAGCACGCCGTTCACAAACACAGCCTTGGCGCGGCCGTGCGCCTCAAAGCCCTCGAGCGGCGTGTAGTCCACAGCCTGATGCTGCGTCGCGGCACTGATCGTCCAGCGCGCCTGGGGATCCCACACGCACACGTCGGCATCGGTGCCCTCGGCAAGACAGCCCTTGCGCGGATACATGCCAAAGACGCGCGCCGGGTTCTCGCTCATCAAGCGGCAAAGGTCCTCGGGGCCCAGCTGGCCCTCAAAGCTCGTGGCAATCGCGACGGGGCGATGCTCCACACCGGGCCCGCCGTTGGGAATCGCACGGAAATCGTCGCGCCCGCGGTCCTTTTGCCCGTGCAGGTTAAAGCTGCAATGATCGGTTGCAATAGTATCGATCTCGCCGGCCACAAGCGCCTCGCGCAACGCGGCACGGTCACCGGCATGGCGCAGCGGCGGGCTCATCACATACTTGGCGCCGGCAAAGCCGTCCTCCCCCTGCTCCAGATAGCAGGTGTCGTCGAGCATCAGATATTGAGGGCAGGTCTCGACATAGATATTCTTCTGCCCGCGCGCCTTGGCGGCACGGATGGCCTCGAGCCCCAGCTTGGTCGAAAGGTGCACCACATTGACTGGAGCGTCCCCGGCCAGGTGCGCCAGATACAACAGACGGCTCACGGCCTCGGCCTCACACACATCCGGACGGCTGAGCGCATGTCCCTCGGGCCCATGAATCCCCTGCTCGTACACGCGCTTCTGCAGCTCGTTCACGAGCGTGCCGTTCTCGCAATGCACGCACAGGATACCGCCCACGCGCTTGAGCTCCTCCAGCACCTCGAGCGTCTCGGCATCGTCCAAGCGCAGGTGGTCATAGGCAAAGTAGGTCTTGAACGACGATACGCCCGCCTCGCGCATGGCCGAAAGATCGGCGCGGTTGCGCTCATTCCACTCGGCGAGTGCCATATGAAAAGCGTAGTTTGCCGTGCAGGTGCCGTCGGCGCGATGATGCCACTCGGCAAGGGCATCGGGCATGGTCACGCCGCGATCGGCCGTCGCGTAGTCCACAATGGTCGTCGTGCCGCCGCAGGCAGCCGCGCGCGTGCCGGTTTCAAAGCTATCGGCTGTCCAATCCATGCCGGTCCAGCACTGCATGTGCGTGTGGCCGTCGATAAAGCCGGGAAACACCCAGCAGCCCGCGGCATCCTCGACGGTATCGCCCTCGCCCGGCTCGATTGCCGCGGCAATCCGCACAATCTTGTCGCCCTCCATGGCAAGGTCGGCGCGGCGAAGCCCCTGGGGTGTCACAAGCGCGCCGTTTTTGATGATGATCATAATTGCTCCTTATTGATTGATGCGGTTGGCCACGCGATCAAAATACGAGCAGGCGGCGATATGCTCCGTTATGCGTTGCTGTCCCTTGGCGGTATCGACGTCCCACAGCTCGTAGGCACGCGCCTCGACCAGCACCACGTCGGTACGGTCCTTGAGGATCGAACCGCCGCCGTCCTTGCCCTCAAGACACATAAGTGCATCGAACAGTTCCGCCGGAAAGAGCACCGGGCTCGAAGGCTCACCGTTGCACGCAAGACGCACCGGATGTTTGCGGCCACACTCGTCAAACGCACGAACCATAGCCTCAAAAGAACCCGAACTCACGAGCGGCTGGTCGCCCGGCAAAAAGAGGCAACCTTTCCAGTTGCGTTCGACTCCCCATGAAAGGCCCGCACGGACGCTTTCGCTGCGCAGCTCGCCATCGTGCAGCACGCACGGGCAATGCTTGTCCTCGCAAATCTGAGCGACCTCGGGCCAACGCGTCGAAACCACGACGTCAAAGCCCCGGGGCACCGAATCGATGGTCCGGGCAATCAGCGGCTCGCCATAGATATCGGCAAGCATCTTGTTAGAGCCAAACCGCTTGCCCTCGCCCGAAGCCATAATGACGCATCCAAGTTTCATGGTGATACCTCCCCTGAAACCATCGTACCCATAACTCGCGCCGCGGGCATCCACATCGAAAGCGCTTATCCCGCACGCCCACGATGCAAAAAGGGGGCACCCCGCCGGTTGGCAGAGCGCCCCCTTTACATGGCTTACCTCAGCCCGGCTTTAGGCCTGGAGCCAACGGGCGGTGTTACGCTCGTCGAGGGCCTTGAGGGTAGCGGCGGGATCGGCAACCTTCTGCAGGAACATCATGGCAGCGATGGCGTACGGCTTGTAGCTGGCCTCCTTGTACATGCCCACGCGGTGCATGTCGAAGACGTCGGCGTTAACCTCGCCGTGCTCGCAGGAGACACCGGAGATGTCGGCGGGCAGCGGGTGCATAAAGATGGTGTCCTGGCCGTTGGCGGTCTTCTCCATGAGTTCGGTCGTGGAGCACCAGTCCTGATGGGTGGCGTTCTGGGCGAGCAGCTCCTTCTCGAGCGCAGCGATGCCGGCGTCGTCGCCCTCGGCGTACAGGTTGGTGCGCTTCTCCATGGCGGCAAACGGAGCCCAGCTCTTGGGGATCACGATGTCGGCGCCCTCGAAGGCCTCGGCCATGGTGTTGACCTGCTTAAAGGTGGTGCCGGACTCGGCGGCATAGCCCTTGGCGCGCTCGACGACCTCGGGCATGAGGTCGTAGCCCTCGGGGTGGGCCAGGGTGACGTCCATGCCAAAGCGGGGCAGCAGGCTGATCAGCGACTGCGGGCAGGACAGCGGCTTGCCGTAAGAGGGCGAATAGGCCCAGGTGACGGCAACCTTCTTGCCCCTGAGGTTCTCGAGGCCGCCAAACTCGTTGATGAGGTAGAGCATGTCGGCAGAGGACTGCGTGGGGTGGTCGGAATCGGACTGCAGGGAGATGAGCGTGGGACGGTGATCCAGAACGCCGTCCTCGTAGGCCTGCTGGACAGACTCGGAGACCTCGGCCATGTAGGCGTCGCCCTTGCCGATGTACATGTCGTCGCGGATGCCGATGACGTCGGCCATGAAGGAGATCATGGTAGCGGTCTCGCGGACGGTCTCGCCGTGGGCGATCTGGGACTTCTTCTCGTCCAGGTCCTGCAGCTCAAGGCCGAGCAGGTTGGCGGCCTTAGAGAAGGAGAAGCGCGTACGGGTGGAGTTGTCGCGGAACAGGGAGACGGCCAGGCCCGAGTCGAAGATCTTGGGAGAGACGTTGTTCTCACGCAGCTCGCGCAGGGCGTCGGCGACGATGTAGAGAGCCTTGAGCTCATCGGTGGTCTTGTCCCAGGTGTGCAGGAAATCGCTGCCGTACATACCCTTAAAATCGAGGCCGTTCAGCCGCTCGACGAGCTCGGTAAACTTAGCGTCCATGGAAATGTCCTTTCTAAAGATGAAACGATCGCAATGAGTAGATGTGCTCCGGCATGCGCGTGTGGCTAGAACATGCAGAGCACCATGACGAGGACCCGCCACCGTTGAGGAAGCATGGGAGATAACGACCGCGGGCCCCAAGTCAACAGGAGGCGCCGGGGGCACGAGCGGCCCCCGGCTCAACAAAATCGAGGAATGGGACTAATCGATCTTGTTGTTGGTCAGACCGGCGCGGAACACGGTGGCGTCGCCATCGGCCTGGCTCGGATCGTAGAGGTTCAGGGCAGCCACATACATGGCGGCAGCGGTGACCAGGTCGTCCTTGTAGGTGACCTCGTTGGGAGCGTGAGCCTGAGACTCGGCACCCGGGCCAAAGCCCACGCAGGGGATGCCGTAGCGGCCCTGGATGGAAACGCAGTTCGTGGAGAAGGTCCACTTGTCGCACAGCGGGCGACCGGTGCGCTTGTCCATGCTGGGCTCGCAGCCGATGCGCTCGTCACCAAACATGGCCTTGTGGGCGTCGACGAGGGCCTTGACGTGCGGAGCGGTCTCCTTGTTGATCCACGTGGGGAAGTAAGCCTCGGTCTCGTAGACCTCGCCGGTCCAGGACGGACGGTCGTACATGTACATGGAGACCTTCACGTCGTCGCCGTACTTCTTGGCGGCCGGCAGGTTGCGAATCTCGTCCAGACAGGACTCCCAGGTCTCACCGGCGGTCATGCGACGGTCGATGGAGATGGCGCAGGAGTCGGCCACGGCGCAACGGCTGGGGCTGGTGTAGAAGATCTGGCTGACGGTGCAGGTGCCGCGGCCCAGGAAGCGGGCATCTTCGTAGTGCTCGGGGTTGTACTTGGGGTCGAGCATCTTGACGAGGCCCTTGATGTCGGTCGACTCGTCGCAACCGTTGTTGTTGAGGGCGCGGACGTCGGCGATGATGTCGGCCATCTTGTAGATGGCGTTGTCGCCGCGGTCGGGAGCGGAGCCGTGGCAGGAGGTGCCGTGAACGTCGACGCGGATCTCCATGCGGCCGCGGTGACCGCGATAGATGCCGCCGTCGGTGGGCTCGGTGGAAATGACGAACTCGGGCTTAATGCCGTCCTTGTTGTAGATGTACTGCCAGCACATGCCGTCGCAGTCCTCTTCCTGGACGGTGCCGACGACCATGATTTTGTAGCCCTCGGGGATGAGGCCCATGTCCTTCATCATCTTGGCAGCGTAGGTAGCAGAAGCCATGCCACCCTCCTGGTCGGAGCCGCCGCGGCCGTAGATGATCTCGTCGGTCTCGTAGCCCTCATAGGGATCGGCGTCCCAGTTATCGATGTTGCCGATGCCGACGGTGTCGATGTGGGAGTCGATAGCGATGATCTTGTCGCCTTCGCCCATAAAGCCCATAACGTTGCCCAGGCCGTCGACCTTGACCTCGTCATAGCCAAGGCTCTCCATCTCGGCCTTGATGCAGGCGACAACCTCGCCCTCCTCGCAGGACTCAGAGGGGTGGGAGATCATGGCACGCAGGAAGCGAGTCATGTCGGCGCGGTGAGACTCAGCAGCAGCCTTGATAGCGTCGAAATCGAGTTCTTTAGCCATTGTTCATAACCTTTCAAACGAAGGAATCTACCTGTGAGGTGGCGGAGCGATACCTATTTACTCCGCCCTAACGATTAGCAAGTGGGATATTCGCCTTCCCAAACAATGCGGCGATACTGGTCGGGATCGGTGTCGCCCTCGGTGGAGAAGCAGAGCACGGAGCTCGTCTTGTCCAGGCCGATGAGCTCCTTGAGCTCGGCGTACTCGGGATCGAGCATGAGGGTCTCGACCAGGCCGGTGGTCACAGCGCCGGACTCGCCGGAAATGACGCGCGGGTCGCCCTTCTCGGGAGCGCCCAGGGTGCGCATGCCGCGAGCGGTGACCCAGTCGGGGCAGGACACGAAGGCGGTGGTGTGGTTGCGCAGGATATCCCAGCCCAGAATGTTGGGCTCGCCGCAGCACAGGCCGGCCATGATGGAGGGCATGTCACCGTCCACGATGCGCGGATCGCCGTCGCCGGCGGCAGCGCCCTTGTACAGGCAGGCGGCAGGAGCGCACTCAACCACGACAAAGGTAGGCGGGTTATCGGGATACAGGTTGGTGAAGTAGCCCACCACGGCGCCCGCGAGCGAACCCACGCCAGCCTGGACAAACACGTGCGTCGGGCGGTTGATGGCCATCTCGCGCAGCTGCTCGGCAGCCTCGGAAGCCATGGTGCCGTAGCCCTCCATGATCCAGGACGGGATCTTCTCGTAGCCCTCCCAGGCGGTGTCCTGAACGATGACGCCGCGCTCGCAGGCGTCGGCCTCGGCGGCGGCCATGCGCACGCACTCGTCGTAGTTGACCTCTTCGATGGTCACCGTGGCGCCCTCGGCGGCGATGTTATCGAAGCGGGGCTTGGTGGAACCCTTGGGCATGTGCACGACGGCCTTCTGGCCCAGCTTGTTGGCAGCCCATGCCACGCCGCGGCCATGGTTGCCGTCGGTGGCGGTAAAGAAGGTAGCCTGGCCAAAGTCCTTGGCAAGCTGATCGGAGGTCAGGTAATCGAAGGTGCAGTCGGCAACGTCCTTGCCGGTCTCGTCGGCAATATAGTTGGCCATGGCAAACGAGCCGCCCAGGACCTTAAAGGCGTTGAGGCCAAAGCGATAGCTCTCGTCCTTAACGCACAGGTTGGACAGGCCCAGGCGCGCAGCCTGACCGTCCAGACGGGCAAGCGGAGTGACGGTATATTGAGGGAACGACTGGTGGAAGGCACGGGCCTTCTTCACGTGGTCGAGGCTCATGATTCCCAAGTGCTTGTCATCGCTCTTGGGCATCGTGTTGCCCGCCCACTGGATCTTATCGGCCATACGGTGAACTCCTTAAGTCCTCTCTTGCCGGCCCCCGCATACGCGTTTCAGCCCATTCCCATTCATGCGACTGAACTTTTATGTGGATGCCAAACAAAAAGTTTGTTAGCACTGTTCTATCACACTTTTTGATTGGCAAACCTAACAAATTGTTTGTTGCCGTAATCGGTACCTTTTCGCCGCCGAACGGTTACATAACGCAGCGACGCTTTCGTTATTTGCGAACAGGTGTGGTTTATGGCAAAGTATGCCCAAACTAATTTTTAGGAAGGCACCCATGACCCCCGCACAGATTGAGTTTTACAAGCGCCTCGCACACGGTCTGGCGCTCCAATTTGGTCCCAACTGCGAAGTCGTCGTCCACGATCTGGAGACCGAGGACGTGGACCACTCCATCGTAGTGATCGAAAACGGCCACGTCAGCGGGCGCAAACTGGGTGACGGCCCCAGCCATATTGTGTTTGAGTCCATGCACGAGGGCACCACCGACATACACGACCGCGAGCCGTACCTCACTAAAACCGCCGACGGCAAGCTGCTCAAGTCCTCGACCATCTTTATCCGCAACGATGAGGGCAAACCCGTCGGCATTTTGGGCATCAACTTTGACATTACGCTTATGAAGGCTTTTGAGCGTTCGCTCGATGCCTTTACTGGCACCGGCGGAACGGGCTACACCGAGCCCGAGCCCATTACCAAGAACATCGGCGACCTGCTCGAGGACCTGCTGCACGAGTGCGAGCAGTTTGTGGGCAAGCCCGCGGCACTCATGACCAAAGACGAGCGCATTCGTGCCATTGGCTACCTCGACCGTCGCGGTGCCTTCCTCATTTCCAAGTCGAGCGAGCGCGCCTGCGAGTTCTTTGGCATCTCCAAGTACAGCTTCTATAGCTACCTCAATGAGGCCAAGGCGGCGGCCGGCGACAAGTAGGCACTCGCCTAGATTGCCCCTCCCCTTTTGGGCGCGAGTTCTGGAAAGCGCGAATCCAAGACCGAGCCGCTTGGGAAGTTCCATATAATCGATGACATTAGTATTTCGAAAGGATGGAACAGAATGGCGTTGAGCAAGGCATCATGCACCGGTCGCGGATTGATTCCGGCAATTGGTGGACATGTGCACCGCATGTTCGATGAGGGTGAAGACGACCTGTTTTCGCTGAGCCTTGACGACGTGATGGATGATCGCCCGTGGACCGCCG
This sequence comes from uncultured Collinsella sp., assembly GCA_900544845.1. GTDB lineage: Bacteria > Actinomycetota > Coriobacteriia > Coriobacteriales > Coriobacteriaceae > Collinsella. Next base: position 7,042 of record UQWV01000013.1, on the reverse strand, counting down.
ACGAACTCATGGGCGGCGGGGCTCGCCCGTCAAACCCCAATCCCGCACTTGCGCCTAAGCCCGCATCTGCGCCGACTCCTGCGCAGTCGCCCGTTTCGACGCCCGCGCCTACGCCCACACCCACTTCGGCGCCCACACCAGCTCCCCGCCCCGCAAGCGACCCGTCCGAGACGGCGGCATTTCTCGCTGCAGCGACGCAGGGCAAATCGGCCGACAGCACCGTTATGTACAGCGCCCAGCAGTTGCCTGTTCCTGCGGCACGCAAGCCTCCGGTCGCAAGGCTCGATGAGCCCGTTGCCCATCAGGTTGCCCACGATTCCTGGGCTGCAACCGATCTGGATGAGACCTCTACCGGCATGCCGGCGCTCGATGTTCCGGTTAACCCGCTTTTTGCCGCTAACACGAGCGCCGCGGACTATGAGGGCGGTGCGGCATATTCCGATTATTCCGATGACTATGCTGGCACCGGTCGCATCGAGACCGAAGATTATGGCACCGCATCGAGCGATTATCTCAACGATCCGTACGCTGCCACGCCTGCACCGGAATATGACCCGGAGGCCGCGTCCGCGCCGGCGTATACCAAAAGCACGGGCGAAGAGCGCTTCGCCGATTATTACGCCGAGGAAAAGGCACTGCGTTTCTCGGAATTTCCGCAGGCAGTCAAGGTTGCCTTTATCGCCATTGTCGTTGTCCTGCTCGGCGCCATTGCGTTTGAGGGATTCCAGCTGTTCCGCGGCCCCACCCAAGCGGAGTCGGAGACCCAGCAAAAAGAGGACGATAACCAGTACCTGGACATCAACACCCTCAAGGGCGACCCCAACGACGGAGACGACGAGTAGCGAGGACTGAAGGCGGCCGCAAGATCCCGCATCCAGCACCGGCTTCTAAGTGCTGTTTTGTCATCCATCCACACTTTTCCGGATAATTTTCCTATCGAATTTGACACTTTTCCGAAGTTTTAAGGTGCCTATTTCGACACTTTTCCGTACCGCTGGCCCGGCCGGATCTCAATCTGCGAGGGGCACGGCCTCGCCAGGAGCATGTCCGCCAAGGGCTGCAGCCCGGACAACGCGGCGATGGAGGGCTTCTTCGGCCTGCTCAAGGGGGAGTTCTGGCACGGCAGGGACTGGTCGGGCTGGACCCCCGCCCGCTTCATCGAGGAGCTCGGGGGCTGGATCGGCCGATACAATACGGAGAGGCGCAGCGATGCGCTCGGCGGCCGCACGCCGGCCGAGTTCCGCGCCGCACTGGGAAGGGCCGCGTAACGGTCCAAGAAATCGTCCGCAGTCCCGAGGCTCAAAAGGAAAGCACGACCCGTTTCGAGACGCGGCCTCCGCTCCAAACAAAAGGCCCCGGCTCGCGATGGAGTCGGGGCCAAAGGCGCAGCGTATGTAGTTGGTGTTGAGCGCGAACGGCCCATCAGCAATGGTCGTCCGCGCTCTACCCTAGCCGCGGTGACGGACGCGGCTGTAGGGCGTATCCACCATGGGCAGATTTGGACGCAGCTTGCCGTCAAACGCGCGGTAGGCGTTCTGTACGGCGGGCGCCGTGGGGATCGTTGCGATCTCGCCGATGCCCTTGCCGCCATATGCCACAGGCAGTAGCTCGTCCTTCTCCACGTAAATGGCGTGGATATCCGGAATCTCGGGCGCACGGAACAGTCCGAGCGTACCGTACCTTGCCTGGGGTACACAGTCCTTGAGCGGCCAGTCCTCGGTAAGCGCATAGCCCATACCCATGAGAACGCCACCTTCGATCTGACCCTGGATGGAGATGGGGTTGACCACCTTGCCGGAATCGTGCGCGGCATAGACCTCGCTCACGCGGCCGTCGTCGTCCAAAATAACCACATGTGTGGCAAAGCCGTAGCAGATGTGGCTCTTGGGGTTGGGAACATCCGCACCCAGCTTGTCGGTCGGCTCCAGGTACACGTAGCCAAACTCGCATCCCTCGAGCGCCTTGATGGCTGCCGCGGGATCCTGAGGATGCATGCCCTGCCCGGCGACGAGCTCCTGCGTGTGCAGCTGATAGGCGCGACCGTCGTCGTACTCGATCTTGACGCCGTCGCCATGCGCGCTCACCGGGGCGGTAGGCGCAGGCTTGCCGGCCTCGATGCCAACCATGGCATCGCGCAGCAGGAAGGCGGCGCCGCGCACGGCCTCGCCGGTCACGACCGTCTGACGCGAACCAGACGTGGTGCCGGAGTCGGGAGCATTCTCGGTGGAGCACTCGCCGTTGGCGATGCAGCGAAGCGGCAGACCGCATGCCTCGGCAACGTCCTGCAAAAAGACGGTGTTGCAGCCCTGGCCGATGTCGGACGTGGCGGCATAGACCACGGCTACGCCGTTCTCGACGCGAATCTTGCAGCGGCCGGCATCGGGCAGGCCAACGCCCACGCCAGCGTTCTTCATGGCGCAGGCGATACCGGCGTGTCCGGGATGCGCATAGTAGGCATCCTTGACCTCGAGCAGTGTCTCCTTCAGCGCCGTGGAGCAGTCGGCAATCTGGCCGTTGGGCAAAACCTCGCCCGGCTCGATGGCGTTGCGGTAGCGAATCTCCCACGGATCCAGGCCGACCTTCTCTGCCAGCAGGTCGATCAGGCTCTCGAGCGCAAACTCGGACTGGCAAACGCCAAAGCCGCGGTACGCGCCGGCGGGCGGGTTGTTGGTGTAGTAGCCATAACCGCGAATGTCGGTGTTCTGGTACTTGTAGGGGCCGACGGCGTGCGTGCAGGCGCGCTCGAGCACCGGACCGCACAGCGACGCGTAGGCGCCGGTGTCAAAGTTGATCTCGCAATCCAGACCGGTAAAGTTGCCCTCGGCGTCGCAACCCAGTGTAAAGGTACCGTCCATGGCGTGGCGCTTGGGATGGAATGCAAGCGACTCGGCACGAGTGAGCTTGCACTTCACAGGACGCTGGAGCTTATATGCGGCAAGCGCGGCCAGGTGTTGGATGGACACGTCCTCCTTGCCGCCAAAGCCGCCGCCCACGAGCATGGTCTCGACGACCACGCGCTCGGGCTCGCTATCCCAGCCAAACATGTGGGCGCACTCTTTGCGCGTATCGTAGGCACCCTGGTCGGTCGACTGCACCTTGACGCCGTTCTTGTACGGGAAGGCAACGACACACTCGGGCTCCAAGAAGGCATGCTCGGTAAAGGGCGTGGTAAAGCGCTGCGTCACGGTGAACGCGCTTTCGGCCAGCGCCTTGGCGGCGTCGCCGCGCGTCACATGACGGCTCTGGCACACGTTGTCCTTGAGCTCCACTGTGTTGCCGAAGGCAAAGAAGCTGTCATGCAGGCGCGGGGCGTCGGCGGCCCTGGCCTCGACAATGTTGCGCACGGGCTCCAGCGGCTCGTAGTCAATCTTTACGAGCTTCTTGGCCTTCTCGAGCGTCGCCTCGTCCTCGGCGACCACCAGCACGATGGCATCGCCCACGCAGCGGGTGATATCGCCCTGAGCGATCATGACATCCCAGTCCTGGATAAGGTGGCCGACCTGGTTGACCGGCACGTCCTCGGCGCGCAGGATGCCCACCACGCCGGGCAGGGCCTCGGCCTTGGAGGTATCGATGGAGAGCACACGGGCGCGCGGATACTTGGAGCGCACGGCGCTGGCATAGGTCAGGCCCGGCTGATCGAGCTCGTCGATGTCGTCGGGATACTTGCCCTCGCCGAGCACCTTCTTGCGCACGTCGATACGGAAGGCGCGCTTGCCCACGCCGTAGTCATCGCCGCGCTCCAGGTCCTCATCGATCTGCTTTTCGCCGCGGAGCACCGCAGCGGCCAGCGAGATGCCCTCGATAATCTTTTTGTAGCCGGTGCAGCGACAGACGTTACCGCGAATGGCGTACTTGATCTGCTCCTCGGTGGGCTCGGGGTCCTCGGCGATGAGCGCTGCACCCGCCATGACCATGCCGGGGATGCAAAAACCGCACTGCACGGCGCCCACGGCGCCAAAGGCGTACACAAAGGCCTCGCGCACGTCCTGGGGCAGGCCCTCGACGGTCACGATGTTACGGCCGGCGGCAAGAGCGGTGGTCAGTACGCACGCCTTGACGGCCGCACCGTCCACATGGATGGTGCAGGTACCGCAAGCACCTTCGGAGCAGCCGTCCTTGGCGGAATGGATATGCAGGTCGTCGCGCAGGTAGCGCAGTAGCGGTTTGTTTTGGGTCGTCGTGCGCTCGACGCCGTTAACGGTAAAAGTGAATTCCTGTGCCATGGTGATTCCCTTCTACACGCCGGCGGCGATGCCGGTGCGGTCGTGGATGGCGCCATGAGGGCAGACGACGGCGCACATGCCGCACGACAGGCAGTCCGCGCCGTCGATATGGGCGCAGTTGTCCTCGATGCGGATAGCGCCGGCAGGGCACTTTTTGGCGCACATACCGCAACCGATGCAGCTCGTGTCGCAGATCTTGCGCGCAATGGCGCCCTTATCGGTGTTGTTGCAGCGCACCAGAATGTTCTGGTAGCCGGGAACGAAGGCAATCACGCGCTGCGGGCACGCCATGCCGCACAGGCCACAGCCCGTGCACTTGGAGCGATCCACGCGAGCGATGCCATCGACCAGCGCAATGGCGCCGTGGGGGCAGGCCGTGACGCAGGCGCCACAGCCAATGCAGCCTTCGCTGCAGCGGGCGTCGCCGCCTGCGGAGGCGCAACCGCTTCCGCAGGCAACGTAGGCCACGTTATGTTGAATGGATTTGGCCATAAGAGACTCGCCTATTTCTTAAGAAGGTACGAATAGTTGTCGCGCACGGCCCTGATGGTCAGGCGGACGGCCTCGGGAAGACCGGTGTTGACGGCATCGACCGAGACGGTGCGGACCGTGCCGGCGACGCGGACCTTAAAGTGGTCCTCGTCCACAGCCAGGAAGCCCTCGTTCTCGGAGTTCTCCATGTCCTGCTCGCTCCAGAACAGGGTGAGCTTGTCCTTGTAGGGACGACCCTCCTGGTAGGGGCAGAACACGGCGCAGTTGCCGCACTCGTTGCACATGCCGTCGACATGGACGACCTGATGCTTGGCCAGGCCCGGCACCTTAATTGCCACGTTGGCACGGTTGGGGCACACATCGCAGCAGACCTCGCACACCGAGCCGCAGCCCAGGCAGCGAGTCTTGGTGCAGTTGCGCTTGTCGCGGCACAGCGACCCCTTGCGCTCGTAGCAAGTGTCCTCGCGACCGGTCTGAGCATTCTGGTCGGCGTACTTGTTAAAGTCCACGCCGGCGATGGCACGGGCGACCTCGGCGGCGTCGGCAATAGCCTCGACCACGGTGGCAGGACCGCGGCGGCAGTCGCCCGCAGCCCAGACGCCCTCGACGCCGGTGGAGGTGGCGGCAAGGCGACCGCGACGGTCGTGCTCGACGCCCGCGGCATCGTACAGGCTGGCATCGATGCCCTCGCCCACGGCGCAGATCACCGTGGTGGCGGAAAGCTCGACGGTCTCGCCCGTGGCGACGGGGCTGCGACGGCCGCTTGCATCCGGCTCGCCAAGCTCCATGACGTCGCAGGTCAGCACGGCACCGTTGAGCGCCTTGGGCGCCAGCAGCTCGCAGAACTCAACGCCGTCGGCAAGAGCAAGATCAAGCTCTTCCTCGTCAGCGGGCATCTGTTTCTTGGTGCGGCGATACACCAGGCGCACGTTCTTCACGCCAGCCAGACGCTTGGCCACGCGGGCCGCGTCCATGGCGGTGTTACCGGCGCCAATGACCACGACGTCCTCGCCCAGCTCGAGTTTCTCGCCCTTCTTGGCGGCCTCGAGGAACTCCAGCACGTCGAGCTCGGCACCCTCGCCCAGGCCCGCAGAGCCGGGCATCCAGGCACCGGTGGCCACGACCACGTCGGTAAAGCCTTGGGCCTTGAGCTCGTCAATGGAATCAACGCGAGCGTTGAGCTGCACCTTGGCGCCAAAGGCCAGGCAGAGCTCTGCGTCGTGGGAGATATCGTCGCTGGCGATACGGAACTCGGGGATGATGTGACGGACCACGCCGCCGAGCGAGTCGCGGGCCTCAAAGATGGTGACGGGCACGCCGGCACGCGTCAGGAAGAACGCCGTCGCCAGACCGGCCGGGCCGCCGCCGATAACGGCAACATTGCGCTCGCCGTCGTTGGCGATGGCCTGGGCGCGCAGCTTGGGCAGCACGGCGGTCATGGCCTCGCGGGCGGCCTTGAGCTTGCTGGCGCGAATCTGGGCGCCCTCGGGCTCATAGAATGCACGCTCGCAGGCACGGCCGCAGGGATGCGGGCAGATGGTGCCGGTGATAAACGGCAGGGCGTTGCGCTCGATGATGATGTTGAGCGCATCCTCGTAGCGGCCCTCGTCAACAGCCGCCAGATAGGCGGGAATATCCTGCTGAATGGGGCAGCTCGTGCGGCACGGCGTGGTAAAGCAGTCGGAAAGCGGGCTCTTGCCGGCGACCTTGCGGTCGGGCAGCGGGCGCAGCGGCTTCTTGTAGAGCGGATTGGTGAGCGAGTCGGTCTGGATCGCAGTCACGGCCTCGAGAGAGACGCCCGCGAACGGCTTGCCATCCAGGTCGGTAAACTCGCCGGCCATCTGGCTAAAGCGCTCGTAGCCACCGGGCTTGAGCACGTCGGTCGCCAGGGTGACGGGCCAAATGCCGGCGTCATACAGGGCGCGGATGTTGTAGACCGTAGCACCGCCGGAGTAGCTGATGCGCAGCTTGCCATCGAACTGCTCGGTAATGCGACGGGCGGCCTCGATGGTCAGCGAGAACAGCGAACGGCCGGACATGTACATCTCAGTGGAAGGCAGCTCGTTCCTCGTCACGTCGACGGGGAAGGTGTTGGTGAGCTTGACGCCAAACTCCAGGCCGCGCTCGGCACACAGGGCAATCAGGCGCTCGAACATGGGCACGGCGTCGGCCCACTGCAGGTCCTCGCGGAAGTGCGTGTCATCGAAGACGATGTAGTCAAAGCCCAGCTCGTTCAGACGCTGGCGGGCAAACTCATAGCCCAGCAGCGTGGGGTTGCACTTGATGTAGGTGTTGAGGCCCTTCTCGGTAATCAGATAGGTCGC
>UQWV01000012.1 GCA_900544845.1 uncultured Collinsella sp. | reverse complement strand
ATTACGAGCTCCTGTGCGAATTGGAGAGAGCGCTCCCGCAAACTGCCTCTTGACAACTTATAGGAGCGTCGGTTTTATTTTTGCCATTTTGGTCATGGTCAGCCAAGAGCAATCCAGCCCCGTAATCCGGCATAGTTTTGAAAGCAGACCAGGGGTAGTTAATTTGGGACGGGGCTATTTTAGCTACCCTTAACTGTCGACGAATTATTCGAGGCCAGAATAAGTATCAGCTGGCATATTGGGGCAGCTAAAATAGCCCCGTCCCAAATTAACTACCCTAGCGAAAGGATGTTTCATGGCACATGTCGATGACCAGCGTGTGGCGCGCGTGCTCGATGCGCTCGAGGCTCAGCACCCCGGCGCGCAGCTGCTCGTAAATGACCCGTGGTCGATTTATTACCTGACCGGTTTTTACGCCGATATGTTCGAGCGCTTTTGCGGTGTGCTGCTCGCGCGCGATGCCGAGCCGGTGATCCTGGTCAACGCGTTGCATCAACTACCCAAGTACGACAACGCCCGCGTCGCCTACCACTCCGACACCGACGTCGTGGCCGACGCCATCGCACGCGAAGTCAATCCGACCAAGCCACTCGGCATCGACACCGTCATGCGCTCGGGCTTTTTAATGCCCCTCATGGAGCGCCATGCCGCGAGCGAGTTTTTCCTGGGCGACTTTGCCGTGACGGCCGCACGCACGTACAAGGACGCTGCCGAGCAGGAGCTCATGCGCGCGTCCTCGGCCGCCAACGATGCCGTGATGGCCGACGCAATCAAGCTTGTCCATGAGGGCGTGACGGAGCGTGAAATTGCCGATCAGATGCTCGGCCTGTATCGTAAGCACGGCTGCGAGGGCTTTAGCTTCCCGCCCATCGTGAGCTTTGGCGCCAATGCCGGCGACCCGCATCACGAGCCCGATGACACCGTACTCAAGCGCGGTGACGTAGTGCTGTTCGATATTGGCGGACGTCGCCGCAACTATTGCTCGGACATGACGCGCACGTTCTTTTGGGGCGAGCCGGACGAGGAGACGGCACACATCTACGACATCGTTCGCCGCGCCAACGAGGCCGCCGAAGCGCTTATCGCGCCGGGCGTACGCATGTACGACCTGGACCGTGCCGCGCGCGATGTGATTGAAGACGCAGGCTATGGACAGTGCTTTACGCATCGCCTGGGTCACTCGATCGGCCTGCAGGACCACGAGCCGGGCGACGTTTCGCTCGTCAACGAGCAGGTTATCGAGCCGGGAATGACCTTCTCCATCGAGCCGGGCATCTACCTCCCCGGCCGCACCGGCGTCCGCATCGAGGACTTGGCCCTCGTCACCGAGACCGGCGTCGAGATTCTCAACGCCTACCCCCACGACCCAGTCCGCCTAGACTAGCCTGGTCCCCAAGCCCCCAAACTAAGTTGCGGTGGAATAGTTCCTGGATGGGCTGCTAGAACCCAAAAACAGGAACTATTTCACCGCAACTGATGAGGGGATGGGTTAACGCAGCAGGCCGGCTACTTCGCCGGCTAGGGTGATGGTGCCGGCTGCTACGAAGGGCCCGCCCGCGGCATCGAGGGCTGCGAGGGCCTCGGATACGCTGGGGTACACACCCGCGAGTTTATCGGCGTCCACCAGGGCAGCGAGCTCCTCTGCCGGCAGGGCGCGATCAGAATCGGTCTGCGTCACGACCACACGGGGGAAGGCCGGGACAAGCACGTCGACGATGCCCGCCACGTCCTTGTCAGCCAACGCCGCGCACAGCAGCGTTGGGCGATTCTCTACGCACGGATCGATCTCGTCCAGTGCGCTCACAAAGTTCTCGCAGCTCTGAGGATTATGGCAGGCGTCGAGCAGCTTGAGCGGATCGGTTCCCAGCACATCAAAGCGACCCGGCGTGGGGCAGCCCATAAGCGAAGCGTCGAGCGCATCGTGGTCGAGTTCGCGGCCCAGATAGCCCTCGCACAGCACAATCGCGCATGCGGCATTCTGCGGCTGATACGCCGGCTTAACCATGCTCGACGTATAGATCGCGCGCGGCGTGGTACAGCTAAACTCCACCGTATCACCCACGTGTGCCGGAAGTTTGGTCGTCGCATGGCTCACCACGAGCGGCACAACGCCGCACTCGCGACAACGTGCATCCATCACGCGTTGAACACTCGCCTCATGCGTGCCCTCGCCCAAAACAACCAAACGCCCAGGCTTAATTACCGCAGCCTTCTCCCCCGCAATGGCCTCGAGCGTATCGCCAAGGACCTTCGTATGGTCGAGTCCAATGCCCGTAATGGCGACGGCCACGGGATCGGTCGCACTCGTAGCATCCCATCGTCCGCCCATGCCAACCTCAAGCACGGCCACGTCCACGCAAGCCTCGGCAAACATGGTCAAACCGGCCACGGACAAAAGATCGAAGGGCGTAATAGCGCGAAGTTCCTCGCCCGCCGCCTCACGACGTGCGTTGAGACGACGGCCCGCCTCATACGCCGCAGAGACACCATGGGCAAAGACCTCGTCTGAGACGACCTTTCCATCAATCTCCATACGCTCGGGATAACGCACCAGATGAGGAGAAGTAAAGAGCGCCGTCTTAAGGCCCTCGCCACTAAGAATGGCAGCCGAGAATCGCGTCGTCGAGGTCTTTCCATTGGTACCGGCTATCTGGACGCAATCATAGAACTCGTCAGGACGACCAAGCTCATCGAGCATCTCGACAACGGTCTCGAGCAGCGGCGTGGAATAACGCGCAATCTTGCCCGTATCAGCCGCAAGCGCAACAACCTTATCAAAAGAAAGCTCCGGAACCTCAAACGGCACCGAATACAACCCCGAACGCTTCGCCATAACCAAAGTCCCCTCAACATAAAAAGAGGCCCGTAATAAACAACGAGCCCCTCCCATTCAAAATATCAGCCAAACACCGCTTTGCAGCGAGATCAAGGCCACAACCCTGTGGCCCTAACGCGCCAGATGCAAACAACCACGTAAACGAACTAGGAGCGGCCCGACGCTTTGCTCGATACAAGTTCCGCACGCAAAGGACAGCACTTAATGTGCTGTCCGTCTTGCGCAGGACTGTCCGCAGTAGCGAGCAAAGCGTCGGGACGCGCCCCTCAGTAAAATCTACGAGAAGTCAGCAACCTGAGCAGTCAGCGCCGCCAGGATCTCCTTGAGCTCAGCTGCACGGTCCCTCTTCTTCTGGACCACCGCGGGCGCGGCCTTGGCCACAAAGCCCTCGTTGGCAAGCGTCTTCTCGCAGCCGGCGAGCTCCTTCTGAGCCGCGGCGATCTCCTTCTCCAGACGTGCCTTCTCGGCCGAAAGATCAACCTTGCCCTCGAGCACCACAAAGATCTCGACGCCGCTGTCGACCACGGCGATGCTCGCAGCCGGCTTCTCAACATCGGTACCCATGACCAGCGAAGCGGTGTTGGCCAGCGGCTCAATGGTCGAGCGCAGGCTCTCGAGCTTCTCGATGTCCTCGGCGCCGGCGCGCACGACCACGTCGAGCTCGGCCTTGGGGCTCAAGCGATAACGCGAACGCGTGGCGCGGGCGGCAGACACGACGGCGCGGCACAGCTCAAACGCGCGCTCGGCGTCCTCGTCGACATACTTGGCATAGTCGGCGGGCTCGGGCCACTTGGCGATCATGAGCGCCTCGGCGCGGTTCACGTTGCCCTCGGCATCCAGGTCGAGCACGCTCGCCGGCATGTTGTCCCAGATCTCCTCGGTGACAAACGGCATGAGCGGGTGCATCAGGCGAATGGAGGTGTCAAGCACAAAGATCAGGTTGCGCTGAGCCTGCAGACGGCCTTCGCCCTTCAGGCGGGCCTTGGTGACCTCGACGTACCAGTCGCAGACCTCGTTCCAGAAGAACTGCTGCACGCCGCGAGCCATATCGCCAAAGGTGTACTTCTCGATGCCCTCGGTGACCATCTTGACGGCCTTGGCCAGGCGGCTGAACATCCAGGCGTCGGCCGGCGTCTCCACAACGGGCTCGCCGGGCGTGTAACCCTCCATGTTCATGAGCAGGAAGCGGCTGGCGTTCCAAATCTTGGTCACAAACGACTTGGCCTGGTCGGTACGCGGGCTGTCGATAAGCTTCTTGGTCTTCTTATCGATGTTCGCGTCGAACTTGACGTCCTGGTTGTTGGTGCACAGCGTGAGCAGGTTGTAGCGCATGGCGTCGGCACCGTACATGCCAATGAGGTCCATGGGGTCAACGCCGTTGCCCTTGGACTTGGACATGCGGCTTCCGTCCTTGGCCAGGATCGTCGGGTAAATGACGACGTCCTTAAACGGAACCTCGTCCAGGAAGTACAGCGAGCTCATGACCATGCGGGCGACCCACAGCGCGATGATGTCGCGCGCAGTAACGAGCGCCGTCGTGGGGTGATGGCCCTCGAGCAGCTCCGGCTTTTGCGGCCAGCCCTGCGTGGCAAAGGTCCACAACTGCGAGCTAAACCAGGTGTCCAGCACGTTCTCGTCCTGATGCACGTGATGGCCGCCGCACTTGGGGCACACGTCCGTGTCCTCGGTCAGGGCGTCCTCCCAGCCGCAGTCCTCGCAGTAGAACACAGGAATGCGGTGGCCCCACCACAGCTGGCGGCTGATGCACCAGTCCTTGAGGTTCTCCATCCAGGTCGTGTAGGTCTGCGTCCAGCGCGCGGGGTGGAAGGTGACCTTGCCGGAGTTGACGGCGTCAAGCGCCGGCCCCTTGAGCTTGTCGACGGCCACAAACCACTGCTCGGACAGCCACGGCTCAAGTGCGGCGTCGCAGCGGTAGCAGTGCATGACGGAGTGGTCGTGGTCCTCGACGTGGTCGAGCAGGTCATGCTCCTCAAACCACTTGATGACGGCCTCGCGGCACTCCTCGCGGGTCATACCGGTGAACTCGCCGTAGCCCTCGACGACCACCGCGTGCTCGTCAAAGATGTTGATCTGCGGCAGGTCGTGGGCCTGACCCATGGCGTAGTCGTTGGGGTCGTGGGCCGGGGTGACCTTGACGAAGCCGGAGCCAAAGTTGGCGTCGACATGCCAATCCTCAAAGATGGGGATCTCGCGGTCGACGATGGGGAGCTTGACGGTCTTACCCACGAAGGCGGCCTTCTCGGGATCCTTCGGGGAGACGGCGACGCCCGTGTCGCCGAGCATGGTCTCGGGGCGCGTGGTGGCGACGACGATGTAGTCCTGGCCGTTGACCGGCTCGGTCAGCGGGTAGCGCAGGTGCCACAGGTGGCCCTTCTCGTCCTTGTACTCGGCCTCGTCGTCCGAGATAGCGGTGGTGCAGTTGGGGCACCAGTTGACGATGCGCTTGCCGCGGTAGATCAGACCGTCGTGATACCAGTCGCAGAACACCTTGCGCACGGCCTGGGCGTAGTCCTCGTCCATGGTGAAGCGCTCGTTATCAAAGTCGACGGAGCAGCCCATACGCTTGATCTGCTCGACGATGATGCCGCCGTACTCGTGCGTCCAGTCCCAGCAGGCGTCGACAAACTTGTCGCGGCCAATCTCCAGGCGGCTGATGCCCTCGCTCTTGAGCTTCTTGTCGACCTTAGTCTGCGTGGCGATACCGGCGTGGTCGGTACCCAGCACCCAGCGCGTGGACTTGCCGCGCATGCGGGCCATACGGATGATGGCGTCCTGGATGGAGTCGTCGGTGGCGTGACCCATGTGAAGCTTGCCGGTCACGTTGGGAGGCGGAATGGTGACGGTGCAGTCGCCCACGCCCTCGCGGCGCTTGTAGTAGCCGCCGTCGAGCCACTTCTGCAGGATCGCCGGCTCGTTGGTCGACGGATCGTAGTTCTTGGGCATTTCTTCCATATATCTCTCCCTTGCCCGTCGGCGTGTCCGCCTGCTTGGTTTTCGCTCGGTCAGGTCCTGGGCTCGCACGAAGAGCACATTTAGTGCTCTTCGGCTCGTGCGGAATCTACGAAAACCAAGCAGGCGGAAACGCCTTAGGTATCGATTACTTCAGTCTGAATGGACTTTGCTGAGACTTTAAACAAACACACAGAATAACACAGGTAGTTGGGGTTATTGCGTATATATAAAATAGCCTCCGACCACGGATGGTCAGAGGCTATTTGCAAGCACGTTTTTGGCTGGTTTACCCGTAGATGCGTTGGGGCTGCTCTTCGCCCTTTACGGAGGCTTCGGTCACGATGACCTTGGTAACGCCCTCCTCGCTGGGCAGGTCGAACATCGTCTGCTGCAGCACATCCTCGCAGATGGAACGTAGGCCGCGGGCGCCGGTCTTGCGGGCGAGTGCCATGCGGGCGATCTCGTGCAGGGCGGCGTCCTCAAACTCCAGCTCAACGTCCTCGAGCTGGAACATCTTACGGTACTGACGCACCACGGCGTTCTTGGGCTCGGTCAGGATCGAGACCAGGTCGTCCTCGTCGAGCGCCTGCGTCTGGGTGACGACGGGCGTACGGCCCACGAACTCGGGGATCATGCCAAAGGCGTTGAGGTCCTGCGGGAGCACCTGGCGCAGCAGGTCGTTCTCGTCAACCGAGGTGGGGCCGGCGATCTCGGAGTTAAAGCCCACGCCCTTGTTGCCCACGCGATCGGCGATGATCTTGTCCAGACCCACAAAGGCACCGCCGCAGATGAACAGGATGTTGGTCGTGTCGATCTGCAGCAGCTCCTGCTGGGGATGCTTGCGGCCGCCGGTGGGCGGAACGCTGGCCACCGTGCCCTCAAGAATCTTAAGCAGCGCCTGCTGAACGCCCTCGCCCGAAACGTCGCGGGTAATAGAGAGGTTCTCGGCCTTGCGTGCGATCTTGTCAATCTCGTCCACGTAGATGATGCCCACCTGAGCGCGTTCAATGTCACCATCGGCAGCATTGATGAGCTTGAGCAGAATGTTCTCCACGTCCTCGCCCACATAGCCGGCCTCGGTGAGTGCGGTGGCATCGGCGATGGCAAACGGCACCTCGAGGATGCGCGCAAGCGTCTGGGCGAGCAGGGTCTTGCCGGTACCGGTGGGACCGAGCAGCAGGATGTTGGACTTGGCGAGCTCTACCTCGTCCATGCCGTCGTCGAACTGCGAGCCCATGCCGTCGTCAAAGGCAGACACCGCGGCGCCGCCCTCGATCACGCGGCGATAGTGGTTGTACACGGCCACCGACATGGCGCGCTTGGCGTCCTCCTGACCCATAACATAGGCCGAAAGCTCGTCATAGATTTCGTGCGGCGTCGGCACGTGCGTGATGACCTGACGGTCGTCCTCGAGCTCAAAGCCCTCGGTCTCGGGGTCCACGGCGGGCTGGGATGCAGCCTGGCCGTGGTCGTTGAGGAAGCCCGGCAGCTTGCCGTTGCGGGCAGCGTCCATAAAGTCCGAAGCCAGCGACTCCTCCAGAATCTCGGAACAGGCGGCGACGCACTCGTCACAGATAAAGATGTTGGTCGGGCCCTTTACGAGGCGACGAACCTGGCCCTGCTCTTTTCCGCAAAAAGAGCAGCGGATGGGGTTGCCGTTCTCGTCAAAGTTGTCCTGCATGTTACCTGCCATCCTAGGCGTCCTTCGCAGCGAGATCGCGCGAGGTGACGATACGGTCGATCAGACCGTAGTCGAGGGCCTCGGCAGCGGTCAGGTAGTTGTCGCGCTCGGTGTCGGCCTGGACCTTCTCGATGGGCTGGCCCGAGGCGTCGGACAGGATCTGGTTGAGCTCGCGGCGAGTCTTCTTGATCTCCTCGGCCACGATCTCGATCTCGGTCTGCTGACCCTGGGCACCGCCGCTGGGCTGGTGAATCATGACCTTGGAGTGCGGCAGGCAGAAGCGCTTGCCCTTGGCGCCGGCCGAAAGCAGCACGGCGGCCATAGACGCGGCCATACCGACGCAGATGGTGGAGACCTGCGGCTTAATGAAGTTCATGGTGTCCAGAATCGCCAGGCCGGAATAGACCTCGCCACCGGGCGAATTGATGTAGAGCGAGATATCCTTCTCGGCATCCTGGCTCTCAAGATGCAGCAGCTGGGCAACGACCAGATTGGCGCTGACGGAGTTGATCTCCTCGCCCAAGAAGATGATGCGGTCGTTGAGCAGGCGCGAATAGATATCGTAGCTGCGCTCGCCGCGCGGCGTCTGCTCGATAACGTATGGCACGAGGGCGGAATCGAACTTAGCGATCATACGCATCTCCATTTCTCTCTTGCGGACCAAATTGGTTCTAGATAAACGTACGGTGCCCGCATGCTATGCATTGGCTGGCACCGTACGAAGCAACCGGATAACCGGTGTATAACTTTACCCCATCACGGGCGCACCCATGCGCTCGCGGGCAAGGTGGCGAGAATTACTCGGCGTCCTTGGCGGTCTCGTCGACCTCGGTCACCTTGGCGTTCTCGACCAGGTGGTCGACGGCCTTGGAGCGACGGATGGACTCGCGGACGGCAGGCATGCGGCCATCGGCGATGAACTCGGCCTTGGAAGCCTCGACGTCCTTGACGCCGGCCTTCTCGAACTCGGCGTTGATGTCGTCCTCGGTGACCTCGATCTTGAGCTCGCGGGCGAGGGCGTCGAGAGCCAGGGACTCGCGGGCAACGTCGTTGGCCTGCTTGTGCAGGTCGCCGATGAACTGCTCCATGGTCAGACCGGAAGCGGGCAGCCAGGTGTCGAGGGTCATGCCGCGGGCAGCGAGGTTGGACAGGAAGTTCTGGCCAAGCTCCTCAAAGACGGACTGCTCGTAGTCGGCGTCCATCTCGTCGAGCTGCAGACGCTCGGCGAGAGCGGACACGCAACGGTTCTCCTTCTCGGCCGGGAGGCGGGAAGCCTTGTCCTGCTCGATCTCGATCTTGATGGCGTCGCGCATGGCGTCGATGCTGTCGAAGCCGAAGTCGGACTTGACAAGCTCGTCGGTGAGCTCGGGGGTGTTGCGGACCTTGATGCCCTTGACGGTGACCTCGACGGTATGGGTCTCGGCCTCCTCGCCCTCCTCGACCTCGTCGGTCCAGGTGACGGTCTTGACATCGTCAACGTTAGCGCCGATCAGGGCCTCGTTGAACTCCTTGGGGTTGCTGTCGCTACCGGCGATGAGCATGCGGCCCTCGGCGGCGAAGTTGTCGGCGTTCTCGACGGCCTTGAGGTCGACGGTGACGTAGTCCTCGGCCTCGACGGCGCGACCCTCGACGTCCTCGAAGGTGGCACGGTAGTTGAGGAGCATCTCGACCTGGTTGTTGATCTCGGACTCGGTGACCTCCGCAGGGGGCATCTCGATCTCGACAGCGTCGAAGGAGGAGAGCTCAGCGGCGGGACGCAGGGAGAACTCGACGGTGTAGGTGTAGTCCTCGTGATCCTTGGCGAGGTCGAGCTCCTTGTAGTCACCGCTCTTGGTGGGGACGATGTCCAGCTCGTTGAGGACGGCGGGCTCGTTGGCGGCGATCAGGTCGTTGGTGGCCTGAGCGAGGGTAGCCTCGGCGCCAAGTGCGGAGTCGATGACCGGACGGGGAGCCTTACCGGCGCGGAAGCCCGGGAAGCGGTACTTCTTGGCGGTGTCCTTGTAGGCCTTCTTGATCGCGGCGTCGACGTCGGCGGCCGGGATGGTGACCGTAGCGGTGAGCTTGGCGTCCTTGACGTCAGAAGCGGTGATGTTCAACACGTTCCTCCTCATACTGCCCAGCTTATCTGAGGTGCTGGTACCTTTATGCAACAAAGTGTCGCGACGGCCAGGGCCGACGCAGGTGCGATGGTGCGGGCGAAAGGACTCGAACCTTCACGGGAATCCCACCAGAACCTAAATCTGGCGCGTCTACCAATTCCGCCACGCCCGCATGAACGCACAGACTAGGAATGATAGCAGATACGAACGGCAAGCGCACGCACACCTTTTACAGGCTCACGACCTCACCACGAGTACAAAAGGCGGGGCGAGTTACCCCGCCCCGCCAATTACGACTTGCTCACTGATCCACTACTCCCCCAGCAGGGCCTTCTCGGGCGTGATCGGCAGCGAGCGAACCTGATGTCCGGTGGCGTGTGCCACGGCCGAGGCAACGGCGGCGAGCGGCGTGTTGATGACGACCTCGCCGATCGACTTGGCACCAAACGGACCCGTCGGCTCGTAGCTCGGCTCAAAGGCCACGCGAATGCTGCCGATATCCAGGCGCGTGGGCAGCTTGTAGCTCATAAAGTTGCCGGTGCGCAGGCGGCCGCGCTCATCGTGCTCGACGATCTCGTAGAGCGCGTGGCCGATACCCTGGGCAATGCCGCCCTCGGCCTGGACGCGCGCGAGCGCCTCGTTGATAACGGTGCCGCAGTCAACGGCAGCGGCGTAATCCACCACGGTCACCTTGCCGGTGGCCTTGTCGACCTCGACCTCGGCAATGCCGGCCATAAACGGCGGAGGCGAGACGGGCAGGCAGGCAGAGGCGTGCGAGGTGAGCGCGTCGCCGCCCGCGATGTTCTTGACGCACAGGTTGGCAAAGTCGCGCAGCGTGAGGTAGCGGTTCTGCTCGCGCGCGGCACGCTCGTCGGACAGGCGCACGTACTGACCATCAAAGACCACATCGGCGGCGTCCACGTCCCACATCTGGGCGGCCTTGGCGCAAATCTTCTCGCGCAGCTCGGTCGCGGCGTTCTCGGCGGCAAGGCCCGTCACGTACGTGCCCGAGCTCGCGTACGAGCCGGCGTCGAACGGCGACACATCGGTGTCCACGCCGCGCACCACGATCAGCGAACTCTCCACGCCCAGCTCCTCGGCGGCAATCTGCGCCAGGATCGTATCGACGCCCATGCCGTTATCGGTGGCACCGGTGCCGATGGTAATGAAGCCGTCCTCTTCCAAGCGCATGTCGATGCCGGCGATGTCCACGTTGGAGATGCCCGAGCCCTGCATGGTGAGCGCGCAGCCCAGGGCACGCACGCGGTCGCCCAGGTCGACGGCTAGAGGCTTGTCGCGCCAACCGATCATGTCCATCGCGCGCAGCAGGCAGCGGTCGAGCGCGCAGGCGTTGAGCTTCTCGTTGTAGTACTGCGGCATGACCTCGCCCTCGCGCACGATGTTCTTAAGGCGCAGGTCGGCGGGGTCCATGTGCAGCATGTCGGCGAGCTCGTTGACGGCGCTCTCCACGGCAAACTGGCCCTGGGTAGCGCCATAGCCGCGATACGCGCCGCCGCGGTTGGTGTTGGTGTAGACGGCGTCCCACCTAAAGCGGCTCGCCTTTACGTGGTTGTAGATGGGCAGGCTCTTATGACCCGAAAGGCCGATCGTCGTGGTGGCGTGCTCGCCGTACGCTCCGGCGTTGGACAGCGTGTGCAGGTCGATGGCCGTGATGGTGCCGTCGTTCATGGCGCCCAGCTTAACGGTCATCTGCATCTGGTGGCGCGAGTTGCCCGCGGTGATGGTCTCCTCGCGGGTGTAGCAGCAGTAGCTCGGACGGCCGGTTTGCTGGGTGACAAACGCCACGAAGATCTCGCAGCAGCCCGTCTGCTTGGAGCCAAAGCCGCCACCGATGCGCGGCTTAATAACCTGCACCTGCGACTGCGGAATGTCGAGCGACTGTGCGACCATGCGGCGCACGTGGAAGGGCACCTGCGTAGAGGTGGTCACAGAGATGCGCCCGAACGCGTCGGTCGTCGCGAAGGCGCGGAAGGTCTCCATGGGCGCGGTCTGCGTGGCCTGGCTGGTGTAAGTGCGCTCAAAGACGATGTCGCTCTGGGCAAACGCCTCATCAAGATCGCCAAAATCGCTGGTACCGCTGCACACCAGGTTGCGAGCAACGTCGCCGCCCTGCGGGAACATAAAGGTCACGTCGCCCTCGGGGTGGACCACGATGTCGTTATCGAGCGCCTGGGTAAAGTCGAGCAGCGGCTCAAGCACCTCGTAGTCGACCTTAATGAGCTTGAGCGCCTTGTCGGCGGCCTCCTCGGTCTCGGCGGCGACGATCGCCACCTCCTCATTTTGATAGCGCACCAGGTTCTCGAGAATCAGGCGGTCGTAGGGACTCGGCTGCGGATAGCTCTGGCCGGCGATGGTAAAGCGACGCTGGGGCACGTCCTCGTAGGTGTAGACGCCCACCACACCGGGCACCTTCAGGGCGCGCGACGTATCGATAGAGCGGATCTTGGCGCGGGCATACGGGCTGCGCTTAAGCTTGACGATGAGCGCGCCGGCGGGCACCAGGTCGCCCGTGTAGACGGGACGCCCCTCGAGCAGGGCCTTCGAGTCCTTCTTGGGCTGCTTGTGGGTGATCTGCTTGTAGGTGACGCCGTCGCAGCTGGTGTCGTTGACCGGCAGCTCGGGCATCTCAAAGCCCACCTGCACGCCGGACTCGTTAAGGAAGCGGACGATGGCACGCAGCTGGCTCTCGTAGCCGCTGCAACGGCAAAGGTTGCCGGCGAGCTGGCGCGAGAGCTCCTCGCGCGTGGCGACGAGACTCGGGTCCTCCTTGGCGGCGCGGGAAAGCGCTAGCACGTTCATGATGAGGCCGGGGGCACAAAAACCGCACTGCTCGGCGCCTTCGGCAGCCATCGCACGGGCGAGCGCCTCGGACTCGGCCTTGAGGCCCTCGAGCGTGGTGATGGAGCGGCCCTCGACGCGCGCGGCGGGAACCGAGCAGCTCAGCACCGGGTCGCCGTCGAGCCACACCGTGCACAGGCCGCAGTTGGTGGTTTCGCAGGCACAGCGCACCGACGCACACCCCTGCTCGCGCAGCAGCGCAAAGAGCATGGTGTCGGGGGCAATCTGAACCTTGACCTTGCGGCCGTTGAGCGTAAAGGAAAGATCGATGAGTTTGGCAGCCATTAGCGCACCTCGCTAGAATCGACGCCGGGCACGCGGCGGCAGGAATACTCGTCCGTGGCAAACTTGGGGATCTGCACGGTCTCGAGCTCGCGGGCAAGCGCGGCCGAAAGCTCGATGCCGGCGGCGCGACGCACGGCTTGCACGGCAAGCGGGGCCGAGATGCGACGACGGTAGTCGGCCGAGCCCCACAGGTTGGTGCCATAGCTCAGCGCACGTACGGATGCGGCGAGGGCTCGAAGCTCGTCCTCAGAAGGCTGCTCGTTAGTAAGGCCGCTTGCCTCGCCCTGCAGCAGGGTCGCACGCAGCGGGCGGGCACCCACGGTGACGTGCCAGGAGTTATCCCACCAGGCGGCGGTGACGTTAAGCGAAGGGAAGTCGGTCGCGGCTTTGCGCACGGCCTCGTAGCTCGCGCGATAGTCGTGCTTAACGACCACGACGTGCTCAATCACGTCGCGCACGTAGCCCATATCAACGAACTCGGCGAGCGGCACGCGGCCGGCGCCCGTCAGCTCAACATAGGAATCGAGCGCCAAGAAGGCCGAGAGCACGTCCGAGAAGCCAAAGCGGCCGTAGATGCTGCCGCCCACCGTAGCGGTGTTGCGCAGCTGGACGCCCACGATATCGTGGACGGCGAACTCAAAGACATTGTTGACAAGCGCGTTGAGCCCGGCATGGCGCTCGAGCTGGCGCAGGGTGCACATGGCACCGATGCGAAACTCAGTCTCGGTCTCCTCGATCTGATCGAGTCCGCAGGCCGAAAGGTCAATCGCCGTTGCTACACGACGCGAACCCAGGCGCATCCAGATGCCGCCGCCCACAATCTTGTTGTTGCGGTTTTTCTGCAAGAGCTCATAGGCTTCGGCCGCGTTTCCAACACGGACGTAGGTACCGAACTTGAGCACGTTCTCCCCCATCTCTTCACTTGTCCAGTACGTTTAAGTGTACCAAACGAGAGGGCGCGCGCCGTTGCAGGACAAGAACGCCACGTGGGAAAGAAAAAGGCTCCCAGCCAAGATGACTGGGAGCCTTTGTGGTGCTATGAAGCGGAAGGCTTAGCACACGCCCTGGGCGAGCATGGCGTCGGCGACCTTCAGGAAGCCGGCGATGTTGGCGCCCATGACAAAGTTGCCCTCCTCGCCGTACTCCTTGGCGGTGTCGTCCACGTTGTGGAACATACCGCGCATGAGCTGCTCGAGCTTGCCGTCGACTTCCTCGAAGGTCCAGGACAGGTGCTCGGCGTTCTGGCTCATCTCGAGACCGGACACGAGCACGCCACCGGCGTTGGCAGCCTTACCGGGCATAAAGGCGACGCCGTTCTCCTGGAAGTAGGTCGTGGCCTCGATGGTCGTGGGCATGTTAGCGCCCTCGCCGACCACCTTGCAGCCGTTGGCGACGAGCGCCTGGGCGTCCTCGAGCAGCAGCGTGTTCTCGCGAGCGCAGGGCAGCGCGATGTCGCAAGGAAGCTGCCACACGCCACGGCCGTCGCCCTCGTGCCACACGGCGTTGGGCTTCTCGTCAACATACATAGCAAGCGTGACGCCCTTGTCGTGGCCGGAGCGCTTCTGGTTGTAGACGTGCTCGAGCACGGTGTAGTCGATGCCGTCGGGATCTTCGACCCAGCCGTGGGTGTCGGAGCAGGCCAGCACCTTGCCGCCAAGCTGGGCGACCTTCTGGACAGCATAGATAGCGACGTTGCCGGAGCCATGAACGACGACGTTCTTGCCCTCGAAGGAGTCGCCGCGGCTCTTGAGGTACTCGTCCACAAAGTAAACCAGACCGTAACCGGTGGCCTCGGTACGGGCGAGCGAGCCGCCAAAGGAAAGGCCCTTGCCGGTAAGAACGCCGGTCCACTCGTTGGTCAGGCGCTTGTACTGACCGAACAGGTAGGCAACCTCGCGGCCGCCAACGCCCAGGTCACCGGCGGGAACGTCGGTGTTGGGGCCAATGTGGCGATAGAGCTCGGTCATGAAGGACTGGCAGAAGTGCATGATCTCGTTGTTGGACTTGCCCTTGGGGTCAAAGTCGGAGCCGCCCTTGCCGCCGCCCATGGGAAGGGTGGTCAGGCTGTTCTTGAGGATTTGCTCCAGACCCAGGAACTTGAGCATACCCAGGGTGACCGTCGGGTTAAAGCGCAGGCCGCCCTTGTAGGGTCCAATGGCAGAGTTGAACTCGACACGGTAACCGCGATTGACCTGAACCTTGCCCTGGTCGTCGACCCAGGGAACACGGAACATGACGATACGCTCGGGCTCGACGAGGCGCTCCAGCAGGGCGGCCTCCTCGTACTCGGGGTGGGCGTCGAGCGCCGGCTGGATGGTGCCGAGGATCTCGGTCGCGGCCTGGATGAACTCAGGCTGCTCGGGATAGCGGGCCTTGAGCTCGTCGAGAACTTTCTGCGTGTAGCTCATGCTTCCTCCAATTGATGGAAAAGAAAGGTGTCGTTCGCGGCGCCCCATGCGCCGTGAGCTTTATCGAGTATGGATAATATCGCACTGTTGCAGCAAAGTTACGCATAAGCCGACGAGCGGATGTTTCGTTTTGATTACGATGCAGGTAGAGGCGTTTTTGAGCGCCCGACGCGCAAAACCCGTGTTTCAAACCTGTTTCGTCCACGTGTTCCAAACCACCATATTGGGGACAGACACCTTTGTGGTGGTGTCGGTGGTTAGAGGACGAGCTGATGGTAGTCGGCGGGGGTTATGCGGCCTTCGGTGGCAGCGCGGAAGGCGGCAAGCGCATCGCCCGAGAACGGCATGGCCCAGCACAGCCCGCAGCCGGCGGTAATGGAGCCGGGCAAAGGCATAATGCGCCCGGGCACGCCGGCATCCAGGCACAGCTGCTCGCATTCCATCACATCGAACGTGCTGTCGAACGATACGATGATCTTGCGCTCATGGTCGAGGGCATCACCGGATGGGGCCTCTCGATGCGACTCGCGGTACGCTGCCGCCGCGGCCTCTTCCTCGGCCGTATGCCCGCAGCCGCCACAGCCGCAGGTGCAGGGCTCAGAGCCGTCGCAAGTGCAAGGTTCCCCGGTGTCGGGACAGATATCGTGAGACATGGCATCTCCCATCGTCTAGGCGAGCAGCTCGGCTGCCGCAAACTCCTCGGGCGTATTGACGTTTTCGAAGCAGAGCGTGGAGCCGGCCGCCTCGATAATCTGTGGCTCGTCTAGATAACCAGCATGTACTCGGTCGATCAAACAGCGGATGCGTTGACGGTCCTGGTCGAGCAACTCACGGGCAACCGGCGCGCAAGCCTGGCGACGCCACACAGCACAGAGCGGCTCAATCCCCCGTTCCTCGCGTGGGACGCACACATCGAGTGCGTCTGCGTCGACCCGATGGGCAAGCGCATCGATCAACTTCGGCGAGACAAACGGCATGTCGCAGGCGACGATCGCCACGAGCGGCAGCCGAGCGGCAATCAGCGAGCTCGCAATGCCACGCATAGCGCCAGCGGGGCCGTCGACGTCCATCACCACGCGGGGGCGCAGGCCATCAAACATAAGCTCCTCAAGGTAGGTAAGCTCGCCAGGGCGCGACGTCGTCACGACCAGCTCGCCGGCAACCTGAGCCAGGCGGCACAGTACGCGTTCGATCAAGGGCTCGCCGCAAAACAACATCCGTGCCTTGTCACGGCCCATGCGCGACGACAACCCGCCTGCCTGGACGACACAAGAAAGATCGGCCCGTCTTACGGTAGTCATACGGCAAACCACCCCCATCGGAATGCTCAAAACCCGGCACACGAAGCCAAATACCGTCGCCGACAAAGCGGGCGGCACGGCAAACCCATGCAAAAACAAAACAGCGCCTTTGCGGCACGCAGCAAGACCGCGAGCACAAAAGCGCTGGTAGCGTATGGCGGGAACGTATGTGAATCGAACACATCCAAGACGTTTTGCACGCCTCGCAACGGTTTTGAGGACCGCGGAGCCCACCGGAGCCCATCCGTTCCCAAGTGCGGCGGTATTTTACCAAACCGAAACGGCTCCATCCCAAAAAGACGAACAAGAAGTTGCGGTGGAATAGTTCCTGTATTTGCTGCCAAAGCCTCCAAATAGGAACTATTTCACCGCAACTGAGGAGGCGGGAGCGAATGACCGGCCTAGCGCAGGGACCTCAGGCCGCCGGCGTCCTTGTCGAGCACCGTAAAGCGCACGGCGTCCAGGTGCTCCAAGATGCTGATGGCGCGCTTGCGCGACACACCCAGGGCCTCGCGCAGCACACTCGTGGTGGCAGCGCCGCCGGCTGCCTCAATGGCGGCGGCGACGAGCTCACGCGCATGGGCCTCGGCGGCAGCAGACAGGGCAACGTCGCGCTCGACCTTAACGATTGCGCGGTTGAGCGAAAGCTCGCGCAGGGCACGCGTCATGGTGTCGCGACCGAGCTGGAGCTGTTCGCCCACCTCGGGAAGCGCCGGTGCATCCAGGCCAGCCTCGTCAAGCAGCGCGACGATGCGCTCGCAAGCCTCTCGCACCACGCGTGCCGCCGCGGCGGCCGAATGCGGATCGAATACCTCGGCGCCCTCGGCGGCGCACACGCCACGCGAGCAGCCCTCGGCAATCAGAGCCGCGGCAACGCCTTCATCAGCGGCAGGCCACGCAGCATGGGCAACGGCGCCAGGCGTAAAGCCCGTTTCCTTGGGGGCCGCCGCGTGCATGGCTGACAGGGTCGCCGCCAGTGAATCCATCGCAGCGTCGAGCACCACGGTGTCCGCCAAGAGGTCCGCATCACCCACGGCAAGCTTGCGAACGGAGCCCTGCGCCACCAACCCGCGCAGTGCGGCATCGGCCTCGCCGACACCAAGATCCAAAGCCTCAGCAACATCAACCGCCGTAACCGGCAGCATCTGCAGCGCCAGCCAAGCGCCCACACCGCCCGCGATATCACCGGACTCAAGCGCCGCAAACAGTGCGTGCTCGCCGGCAGAAAGCTCGCGCGAGCGACGACAGCGCGAAAGCAGCACGCGCCCGCCGCCAATGAGCATAACGGGCGAATACGACAGCACCACGGCATGGTCTTCGGCGCGCAGCGGCAACGGCTCCTCCAAGCGTACCTGAACATTACGGGTCTCGCCCACCGCCATGGGGGCCTCGCCCTCCATGAACATGATGCGACCGACAACCTCGGCCGTACCCGCCATCACGTGCACACGCGCACCCGATTCGAGCACACGCGGCTTGGCTCCCTCGCGACCCAAATACGTAAACGCCATCATGAAGCGCATCGTCTGGCCAAAGCGGCCCGCCACGCCGAGCATCTCACCGCGATCGAGCGTGGCGACGGCATCGCCCACCAAGTTGAGCGCCACACGCTGACCGGGCAACGCCCGCGGCGTATCGCCATGCACCTGAATCCCGCGCACGCGACAGACCGTACGCGACGGCAAAGCCATCAGCTCGTCGCCCACCGCAACCGGCGCATCGTGCAGCGTTCCCGTTACGACAGTGCCGACGCCCTTAATCGTAAAGCAGCGGTCAATCGGCAGGCGCGGCGCGGCATCGGTGCGCTCGGCACGGTCGCGGCAGGCATCCCAGCAGGCACTTACCTGCTCGTCGAGCACCGCAAGCAGCCCGTCGATCCCCTCGCCCGTCTTAGACGACACGGGCACAATCGGCGCGCCCGCAAACACGGTACCCGACAAAAAGTCATCGACATCGAGCTCGGCAAGCTCGGTCATCTCGGCATCGGCCAGGTCACACATCGTCAGCGCCACCACCATATGCGTGACGCCCAGCAGCTCCAGCACGTGCACGTGCTCGCGCGTCTGCGGCATTACACCCTCAACGGCAGAGACCACCAGTACGGCAACGTCGATGCCTGTCGCACCCTGCACCATGGCGCGCAGGTAATGCGCGTGGCCCGGCACGTCGACCAGGCCGACGATCTTGCCACTCGGCAGTGCCAGCTCGCCAAAGCCCAGCTCCACCGTCATGCCCCGGCGACGTTCGACCTCCAGGCGATCAGGATTCTTGCCGGTCAGTGCCTCGATCAGCGCCGACTTACCGTGGTCGACGTGGCCCGCCGTGCCAACGATAACGGGACACTCCACCAGCGCCTGAACCTCACTCATCGAGCAATCGCCTTCTCAACGCATGCGGCAAGCGTCGACGCCGCCGTCTCGATATCGCGGTCGCCCACAAGCGTACGGACGTCAAACAAAATGCGATTGTGCGAGGTTCGCGTGACGACCGGCGTGTCGAAATCTTGGACGAGCGAGCGCTTGAGCGCATCAACGGAAAGACGCTCATCGACGAGGCACACGGCAACGCAGATGGTGGGCAGCTCCACGGTAGGCAGCGAGCCGCCGCCGGGAGTCGACGACTCCTCGATGATTTCCACCTGCACGGCGCACGGGCAGCCAGCCTTATCAAGCCCGGCGACCATACGATCGCGCAGCTTACGTGCGCGACGCTCCAGATGAGCCTGCGGAAGCGTGAGCATGTTGAGCACCGGTACCTCGCGATGGGCCACATCCGCCCCGTCCATGTAGATGCGCAGTGTAGCCTCGAGCGCCGCCAGTGCGAGCTTGCCCGGGCGCAGGGCACGCATAAGCGGATGTGACCCACAGGCCTGGACCAGATCGCTACGGCCCATGATAATGCCCGCCTGTGCTGCACCGAGCAGTTTATCGCCCGAGCACGACACCAAATCGAGCCCCGCCGCAACCGAAGCCGGCGTAGGCTCCTCGCCGCCGCGCACCAAGATGTCGTCGGGCAGCAGCGCGCCCGAGCCCTGGTCTTCGTAGAAGAGCAGGCCATGCTTATGAGCAAGCGCCGCAAGCTCCCGAGAGCCTACCTCCTCGTGGAAACCCTCGATGCGATAGTTGGAAGGATGAACCTTGAGGATCATGGCCGTTTCGGGCGTGATGGCGCGCTCGTAGTCGCCCAGGTGCGTGCGGTTGGTGGCGCCGACCTCGACGAGTTTGGCGCCCGAAGCCGCCATGACATCGGGGATGCGGAAGCTGCCGCCGATCTCGACAAGCTCGCCGCGGCTCACGATGACCTCTTTGCCTGCGGCATGGGTCGCCAGCACCAGCAGCACAGCGGCGGCGTTGTTATTAACGACCAGCGCGTCCTCGGCACCGGTAAGCGAGCGGATCAGCTGCGCGGCATGTTCCTTGCGCGACCCACGCGAGCAGGTGTCCACGCTGTACTCGAGTGTGCTGTACCCGCGCGCGACCTCGGCCACGGCCTTTGCCGCCGACTCCGCGAGCGGGGCGCGGCCCAAGTTGGTATGGATGACCACGCCCGTGGCATTAACTGCTGGGCGCAGGCTCGGCAGCGCAGAGCGATGCGCACGCCACTCGATGGCCGAGGCCAGGTCGCGCTTGGAACGCGGGGCGGCACCGGCACGAATGGCGGCGCGCTCCTCGTCGAGCTCGGCCGTGACGGCGGCATGCACCACCGCGTCGCAGGTCTCCCTCGCCGCCTTCACAACCGGCCACTCTGCGAGCAGCTCGTTGACGGAGGGAATGGCGCGCAGGCGGGCGCGCACCTCATCGGACATGTTCTGGCTATCGCTCATGTGCGGCCTTTCAAAAGAAACGTGAATCAGTCGAATACATCAGCTGAGTCAATTACTCGTTATTATCCTCGCGCGCCGCGATCTTTTCCACGCGAACGGCGTTTTCCTGGGTGAGCGCGGCGCCCGTCAACGGGTCCCAACGCAGCGGCGTATGGTCGAGCGGGCCCACGCCTAAGGCTTGAGCGCCGCCGGCATCGGAGCCAAACGAACGCCCACCGGGGGCGGCCGACGTAAAGATGCACGCCGGATGCAGATAGGGCGTCGTCTCCACGCGCACGCGATCGCGGCCCATATCGCTCACGAGCTCGACGATCTCGCCGTCGGCAATACCCATGCGAGCGGCAGCATCGGCATTCATCTGCACGGCATCCAGGTCCGATCCAGCCTCGGCGGCACCTTGGGCCGCGAGCCTGCGCGAAGTATGCGACTCAAAGGGACGGTTGCCGCTAATGAGGCGAAACATACCCAGGCCGGGCTCCACCATGGGAGCGATCCAGTTGGGCACACGACCCATGCCGGCTCGCTCCCATATGTCGCTTGCCAGCGCAATCTTGCCGCCGGCAAGCGGAATCACCGGCTCACCCGCGCGCGTCGGCAGCGCCATGCCCGTATCGGCCCAGCCGCGCTCCTTGAGCTCGTCCAGATCGATCCCAAAAGGCGCCACCTGGGCAGCCGCCAGATCGTCAGACGTAAACTGGAAATACTCGCCCACGCCACACGCCTGCGCCAGACCGGCAAAAATCTCCCGACCGGGACGCGTGCCGTCATGCTGCACGGGCAGCACGGCGTTGCGGTAGAACACGCGCGCATCGTTGACGCCCGCCACCGTTCCCACGCCGCGGTCGGCTTCCAGATACGTCACGTCGGGCAGCACATAGTCGGACGCACGCGCTGTCTCGGACCAGCGAATATCAATCGTCACGAGCAAGTCGAGCTGTTCCAGAATCGATAGCCACGCCCCGGCGTTACCATAGCCCGCGCCGGGATTGCTGGCGTAAACGATCAGCCCGCGCAGGTCCCCGGCCAGAATCGACTGACCGATGGTCGTGCACAGGCCGCGCACCGGATCAACGAGCGGATAGCGCTCGGACCCCAACTTAGGCTCACGCGGCACCGGCGGCGTCGCGAAACGCACGGGGTCCAAGTCGCCCAGTACAAGCGGTGTGGGAGGATTGAGCGCGCCGCCCGCATGCCCGATACAGCCCAGCAGCACATCGACCAGACAAATCGCACGCGCGGTCTGGGTGCTATTGGCATACGCGATACCGATGCCACCATGAAACCCAGCGTCCACCACCGCAGCAGGCGCCGCGGCAGCCAAATCACGCGCAGTCGCACGGATATCGTCCGCCGGCACGTCGCACATCGACTCGGCCCACTCGGGCGTCCAAGCACGGGCCGCCTGCGTCAACTCGTCAAAACCCGTGGTATAGCGGGCAACAAAATCGTGGTCGTACAGGTCCTCGGCTACCAGCACATGTGCGATACCCAGCAGCAAGGCCAGGTCGCAGCCCGGGCGCACGCGCAGCCAGCGGTCGGCAAGCGCGGCCGAGCCGCTGCGCCGGGGGTCGACCACGAAAATCTTCGCCCCACGGCGACGGGCATCGTTGAGCGCATCAACAGCCCCCATCGTCGACGAATCGACGATGGAACGCCCCAGGTACATGATGCAATCGGTATGCGCCAGGTCGGAGGCGGGACTATAGCCCAAGCTGTGCTCCCAACCGGTAAGTCGGCTTACCTCGCAGGCGCCGTCGGCACCGTACACGTTGGGCGAACCAAGCGCATGCATAAAGCGATACGCCCAGTAACGGTCGAACGAGGGCACGCCGAGCGTCATGCCCAGCGCGCACGGACCATGTCCGTCAACAATCCCCCCAAGGCGCGCAGCGATCTGCGCGAACGCCTCGTCCCACGAAATCGCATCGAACCCCGAGCCATCAGCTCGTCGGCGCATAGGGTGCACGATGCGGTCGCGCTCGTCAAACGGCATTGCCAGGCGATGCCGACCGCGGGCGCAAAGGGCACGCGCCGCGCACGGATGCCCCGGCACCGGCAACTCGGCCACCACGCGACCGTCCTCAACGCGTGCCGCAAAGGCGCAATCGGCATAGCATCCCCCGCACGTGGTCACCACGGCGCGACCGTCACGCTTAACAGCAGATGCCATCTCGATTACCCCTTTCATCAGCCAAACACAACAGGCCAAAAGCCCGGCAACGAGCCCCAGACCCAAAAAGCCTCCCGCACGGCAACGCCCCGCGGGAGGCCCAACGTCAAACAGACGATACCTTACGCCTCGGACTTCTTGGCGTAGATAAACCAGTAGCCGAGCGCGATCAGGAGCGCGCCGCCCACGATGTTGCCCAGCGTGGCGGCGGACAAGTTAAACGCAATGCCCGCAGCGTTGAGCGCATCGGCGCCGGCGACGTCGGCACCATAGCCGCATGCATGCATCACGGCACCCATGGGCAAAAAGTACATGTTGGCGACGCAGTGCTCAAAACCGCAGGCCACAAAGGCAGCGATCGGCAGCAGAATGCCCACAACCTTATCGACCACGGTCTTGCCGGCGGTACCGATCCACACGGCCAGGCACACAAAGATGTTGCACAGGATGCCGCGGAAGAAGATCGTCACCCAGTCGATCGTCACCTTGCCGGCGGCGACGCTCACCATGGAGTTGGCGACCGCCTCGCCGTTGAGCTTGTAAATGCCGGCCATGTACACCAAAAAGACGATGAACAGAGCGCCGACAAAATTGCCGACCCACACGACGACCCAGGCCTTGAGCATCTGAACCAGGGTGATCTTTTTGCTCTTGAGCGCGCAGACCATAAGCGAATTGCCGGTAAACAGCTCGGCGCCGCACACCAGCACCAGCACCAGGCCCAGGCAAAAGCACAGGCCGCCCACGACGCGCTGGGCACCCCAGCCCAGCGTGCTGTCGCTCAAAAACACCGTAAAGAACAGGCCACCGAAGGCGATAAACGCACCGGCGAACATTGCCAACAGAAAGGCCTTAGCGACCGGCAGGTTAGCCTTGGTCACGCCGGCGGTCTCGGTCTTGGCCTCGATCGCGGCGGGCGCCAGGCAATCGGGAGCGGGGTACTCCACCTTGGAATCTGCCATGTCAATCACTTCTTTCCTATTCAGCAGAGGCAAGCGCTGCTACAGCTCCTGCCCCAAGCGGACAAAGTGGGAAAAGTCGTTGGCGGCCACGGCGTCGTACACGGCGTCGACGGCCTCAAAGACCTCCGGGGACATGGGGTTATAGAACTCCGTATCGCCCGGCTGAATCCCTATGAAGACGATATCTTCGCACGATTGCTCAATCTCTTCGATCAGAATCGATAAGGGAAGCGAATGCGTGGTGAACATCGACTTGCGGGCCACATCGCGCTTGTCGAGCAAGCGGATGGACCCGACGGGCAGCGCCATGTCGGCGGCATCGACCAAAACCAAACGCGGCGGACGTTCGCGCTTGACCTCGATGATGTCGTCCTCGGGCGTTTGGCCGCCGTCGATGGTGTACCAACCAGCAATGGGTGCGTCTTCCATCTTTTTGGAGAGCACGGGGCCGGCGGCATCGTCGGCACGCAGCACGCTTCCCGCCGTGAGCACGATACCCGCAAACGGGGCGCCGTTCACACGTCCATCCACAACGCGACCCATTACTGCAACCTTCCCGTCAGATACACGCCCGACACATCGCGCACGCGCTCCACCAAATCGCGAAACTTCATTAAGAACGCGACCTGCTGGGCATGCAGGCCAAAGTCGTCGTCGAACACCGAGATGCCGGCCTTGGCAGAACCGCGAAAACCGCGCTCGTCGAGCAGCGCATCGCAGGCCTCGAGCAGCGACGGCACCGCCGCCTTGTCGAGCTGGCACTCGCCAAAGGAGCGGATGGCCTCGAACTTGGTCTTGGCCTCCCCCTCCGGCAGCGCGTCGACGAGCGAATAGAACACATCCACCGACACCGACAGGCGCGGCTCAAAACAGTCGAGCACGCCGGTGTGGTGGCCCACGGCGAGCGTGTAGTACAGCACGTCGCAGGCCTCCTGGGGAACGTCTTCCTCGGTCTCCACAAACTTACGCGTGAGCTCGTAAAAGACCACCTGGTCGGGCGCATGGCCCAGGCAGGGGTCGGCGACGCCCTCGGCGGCCTCGTCGCTTGCGCGCGAGGCATCGCCAAAGGAGCCGCCGAGCATGCCGGGGCCCGCAAAGTAACCAGAGCGGTCCGTGAGCTCCATCTAGCGACCTCCGGCCAGCACCAGATCCTGCAGCGCCGAGTAGACCTCAACACGGCGAGGATCATCTTGCTTGTCGATGAGCAGCGCCATGGCACCGCGAATATCGCCCTTGGGCGCGCCCTCGAGCGTATCCATAAACTCGTTGGCCAGGTCGCGGCCGTAACGGTAGCCGCTCATGGCGCGAGCTTCGCGCTCAATGGCAACGCGCAGCTTGTACGGCACGCCGGGGTGCAGGATATCGGCCTGCTCGCCGGCGGCCTCCACCGTGGTCTCGGCATGGAGCTTTTGGTCAAGCAGGCCAAGTGCCATGGCAAAGCCGTAGACGGTCTGCGCGGGGCTGGGCGGGCAGCCGGGGATATAGACATCGACCGGCAGAATCTTGTCCGTGCCGCCCCAGACGCAGTAGTTGTCGTAGAAGATGCCGCCGGTGCAGCCGCACGCGCCATAGGACACCACGATCTTGGGATCGGGTGCGGCCTCAAAGGCGCGCAGGGCCGGCATGCGCATGGCACGCGTCACGGCACCGGTGTACAGCAGCACATCGGCGTGACGGGGCGAGGGCACGACCTTGATGCCAAAGCGCTCGACGTCGAAGACGGGCGTGATGGAACCGAAGATCTCGATCTCGCAGCCGTTGCAGCCGCCGCAGTCGACACGGTAGACGTACACCGAGCGCTTAATCTTCTTAAGAAGGGTCGCCTTGGCCTTCTCGATGCTCTCGTCGAGCTCGATCTTGGTCGGGCGGTACTGGAGCCGCTCGGGCAAAAGCGTGGGTTCGGCCATGGTTACTCCTCCTTCGTTTCAAAATCCATGATGATGCCCTCGACCGGCGCCGGACCGGCGGGAATCTCGGGCGCATCGGGGTTGAGCTCGCGGTCGATATACTCCGGGTTCACGCCGTGGCCGCCCAGATACTCCATGCCGGGGCCCTGGGGCTCACCGGACGCAAGCGTCTCGTTGGCAGCCATGCCGTGCGCGTTGCCGGTCTTTACGGCCGAGGCGGCGCGCAGGGCGTCGAGCTCGCGCTTGCACTCCTGGCACATACCGACGGTACGGGCGGCCTGCTCGGCCTCCATGCCGCCGGCCTTTTGCAGCAGGCGCTTGGCGTAGTCGATCTCCTTGTGCGGGGCAAACGGCTTGCCGCAGCGCGAGCAGTGCTCGAGCGTGTAGACGCTCTTGCTGGTGAGGTCGTCCTTGCTCATGACGGCCAGCTCAAACTCCTCGGTGAGCTTGATGGCCTCCATGGGGCAGGCTTCCTCGCAGCGGCCGCAGAAGATACAGCGGCCGTAGTCGATCGACCAGGTGATGGTATCGGCCGCAAGGTCGGTGTCCATGCGAATGGCATCGGCCGGGCATGCCACGCCGCAGGCACCGCAGGCTATGCAGAGCTCGGCATTGTGCTCGGGCTTGCCGCGCATATCCTTGTTGGTGGGGAACGGCGCAAACGGGTACTTGACCGTCGCGTCGCCGGCCTTGGCGTTAACCTTCCAAAGCTTCAGCATATTAGAGCGCCTCCTCATCGAGCGGAGCGGCCATGGTGCCCTCGCCCGCAAGCGGCGACTTGTCGCGCCAGACGTTCTCGAACTGCTCCTTGTCGAGCACGTGATCGCGCTTGGCGGCGACATCGGTCACCGTCACACGGTCGGTGCAGGAGTAGCACGGGTCGAGCGAGCCGACGATCAGCGCCGCGTCGCCCACGGTGTTGCCGCGGAACATGTAGCGCAGGACCGGCCAGTTGCTGTACGTGGCGGCCTTGGCGCGCCAGCGGTAGCACTTCTGGTTGTTGCCGAGCATGGCCCAGTGCACATCCTCGCCGCGCGGCGCCTCGGTGGCACCGATGGCGTACTTGTGCGGGGTGTACTCCCAATCCGTAGTGAGGATGGGGCCCGACGGGCAGTTCTCGAGCATGGTCTCGATCATGTCGATCGAATCGTAGACCTCCTGGATGCGAACGGCGGTACGGCCGAAGGCATCGCAGGTGTCGGCCGTGGCAGCGCGCATCTTTTGAACGTCCGGATCGGCGTAGCCGTCGAAGGGATGGTCGAAGCGCACGTCGCGGGCATAGCCCGAGCCACGCATGAGCGGGCCGACCGGCGAGAAGTCGCGAGCGATCTTGCGGTCCAGAATGCCGATGCCACTCGTACGCTCAATGAAGTTGGGCGTGGAGAGCAAGACGTCGACGAGCTCCTGAACCTCGGAGCGCAGCTGGTGAATGGTCGTGAGCGTGGAAATCTTCTGCTCGGCCAAAATGTCGCGACGCACGCCGCCGATCACGTTGAGGCCGTAGGTCTTGCGGTGACCGGAGAGCTTCTCGGCCAGATCCATGGACTTCTCGCGGACGCGGAAGAACTGCTGGAAGCCGGAGTCGAAGCCCGTGTAGTGCGACGCCAGGCCAATGTTGAGCAGATGCGAGTGCAGGCGCTCGACCTCAAGCATGATGGCGCGGATGTACTGGGCGCGCGGCGGGACATGGATGCCCTGGGCGCGCTCGACGGCCTCGGCATAGGCCACCGAGTGGGCGCAGCCGCAGATGCCGCAGATGCGGTCGGCGAGGAACGTTACGGCGTCATAGTTCAAGCGCGTCTCGGCGACCTTCTCCATGCCGCGGTGCACGTAGAACAGACGGTAGTCGGCGTCGACGATCGTCTCGCCCTCGACGAACAGGCGGAAGTGGCCGGGCTCGTCGGAGGTAATGTGCAACGGGCCCATGGGGACGAGTGTGGTCTCCTTGCCCTTGGTATCGGCCAAGAACTCGTAGTTTTCCATGTCGCTCGCGGGAGCGGGACGGAAGCGGTAGTCCATGGAGTCCTTGCGCAGCGGGTACAGGCCGCTGGGCCAATCGTCGGGCAGCACCAGGCGGCGACGATCGGGCAGGCCCTCGGGGATCAGGCCGAACATATCGCGCAGCTCGCGCTCGCCCCACACGCAGGCGGGGACGAACGGCGTCACGGACGGGAACGTCATCTTGGCGGGATCGACCTCGGCGCGGACGGTCACCCAGCCGGGGTCCTCCCCCTCCATGGAGATGACGTAGTACACGGCGTAACGGCCGCACAGGCTGCGCTCATCGTTGCCGATGATCACGGGAATCCAGCCATAGCGCTCGTAGTACAGGTAGTGGACGGCCTCGGGCAGCTTGTCCTGCTTGACGGTAATCGTCAGCTGGTCCTCACACTGCCACTCGACCTTCTCGATGCAGCCCGGAACGGCGCGGCGCAGGGCCTCGACATGGCTCTCGCAGCGACGGGCATACACCTTGTTCTCAGTTTCAATCATTCGTTACTCCACCTCGCTCTGAGCGGTCTCGGTACCGAACACAGCGCGGTACATCGGCGTCGCGTGAAGTTCCTCGGTGCTCTGCTCGAGCACGATGCCGGTCGCGGTCTCCACACCATGCACGAGGGGCAGCGGGGTGGCGATGCCAAACCACAAGATCATGACAGCCAGGATGATTTCGGGGATAAGCATGAGCGCCGGGGCCTCATGCTTGCCCATGCCCTGGGGCGCATGGCCGAATACCGACTTGAGTGCGATGCGGGTGAGCGCGGAGATGGCCACGGTAAGACCGAGGGCGACAACGACGACCAGCCACATGGGACCGGCGGTAACACCGGCGACAAAAGTCAGGAACTCGGAGATAAACATGCCAAAGGGCGGGAAGGCACCAAGACCGAGCAGCGCCAGAACGGCGAGCGCGGCGGTTGCGGGGGCAACCTCGACGACGCCCTGGATCTTGGCCAGACTACGCGTGCCAAAGGCGTGCTGGATGTTGCCGGACACGCAGAAGGCAAGCGTCTTGGTAAAGCCGTGGAATACGCAGTGCAGCAGGGCTGCGGCGATACCCAGCGGGCCACCGATACCCAGGCACAGGGCGATAACGCCCACGTTTTCCACAGACGAGTACGCAAAGCGGCGCTTGAGGTCGTCCTGGCGAAACATCGAGAGTGCCGCCACCAAAATGGACAGCGTGCCGACGATCAGCAGCAAAAGTTGCGGATACTCGGCGCCCACGGCCTGGATGGTAAAGCCGTAGAAGCGCATGATCACGAGCATGGCGCACTTAAGCAGCACGCCCGAGAGCAGGGCCGAGACAGGGCTCGGGGCCTGGGAGTGGGCATCGGGCAGCCAAGTGTGCATGGGGAACAGGCCGGCCTTGGTGCCAAAGCCGATCACGATAAACGCAAAGGCGAGGCGCATGAGCGTCGGGTCGAACTGGTCGGCATACGGCAGCACGCACGACAGGAATGCGGCCTCGTGGGCGTTGGGAATCACGTCGGCGGCGTTGGCGTAGATCAGCAGCGTACCGAACAGGCCAAAGGCCACGCCGGCGGTGCAGACCATCGCATACTTCCAAGAAGCCTCGAGGGCCGTCTTGTTCTTGTAGATACCCACGAGGAACACGGTGGAAAGCGTGGTTGCCTCCACAGCGGCCCACGTGAGGATCATGTTGTTGGACAGGCACGCGAGCAGCATGGTGAACACAAACAGGCTAAACAGCGCAAAATACTGCTTGGCGCGCTCGGCGGGCATGGAGCCCTCCTCGATATCGGCCTTTACATAGGGCAGCGAGAACAGTCCCGTAAGAAAACCGATAAAGCCGATGAGCAGCACAAAGATGGCGCCCAGCGAATCGAGGTGAAACCACAGGCCAAGAGCGCTCGCGGTGTCGCCGCTCATAAGTACGTCACCGGCCGTCATAATCGACAGCACCAGGACGGCTGCGACGGAGACCAGGTTGAGACCGGCAAACACGTTATAGGACGTGTTCTTGGGCAAAAACGCCATGACCAGCGAGAACACCAAAGGAGTCGCGAGCAGGGCGAGAATCAACGTTTCCATGGACTACCCCCTCAGCTCGGACAGGTCGCGCGCATCGAGCGAGTGGGAGTCGTCCCAAATGCGACGCACGACGATGGACATGATGATGACGGCAAAGATGGCGTCGGTGGCGATACCGATCTCGATGATCTCGGGAGCGGTGGGGGCCAAAAGCGCGAGCGTCACGTGGCTGCCGTTTTCCATAAGGCAGTATCCAAAGATCTGCTTCATGATGTTGCGCTGCGAGATGATGCAGGTGAGGCCCACAAAGAAGTGAGCGAAGCTAATAGCGAGCGCGGGCGTTGCGACCTCGGCCGTAGGCAGGCTGATCTGCGTCACGACGGCAAAGCAAATCGCGACCTCGACGGCGATGATGCAGATGGCCCACGCGGGCTTAAGGCCGGCCTTGAGCGATGCGTCGCTCGGTTCGCCCATCTTCTTGTATGCGCGGTTGAGGATATAAGGGACCAGGACAACCTTGGTGATAAAGGCGGATCCAGCCCACATAAGCAGCTCCTGCGCACCGGTAGTGGCACCGAGCGTAGCGAGCAGTCCCACGAGCACCAGCGACTGCACCGCATACCAGCGGATGGCGTGCTTGATGTTCTTGGAGACGACCACCATGGTGGACGTGACGATCAGAAGGCCGCCAAGGATGTTGACGATCGAATAACCCATGTCGTTCTACCTCCTAACCGATCCAGCTGGCCGAAAGCGGGCCGCTGACGATGACCATGATGATGAGCACGATGAACACGAACGCCATCGCGCGGGGAAGCGGGGCTCCCGCAGCGACCTCTTCGCTCGGCTCGCCGGGCAGGCAATAGCCCATCCACTTGAGGAACCAGGCGAAGGTGGCGACGGTCTCGGCAACCATGATGCACACGAGCACCAGGATCGCGACATTGCCGGCACCCACAGAGAAGCCGCCGGCGATGATCTGGAACTTCGAGAAGAACGTGTTCATGGGCGGCACGCCGGCAATGGCGAGCGCCGCGACTCCAAAGCCCACGCCCGAGATCGGGTACTTCTTTACGATGCCGCGAAGCTTGGGCAGCATACGCGTGCCGAGCGTAAAGGAGAACGAACCGGCGATCAGGAAGAACAGGGTCTTGGCGAAAGCATGGTTAAAGATGTGGCACACGGCACCGTCAAAAGCCAGCTGGCTGCCAAAGACCGAAAGGCCCAGACCAAAGAACACATAGGAGAGCTGGGCAATCGTGGAGAAGGCCAGCAGGCGCTTCATATCCTTTTGCGGCAGGTACATCAGGAAACCAAAGAGCATGGTGACCATGGCGTCGATAATGGCGACCCAGCCCACGATCTCGGGAATCTCGCCGGCAGAGACGAGTGCGCGCGCGAACACGCACACGCCGACCTTGACCATCGAGGCACCATGCAGGTAGGCCGAAACAGGCGTCGGCGCCTCCATGGCCGAGGGCAGCCACATGTACATGGGAACCTGTGCGGACTTGGCCCAGGCCGCAAACAGCACGAGCAAAAGGACGATAGCCTTGAGCTTGGCGTCGAGGCCGGCAATCGCGGTAATGGCGAAGGTGCCGGTGTGGGCAAACACGATGGCGGCGCCCAGATACAGACCGAGTGCACCGATATGCGTGATGATCAGGGCCTTCATGCCGGCCTTCTTGGCCGTAGGCGTCATGTAGTAGCTAATGAGGCCCCAAGAGCACGCACCCGTGATCTCAAAGAACACGAGCTGGCCCAAAAGGGTCGAGCTGTACACGAGGCCGGCCATGGCGCCGATGAAGGTCGCGAGGTACGCGTAGAAGCGACGACGCGGCGCATCGGGATGCTCACGGTTGTTCTCGCTCATATACGGAATCGAGTAGATCACGACAAGCAGGCCGATACCCACAAAGGCGGGCGCGAGCAGCGTGCTCATGCGATCGAAGGTGAATCCCATGACGAGGGTCTGCCCAAACGAGATCAGGGGGACCTGCGTGTCGGGCATGCCGGCGCCAGCGAAATTCGCGGCGAGGGCGATGGTGCAGGCCGTCGAGACGGCGGCACCCAAAACGCTGAACCACTTGGCGTACGGACGGGGGAACAGGGCGACGAGCACCGAGGCCACCATCGGGGCCGCGATAGCGACCAAGCCGAGAAGGGACAGACTGACTGCAAATGACATTGTTTCTCCCTTCTCCTACACGCCGACGACCACGAAGACAAACGCCAGAACGGCGATGCCCACGACGGCCCAGGTCTGATTGCCGAGCACCTTAAAACGCGAGCGCGAGCAGGAGTTCTCGATCACGCCGCATACGACAAAGTCGATCAGGCACTTCACCAGGAAGATGACTGCGCCCAGAACGGCGGCGGCGCCCACGGTCGCGGGCTCGCCCCAGGGGACGAAGATCGCGCAGAACCAAGCGACGACCAGGACCTGTTTCATGGACATGGCAAGCTTGGCCATGGCGAGCGACGGGCCGGAAAGCTCGGCGAGCGGACCTTCCTGAAGCTCCTGCTCGGCCTCGGCCTGATCAAACGGCAGCTTGCCGAGCTCCATGTAGCAGGCAATCGCAAAGGCGATGCCGGCGAGGATCACGGCGACCGGCGCGTCGATGGCGCCCGTCATGATGTGCTGACCCATAGTGGCGATGTCGGTGGAGCCGCACACCAGGGCGGCGGCAAACAGCGCCAACAGCATGGACGGCTCGATGAGCACGCTCATGAGCAGCTCGCGGACGCCGCCGATACCGGCGTAGGCGTTGGACGAATCCACACCGCAGAGGGCGAAGAAGAAGCGGGCGAGCGCCAGGCTGTACATGATGGTGATGGCGTCACCAAAGACCGGGATGGGGCTTTGCGCCG
This sequence comes from uncultured Collinsella sp., assembly GCA_900544845.1. GTDB lineage: Bacteria > Actinomycetota > Coriobacteriia > Coriobacteriales > Coriobacteriaceae > Collinsella. The sequence continues at coordinate 7,153 of UQWV01000012.1, read as the reverse complement.
TAAAGAGCGGCAGACCCATCGCGAGCATAAAGGCGACGGCGAAGAACAGCGGCGGCATAATGCGCAGCGCAAAGCTCGCGTCCTCGCTCTGGGACTCGGGGCGCGCAAAGAGCTTGGCCAGGTCGCGGTAGTCCTGCATGATGCTGGGACCGCGACGGTTGTGCATCTTGGCGCGGATCACGCGGCCGAGACCGGAGAAGAACGGCGCGACGGCCATGACGACCACGCCCTGCAGAACGGCAAGTACGATGTTGTTCATGCTCTCCCCTCCTTAACCCATTTGCACGGCGAGCACGAGGAACACCACGAGTGCCGCGACGATGTAGCAGATATAGATGCTGTAGTTGCCGCCCTCGAGCTTAGTCGCGAGGTCGGCGAGCTTCTCGACACCCTTATGCGGGGCATCGACGAGAACCTTGTCGGGTACGGGCTCCACAGCCTCGGCCACACCGGTGAGCTTCTGGAAGAAGTGCGCGATGGACCAGCAGACGGCCGTGCAGCGGTCACGCAGCGTGTAGAGCGGTTGCATAAACCAGGACACCTCGGAGGCAAAGGTCGTGGCCACGACGGGCATATGCTCGTTGGGAGCATAGCCGCATGCCCACGGCTGAGACTTCTGCACCTTACCGACGGTCTTGAGCTTGCGATAGCCGCAGGCAAGGCCGACAAGCACCACGAGCGCAATGGCGATCGCGGGCGTGGAGGTGGCAGCGCCGGAGTACTGGTTCATGAGCTCCATGCCCTCGGCGGCAAACACGCCACCGTACGGATGCAGCACGGACGCGGCGACATCGACCAGCACGGGCGCGATCACGGGAGCGCCAATGCCCAGCACGACGCAGATGGCCGCGAGCAGGCCCTGCGCAAACACCATGGGGGCGGGAACCTCCTTGGCATTAGCCGCGGCCTCGGAGCGGGGCGCGGAGGCAAAGGAGACGCCATAGGCCTTGACGAAGCACGTGACAGCCAGCGCGCCGGTAATGGCGAGCGCGACGGCAGCGAACACGGCCACGATCATGACGGCCTTGTCGCCCTGCATGGCGGCATTAAACAGCGACTGGTAGGTAAACCACTCGGACACAAAGCCGTTGAAGGGCGGGATGGCCGAGATGGCAAGCGCGCCAACGAGGAAACAGATGGCCGTTGCCGGCATACGACGGAACAGGCCGCCCATCTTCTCCATATTGCGCGTACCCGTGGAGTACAGCAGCGCACCGGCGCCCAAGAACAGCTCGCCCTTAAACATCGCGTGGTTAAACGTGTGGTAGAGGGCGGCCATCAGGGCCAGGACGGCGATGCCGACAGAGTTGAGCGCCATGGCGGCCATGGAGGCGCCGACGCCGAGCAGAATGATGCCGATGTTCTCGACAGAGTGATAGGCCAGCAGGCGCTTGATGTCATGCTCCTGCAGGGCGAAGGCCACGCCGAGGACCGACGAGATCGCACCGAAGACCATGACCATAAGGCCCCACCAGACCTGAACGCCCGAGGCAGAGAGCAGGTCGAGGCCCACCTTGAGGATGCCGAAGATACCGATCTTGATCATGCCGCCGGACATGAGGGCCGACACGTTGGACGGCGCCTCGGGATGTGCCTTGGGCAGCCAGCCGTGCAGCGGGATGATACCGGCCTTGGCGCCAAAGCCAAAGAAGGCGAGCACGAAGCACACGGATGCGACCGCGGGGCTAAACTGCGTGGCGCGGAAATCCGCAAAGGCAAACGAGCCGCCGGCGAAGTTGGTCATGGTGAGGAAGCTCGCCATGATGAGCACGAAGCCCACGTGCGCGATCACAAAGTAGAGCCAACCGCCATGGATGGAGTTCTCGTTCTCCTCGATCACGACCAGGAAGTACGAGGTCAGCGACATGAGCTCAAAGGCGACCAGGAACCAAAACACGTTGTCGGCGGTGATGACGAGCATCATGGACGCCACGAAGGTGTTAAAGAAGAAGCCGGCGCGGCCCTTTTTGCCCGGGTACTCATCAAAGTAGTTGAGACCGTAGATCGAACCGGCAAACGCGAGCACCGAGATGAGCGCCACGAACAGGCCGGACAGCTGATTGAGCAGCAGCTGGAAATGGGCAAACGGGAAGAACACGATGGTGTCGACCGACGTGACATCGCCCAGCACGGCCTGGATACCGGCCACAAACGAAAGCACCGCGGCGACGGCGCCGATAAGGCAGCCGGCGGTCTTGGCGGCGTTATCGGCCTTGATCAGCAGAACCGAGGCGAGCGCACCGATGCACGAGACGGCAAGCGATGCGATAAACAGCGTCATGCTATCCATTGTTTACGCTCCCTTCTGCTTTCTCGGAGAGGCCCTGGGCCACAGCGGTAACGTCGACGACGGGACCGTTTTCGATCGAGCGCAGGCGCTTGGCCTCGTCGAGCTCGCGATCGGCCGCGCCGCCCATGACGGTCAGTGCCTTGGTGGGGCACGCCGCCACACAATGCGGGCCGTCCGGATCGAAGGCGCACAGGTCGCACTTGACAGCGCAGGTGTACTGGCCAGGAGCCCACGTAAGCAGGCTGCTCAGGGACTTAGGATACGAAGGCGTCGGGTCGCACATGCCTGCGACACCGGCGATAGATGTGCCATCGGGATGGATGGCTCCGAAGGGGCACGCGATGGCGCACAGCCTGCACCCGATGCACTCCTGCTCCTTGACGTGGATGCGGTCGCCATCGTGCTCGATGGCATTCACCGGGCAAACCTCGGCGCAGGGGGCACCCTCGCAATGGTGGCAGGCAAGGGCGGCCGAAATACCGCCGGTCTTCACGAGCGCCAGGCGCGGCGTATCCTGAAGACCCTGCATCCGGTGGGCGTCGGCACAGGCGGACTGGCATGTTCCGCAGCCGATGCACCTCTCCGGGTTGATGTCGATGAAGCGGTTCATCCCCACTTCCTTTCAAAATAACGGGCCGGGCTCCCGAACGTACGGGACGCCCGGCCCAAAAAGCCAACGAGAACGGGACTACACGATTTGATTCACGTGCGTCTCGTCGTCGAACTTGGCGGCACCGGGCTCAACGTCCTGGGGAGCGGCGGCGTCCACCAGAGCCTGCTTGAGCTCGGTGTACTGACGCTCCACCTCGCCCTCTGCCCAAACCTGGTCGGCGATAGCGTCGACCTGGCAGGCGGAGAACTTGTCCTCGGGCGTATGCGAGACCGGGTCGACCTTGTGCATGGTCAGCTCGTTGCACTTGCCGATCCACCACTGGTAGGTCATGTAGACCGTGCCCTTGTTGATGCGATCGCTCACGTCGGCGCGGCTGTATACCTGGCCGCGGCGGCTGTGAATCGAGACGATGTCGCCATTCTTGATGCCGCGCGCATCGGCGTCCGCGGGATTCATGCGGACAAAGCCGGGCTCGTCGGCGAGCAGCGCCAGCGTCTTGCAGTTGCCGGTCATCGAGCGGCAGCTGTAGTGGCCGACCTCGCGGACGGTGCACAGAATGAGCGGGTACTCATCGTCGGGAAGCTCGGAGGGCGCCTCCCAGTCGTGCGCCATCAGGTTGGCGCGGCCGTCCTTGGTGGTGAACTTGCCACCAGCGAACATGTCGGGCGTACCGTGGTCGTTCACATCGGTGCTCTTGACCGGCCACTGGGCGTAACCGCCCTCGGGAGCCATCTTCTCGTAGGTCGCGCCCACAAAGTTGGGGCACAGGCTAATGCACTCGTTCCAGATCTGCTCGGTGTTGTCGTAGTGCATGGGATAGCCCATACGCGTGGACAGGTCCGCGAAGATCTCCCAGTCGTGGCGGCACTCGCCCTTGGGCGGAACAGCCGCGTCAAAGTGCTGGAAGCTACGGTCGGATGCGGTAAAGACACCCTCGTGCTCGCCCCAAGAGGTAGCGGGCAGGATGACGTCGGCGAGCATGGTCGTCTGCGTCATAAAGATGTCCTGGCAAATGAACAGATCCAGCTCGGAGAGCGTCTTGCGCATGCCGGCCGAATCGGGCTCGGTCTGCACCGGGTCCTCGCCGTAGTTGTAGAAGCAGTGCACCTTGCCCTCGTCGACCAGGTGGCCCAGGTCGGTGAGCTTGTAGCCCTCCTCGAGCGGGAGCTTTTCCTCGGGTACGCCCCAAGCCTTGGCAAACTTGGCACGCACTGCCGGGTCGGTGACCTTCTGGTAGCCAGGGTACAGGTTGGGCAGCATGCCCATATCGCAGGAGCCCTGGACGTTATTCTGGCCACGCACGGGCGCGAGACCGGAATTGGGTTTGCCGATCTGGCCGGCAACGCAGGCGATGGAGGCGATGGTGTGCACCGTCTTCAGGTTCTGCTTCTGCTGGCATACGCCCATGCCCCAGCCAATGATGGCAGAGGGCTTCGCCGTGGCGTACATCTCGGCAGCTTGGTGGATCAACGCGGGCTCGACACCCGTGATGTCCTGTACGGATTCGGGAGTGTAGTTCTTGATGGTCTCCCACCACTCGTCAAAGCCGTTCGTGTGCTCGGCGACGAATTCCTTGTCGTAGAGGCCATCGTTGACCAGACAGTTGGCAAAGGCGTTGAGGAACGCAACATTGCAACCGTTCTTGATCGGAAGGTAGAGATCGGCGATACGCGCGGTTTCGATATGGCGCGGGTCGGCGACGATGATCTTGCAACCCTTTTCTTTGGCTCGCACGATACGCCTTGCGACGATGGGGTGCGAATCGGCAGGGTTATAGCCGAAGAGGAAAATGCAGCCCGCATCCTCCATACCGGGGATGGAGCATGACATGCAACCTGAACCAACCGTGTCCATCAGACCGAGGACAGTAGGGCCGTGTCAAGTACGGGCGCAGTTGTCCACGCTGTGGGTGCCGATGCACGCACGCGTAAACTTCTGCATGACGTAGTTCGCCTCATTGCCGCCGCCTCGCGAAGAGCCGGTGGTCATGACAGCGTTAGGACCATATTCGTCAATTATGGCCTGCATCTTAGATGCGGTGAAATCCAGTGCCTCGTCCCAGCTTACGCGCTCAAGATCCGCGCCCTTGGTGCGGCGGATCATCGGGTGCAGTACGCGAGGAGTCAAGATCTTGGTGTCGTTGATGAAGTCGTAGCCGCTCATGCCCTTAAGGCACAGCTCGCCCTGATTGGTGATGCCGTTGAGCGGTTCGGTACCCACAACCTGGCCGTTTTGGACCAAGAGGTTAAACTGGCAACCGGCGCCGCAGTACGGGCAGATCACTTTATGCTTCTCCATGACACCCTCCTTCCTTTCTCTGCTACCGAATACTCGGTACTTATTTGACAATCATTGGGCCTGTCGCCCGACGCTTACGCCTCGTTTTCGATGGTGGCGCGGGCACGCTCGGCAGTCAGTTCTGCCAGACGCTCCTCGTCTACCAGGGTGAGGCCCTTGGTCGGACACGCCTCGGCACACGCCGGACCGCCGGGACGGTCCACGCACAGGTCGCACTTGAGCACGAAGCTCTTAGTCTGCGAACCCACGCGCACGTCGCCCATCAAGACGGGGACCTGCGTGGTCGCCACGCTCACGGCGCCAAAGGGGCATGCCATGACGCAGCTCTTGCAACCGATGCAGTTGTCCTCGTTGACGCCGATGCGATGGTTCTTTGGATCAAAGAACAAGGCGCCCGTAGGGCAGGCCTTGGCGCACGGAGCGTCCTCGCAGTGGTGACATGCCACCGGCGCGGAAATCTCGTAGGTGCGCGTTACGCGCAAGCGAGGTGCGGCGATGTTGCCGGGAATATCGTGTGCCTCGATGCACGCCGCCATACAGGTTTGGCACCCAATGCAGCGTGAAGAATCAGCCACGACTCGTTTATTGCCCATGTTGTTCACTCCCTCCTGAATCCCATGCCGGAGAGACCCTGTCGACGTTGCCCCGGACCGCCCGTGGTCCAGCATCGGCGTATCGAAGCGCATGCGGCGAAACAGGCACTTCGATAGAGTTCCTCCAACGATATACAGGCTAAATATACGCAGTTGCAGGTGGCAAACTTGAGCATAGGCCCTGCAATACGGGTGTATTGCAGGGGTTTTGGCAGGTTGGAATTATTCTCTAGAAGCTATAAAGGTGAGTGTATTACATGCGTACACCTCTGAGATTTTTACGCGCTCTCATTTTGGATGTACTACGTTTGTATTCGTATTAATGATTATTTACTTGAGTGAAATAAAGTAATGGTTATAAGATTCTAAGATGTCGGTATATACCGCATTTGACCGACTATATTGCACGCTCATTAAGGGGGCCAGTGATGTCATCGACTCAAAAACGAGCCATCCTGCAGGTGCGCATTCGCGAAGAGGACAAACAGCATGCCGAGCATCTCTACGACGCCATGGGCACATCGCTTGCCGAGGCCGTTCGCCTTTTTGTCGCGCAGAGCATTTTGATGCGCAAGCTTCCCTTTCAGCCGGTCGCCGTGCGCTCAAAGGACGGCACCGCCGCCTATGGATCGCTCAAAGCATATGGAGACCCCAATCGCCGCTCCGAGGAGCGCAATGCCTGGATTGAGTACCTTGCCACAGAAAGCGACGATTCGATTTTGGGTCCCGAGGAAGTAGATATCCATGAGTAGCACCATCATCGACGAGACCGTCATCCTACGCTACCTGCTTGACGACGACGAAGTCCTGTCACCGCGCGCCGCCAAGGTCATCGCCACGCGCACCGCTCGTGTCTATCCCGAAATCATCACGCGCGTCGTGGTCACGCTGCGCGACGTCTATAAGGTTCCCCGCGTTGAGATTGCTGCGGCCATGAAAAGGCTGCTCGATGACGTCATGGTCGACGAGCCCACCGTTGTCGCCCTTGCCGTCAAACTTTTTGGCAAGACCCATATGGACTTTACCGACTGCCTCCTCGCAGCCCGAACCGCCATCTACAACGATGATGTCGTGAGCTTTGGTAAGCCCATCATCCAAGGCATGATCGATTACCGCCGAAAGCGCCAAACCGCAGCCGACGCTCGCGACCGCGCCGCCGAAGCCCACAGCCGAAGCACTGACTCCACCATCGACAAACTCCGCCACCAACCCCGCAGCTAACCCCATCCCCTCCTAAGTTGCGGGGGAAAAAAGAAAATTTTTTTACATTTAAAGACCCCAAAAACCCTGTTTTAAACCCCCAAAATTAAAGGTTGGGGGGAACCCAATTACGATAAGGGGGGGGGCGGTGGGTTTTTT
>UQWV01000011.1 GCA_900544845.1 uncultured Collinsella sp. | reverse complement strand
GCCGTTGCATGCGCGGCAGCCCAAACGCGTGATATGCGCACGATGCAAACAGGGGCACGCGATGGCGCATCATGTTGCCCGTACGCCGCGCCCGTACCGCTTCGACCACGGCATCAATCTGCGCCTCGGCAGCCTTGTTGATGCTCTCGACCTTTTGAGGATCTGACAGGTCGAAAACAGGCGTCCAGGTATCGGGCATCTTGACGCTCATCGCCGCGTCCAGCTCGAGCCCACGCTCGCGCAGCAAATCGCGGGCAAACTTCGCCGATTGGCCGGTCGTCGAACCGTACGTCGAGACATAGAACGTATAAGGTCGCCCGCCGTCCTTTGCGCCAGCGGCAATCGACAGGTCGGCAGTCTTTAAAAACTCTATCATTGGCGTCGGCAAGCCCCAGGCATACACCGGGGCAACAAATCCAAGCTGACAGGGCCCTCCCGCCAAGGCAAGACGAAGGGACTCGGCATCAAAGCGCTCAATCGACATGACCTTATCGCCCGTTGCCGCTGCAACACGGCGCGCCACATGCTCGCTGTTTCCCGTCGCGCTAAAGTACAGAATCATTTCTTATCCTCCGAGCATTGTGCCGCGATAAAGCCGCGCTACTTGCGCAGTGACTTGGGCAACGGAATGCCGGCGGCGATGACGGCGGCGATGATCATGCAGACGATGCCCTTGAGCGGGAAGCACATGAGCAGCAGGCCCACGACCATGACGGGCTGGCGCATGACGGCGCCCATCGTCGAGGCCGTGCAGACGGCAACGCAAAAGACCGGATCGGCGCCGGTGAGGATGGCAAGGCCGTAGCCCAGGCTTACGCCCGAGAAGATAACCGGGAAGAAGTGGCCTCCGCGCCAACCCATGTTGATGAGGGCGGGAGTCAGCATAGCCTTGACCAGACCGGTCGCGATAAGCACACCGGCGGGGATGGTCAGGTAGGTTTCCATGAGGACATCGGCCTGCGTCTCGCCGGCAAACATGGTGTAGGGCAGAACCGTTCCGCAGATGGCGAGCGCCAGGCCAGCCAGCATGGCCTTGACGACGGGGCGCTCCCCTATGGCATGGGCCAGCGCCTCGCTCGCGTGCTCCGAGACAAAGTACAGCCAACCGCAGACCGTGCCGATCAGCGACAGGGGGATAAGCCATGCGAGCTCGAGGTTGCCCACCTCGGCAGCCTCGAACCTGGGCATGCCCATGCCGCCGCCCATAAGCTGGCCGAGCAGCAGATAGGTTCCCAAACCACCCGCGATCGCGATGCCGTAGACCACAGTCTTCTGCGCCTTGGGGAGCTTAATGGTGATCTCGTCAGACGTGGAATCCTCATCGCCATCGGCGCTGCCGGCGAGCGGGGCCACAAAGCCAAAGACGGGCGCGGTAAAGAGCGCCGTCAGCGCGGCCTGGGTACCCAACAACGTGAGCTCCCTAAACTCGGCGCCAAAGCGGCGCATGCGGTCGCCGACCCAGCTGCACAGACCCGCGATAACGCCGGTCAGGCCGGCCTCCGGTCCAATACTTCCGCCAAACAGCAGCGGCAGCAATGCCGCGAGCGAAAGCTTGCCCAGATTGTCGTACGGGTAGCGCCCGTCTTGCTTGACCTTGGCCATCACCTGGTTGAGGTCGTCGGTCTTGGTGCCGGTCAGCTTTTCGTACAGACCGATGAGCAGACCGCCCAGCAGGCAGACGAAAAACGGATACGGCAAAAAGCCGAACGGGCCGCTCGCGAGCTCGGGCGAAGCGGCGCCCAACATGTGCGGGATCTCGGTCCACAGATAGTCGATGCCGTGCTCCATCGCAAAAAAGAACAGCCAGACTGCGGCACCTGCGAACGCGCCGGTCACGGCAACGCTGACCAAAAACAGCGCGCGGTTTTTAGGTTTGGCAAGCTTATCCATCGGGCCCTCCCGTAGTCAAAGTCGACAGAAATACGTCTTATTGTAGAGCGGACGTGGCCTGAACGCGCCAACCATCTGCGCTGCAAATGGCACTATTGGGTGTCGCGCGCATGCGAGCCCGTTGCCTAGCCGTCGATGATCGATGCGATCTTTTGCAGGTTGTCGGCAAAATAAATTCCCTGTTGGCGCTGCAGGCTCGATAGGCCCTTGTCGATCATATGCTCGAGCAGTGCCTTCAGGTCATTGTAGTAACCGTCCAGGTTGTACAAGATGCACGGCGCGTTGAGGTGCCCCAACGACACGGCAGACATAACCTCGGCAATCTCCTCGAGCGTACCCGTGCCACCCGGAAAGGCGATAAACGCGTCACCAAGCTCGATCATCTTCGCCTTGCGCTCGGCCATATCGCTCGTCACGATAAGGTCGTCGATGCCGTCGTGCTGGAACTCCGCCTCGATAAAAAAGCTCGGCTCCACACCCGTCACGTGGCCGCCGGCATCGAGCACGCTATCGGCAAGCGCGCCCATCAGGCCCGACCTGGATCCGCCGTACACCAGCGCGTGACCATGAGCGCCAATCCATGTGCCGAGCTCCTGCACCGCAGGCAGAAACGCCGGATCGTTGCCGACGCTCGCGCCCAGGTACACCGTGATATTCATATGCAATCCCCCTTGTTGCGCGATGCGCTAGCCCTAACGTTGCCGGCGACGGTACTCGCGCACGCGACGCGACAGGTCGGCGAGCTCGTCGCGGTCGAGCTCTTCCAAATGCTCCAAGTCGTCCATAAAGCGTGCCATGGTGTCCTTTTGGCGCAGCTTGATGAGCGTGTTGCAGTAGCTCACCGCAACACCCGTGAGCATGGCGATGTAGAAGATGCTGATGACGCTCAAGATGACGGTGATGGCGCGGGCAACCGGCGTCTCGGCCGGAATATCGCCAAAACCGATGGTCGACACGGTCTCAAAGCTAAACCAGAGCCCGTCGCCAAAGGTGAGGGTCGTGGGCTCGGACAGCCAGACGGCCGTTGAGCAGAGCAGGAAAAAGACAAGAAACACGCCCGTTATGTGGGCAAAGCCAGCCTGATGCAACACATCGGCAAGTGTCCTCAGCTTTTTCATCGCGACCCCTTCCGCGGACAATCATTCACATTTGCTCGATATTGTCCCACGCCTCCCCCGCAAACGGAACTAGTCATCGGGGACGTTCTTAAACGACTAGTCATTCAAGAACGTCCCCAATGACTAGTCGTTTAAGAACGTCCCCGATGACTATATCTGTGGGCGAACGGGGCACCTGAGCTGGTATCCTTATGCGGTAATGTCTCGATTCGTTAGGATTGCATGTGAGAACTGCCGCTGTCCTTCGTTCAACTATATATCGTGCCCTGGTCATCGTGCTTACCGCACTTACCGTGCTGGGCGGCGCCATGCCCGCCCCCGTCTATGCCGGCGACTCTGATCAGCAGGTCAAAACGGTCCGCGTTGGCTGGCTCGTCAGCAACAGGGGTTTCCAGGAAGGCACGCCGGGCGAACGCCTCTCGGGCTGGGGTTACGAATACCTCCAGACGCTTTCGTACTACACGCCCGGCTGGCAATACGAATACGTCAGTGGCACCTTCACCGAGCTCATGGACAAGCTCGAGGCGGGCGAAATCGACCTGATGCCCAACATCTCCTACTCCGAGGAACGCGCCCAAAAGTTGCTCTTTTCCTCGAATCCCGAGGGCACCGAGCGCTACTACATCTACGCCAGGCCCGATCGCGACGACCTGGCCAAGGGTGACCCCCAAGCGCTCCAAGGCCTTACCATCGGCTACAACCCCGGCGCTATGCAAACCTTCGTCGGCCAGCAGTGGCTCGCCAACGAAGGCATCACCTGTACCTATAAAGAAATCAACACCGGTGGCGCCCTCTTTGAGGCGCTTGCAGACGGCGAGGTCGACGCCGTCATCATGAACGACACCATTTCGTCGCCCGATGCCTCGCCCATGTTCTACGTAGGCTCGAGCGACTACTATTTTGCCGTTCCCAAAAGCCGCCCCGATTTGATGAATGACATCAATGCCGCCATGACGGCAATCGCCCGCGTCAACCCGCGCTATAACGACGAAGTCAAATCGAGCTACTCGGCCCAAAACAGCGGCTCATCATCGCTCACCGGCACCGAGACCTCCTGGCTCAAAGCAAACGGCAACACCATCACGATTGGCTATCTTAAAAACCAACTTCCCTACTGCACGCAAAATGACGACGGCGAGATGGAAGGGTCGCTCGCCTCGCTTGCAACGACGTTGCGCGACAAGTTTGGCATTACGGTTAAAACAGTCGCGATCTCAAATAACAAGCAAATGGTCAAAGCCCTTTCCAACGGAACTATCGATGTCGCCCTACCTCTGTTTCGCGACTACTGGCTTGCCGAACAGAAAGGGGTCGTGCAGTCAAACCCGATGGGAACGGTTTCCCTGACCGCCATTCACAGCAGCAATAACCTGAACCGCGACCTTAAGAAAATCGCTTGCACGCAGAGCGCGATCGTCAACCGTCTTGAGCTCGAGAGCCTCTTCCCCGACGCAACGATAACCGAATATCCAAATGGCGGCGAGGCGCTCAAAGCCCTCAATAAGGGGGAGGCAAGTTGCATCATTGTCCCCAGCACGCGCTTGGAAACCATCCGCGACACCTATGGCATCGAGGATTTCGAAACGCAGGAACTCACCAACACGGCGCAACTATCGTGTTTAATTTCGCGCGGCAAGCCCGAGCTGTTGGGAATTATCAATAAGGGCATCGTCAATGCCGGCGAATCGCTCTCTGCAAGCAGTTATTCCCCCACATCGTACTCGGCGCAAGAATCGGATGCGTTCCGACTTCTCTACCGCAACCGCATCGTCATTTCGGCAGTCGTCATCTGCATTTTGCTCACCGGCATCGTCATCCTTGTCTGGTCGCTTCACCGCGCGCAGAAAGAACAGCAGAAAGCCGATGCCGCCAACGCCGCTAAGACAGCATTCCTCACGCGCATGAGTCACGACATCCGCACGCCGCTCAACGGCATCCTGGGTCTTATCGAAATTGAGGAATTGAAAGACGGCGATATGCAAGTCGCCCGCGAAAGCCGCGCCAAGGCGCGTGTTGCCGCCAATCACCTGCTCTCGCTGATCAACGATATCCTCGAGATGGGCAAAATCGAAGACCGCAAGCTAACACTGGAACATGCTCCTTTTAACCTCAAAGAGCTCTGTGACGATGCGCTGGTGCTGTGCAAGCTCCGCGCGTCCGGTAACGGCATCACATTGCAGGACAATAGCCTGCCGTACGCTACGGGGCCATACATGATCGGCAGTCCCACCCATATCCGACGGATCATAATCAACTTGCTAGACAACAGCATTAAGTACAACAAGCGCGGCGGCTCCGTCACCTTTAGCTCACAGACCAAGCCACTCGATGATGGGCGCGCGCTCTTTTGCTTTAGCGTTTCGGATACCGGCATTGGCATGGCTCCCGAGTTTTTAAAGCATATCTATGAGCCGTTTGCCCAGGAAGGTGACGATGCGCGCAGCAAGTTCCAGGGAACCGGCATGGGCATGCCAATCGTCAAGTCACTTATTGACCTGATGGGCGGCACGATTGAGATTTCGAGTGAGGTTGGCGCGGGGAGTACGTTCAACGTCCAGATTCCGCTCGATATCGACAAGAACCCTCAGGCAAGGGAACGTGCGGACGGCCAGGCAAACAGCTGCTCGCTTGCCGGCATGAACGTCCTTTTGGCAGAAGATAACGAGCTCAATGCCGAGATTGCCCAGGCTCTGCTCGAAAGCGAGGGCATCGTCGTAACTCGCACCGCCGACGGCAACGAAACGGTCGACCTATACGTTGGCCGTCCCGCGGGTAGCTTCGATGCGATTCTAATGGACATCATGATGCCGGGCATGGACGGCTACGAGGCAACCCGCGCGATTCGTCTGAGCGAGAAGGCCGATGCGGCCGATATCCCCATCATCGCGCTCACCGCCAACGCCTTTGCCGAGGATGCCCAGGCGGCACACGATGCCGGCATGAACGCTCACCTGCCCAAGCCGCTCGACTTTAACAAGCTCAAAAACATGCTCGCCCGCATCAAGAAATACGGATCCGTTTCGCTATAGTTTGTGCTCAACCACCATGCACGACCAGAAAGGAAACCAACGATGTTTAGGCCCTTACGTCGAAAGAAACGCGCCATCACCGACGAGGAAGCGCGCGAGTTGCTCGCCACCTGCAAGCGCGGCGTCTTTGCCGTCAACGGCGACGATGGCTACCCGTACGCCATTCCCGTCAACTACTTCTTCGACGCCGAGCACGACAAGATTTATTTCCATGGCGCCAAGGCTGGCCACAAGGTCGACGCACTCAAGCGCGATGACAAGATCTGCTTTACCGTTTACGGCAACGAGTGGTACAAGGACGACGACTGGGCTCCCTACGTTATGAGTACCGTTGTCTTTGGTCGTTGTCGCCTGGTAGATGAAGCGCCCGCGTTTATCGAGGACAAAGTCCGCCAGCTCGCGCTTAAGTACTACCCTTCTGCCGAAGAAGTCGAGGAAGAAATCGCCAAAGACATCAAGGGCGTCCAACTCTACGAGATTTCGATTGAGCATCTTTGCGGCAAGCAGATTCATGAAAAGTAGCGAATGCGAAAAACGCGCTCGCTACCCTCTGCGCCCCATGCGCCCACGCATTTTGACGGCGTGGGCGCATGGGGCAGCACTCGAATCGAGCGCCCCCTATACCCCAAAAACGTAGCGGTCCAGGCGCTCACACGCCTCCTTTACCCGCGAAAGGGGCAGTGCCAGATTCACGCGAATGTGGCAGGGCCCGTGGAACGGGCGGCCGTCCTGATACCCCACGCCCACACGAGCGCCCTCGTCGAGCAGCCACTGAATATCGCGGCCATGCTCGCGGCACCACGCTGTGCAGTCCAGGAACACCATGTACGTGCCCTGCGGACGCGAATAGGACACGCCCGCAAAATGCTTGTCCACGTAATTGCAGAAGTAGTCGACGTTGCCCTCGATGACCTCATTGAGCTCATCGAGCCACTCGTAGCCCTGCTGCTGGTAGGCACCGATAAGCGCATGCATGGAGATGACGTTCATCTCGTTGTAGTGGGTCTTGTTGGACACGGCGCACACGCGGTCGCGCAGCGTCTCGTTATAGATGATGTGATAGCTGCCGACCAGACCCGCCAGGTTGAACGTCTTGCTGGGCGCGTAGAGGGCAACCGTGCGCATGCGGGCATCCTCGCTCACCGACTGCGTCGGGATATGCTTGTGCCCCGGCAGGATGATATCGGACCAAATCTCGTCCGAGATCACCACGCAATCGTGCTGGCGATAGATGTCCATGGCGCGCTCGATCTCGTCGCGCTCCCATACGCGGCCGCAGGGATTGTGCGGCGAGCAGAACACCGCGGCATGGATGTGGTTTTGGGCGAGTTTGCGCTCCATGTCCTCAAAGTCCATGCGCCACACGCCCTGGTCATCGAGCTTAAGCGGGCTGTGGACAATACGATAGCCCGCGGCTTCGATGGACTTGGTAAAGCCGATGTAGGTAGGGCTGTGGACCAGCACCGCATCGCCTGGCTGGACATACGCGCGCAGCGTCGACACGACACCGCCCAGCACGCCGTTTTCGTAGCCGATATGTTCAGGGCGCAGACCCTCGACGCCATTACGGCGGCTCTGCCATTCGATGATGCGGTCGAAGTACTCGGGACGCGGATTGAAATAGCCAAACATGGGGTGCTGGACACGCTGAATGATGTGTTCCTGGACCGTGGGCACCGTGGCAAAGTTCATGTCGGCCACCCACATGGGAATGCGATCGAAGCCCTCGTCGGGTGCGTTCGGCGCCATACCGGGGATCTCGCCCCAAGAGTCAACGGCGATGGCGTCCATGCCGTGGCGGTCGATAAGCGAGCTAAAGTCGTATTTCATGCTAAGCTCCCGTGCAAAGTTGATTGTTTTGGTAGGCGTTATTGTCCACCAGCGTGGGCGGTTTTGGCGCGGGGTTTGGCGCTTAATTTGACGGGTGCGGGCGAATGGCTGGTTAGTCTCGCGCGTCGTTGACGGCGACTACGGTTAACTGGGTTTTATCGACCGAAAAAGATATGTCGAGCCCGGCGAAGGCCAGATGATAGACGCGGTTTGGCTCGTGCTTGCTGCCCGCGCGGCGCGGATCTTGGCGAAGGACCTCGACCAGGCCGGGGAGCTTTGCGGGCGGGACCATATCCTGCAGCGCTTGTGGAAACTCAACATCGAGCGTTTGCCACGGAGCATCCTCAATCCAACCGCCGGTCGCATCCGGGTGACAGTCGGCAAATGGAATGTAGGGCTTAATGTCGTAGATGGGCGTACCGTCGCGCAGGTCGGCCCCCAGCACATGGATGATCGGACCATCGTCGGTGAGCTCGACACGATCGAGCTTGACGCAGGTAAGACCGATGGGATTAGGGCGAAACGGACTGCGCGTGGCAAATACGCCCACGCGCTCGGCTCCACCCAGACGCGGCGGACGCACGGTTTTCGACCACTTGACGTTGGTGCCGGACCTGTCCTGCGTCTTGGCATCGGTAGCTATGTCCTTAACCGTGCCGCCGGGCGTTCCGTTTTCGAAGCGCCACAGCAGCCACAGGTGAGAGAAGGAGTCCAGACCCTCAACCGCTGCATTGGAGGCAAATTCCGGCTCAAAAACGATGCGTCCCTGCAGATGGGGCGCCAAAAAGCTGTTGCGCGGGATGCCGAACTTCTGCGGCAGGTCGGTATGTATGTGTGCGATAGGTTCCATGCCGGTCATTGTACGGCATGGGGGCATGGGGCGTTACGCGCAATTCTTCGCCGCGGTCCCCCGTCGTGCAACCAACGGTTGCTTGGAAGGGCGCCTGTCACCGCGTATGCTTAAGCCATCAACCAGCAGAAAGGAGCCGCTATGGCCTTTGCAGAAAAGCTCATCGCTGTCCGCCGCGCCCATCACCTTACCCAAGAGCAGCTCGCCGCCAAGCTCTTCGTCACACGCCAGGCCATCAGCCGTTGGGAGCGCGGCGAGGTCACACCGGGCATCGACATGATGAAGCTCATTGCCGCCGTAACCGGCGAGCCCCTGTCTCACCTGCTCGAAATGCCCGAGCACTATTGTCAGAGCTGCGGCATGATACTCACGCCCGACGACTGCGGCACCGATGCCACGGGCGCCACGACCGACCATTACTGCAAGTGGTGCTACGACCACGGCAAGTACACCTACGCCACCACCATGGAGGCGATGATCGAGGACTGTGCCCCGCGCCTGGCGCAAAACACCGGCATGTCGCTTGACGAAGCCGTCTCGCTCATGGGCGCCGTCCTGCCGCAACTGGAGCGCTGGCGCACCGTGCAGGAAAACGAGGAATGCTACGGCGCCGAGGCTCGAGCTCGCTATGGCAATGAGGCTATCGATGCAGCAAACGAAACGTTACTGGATATGGATCCTCAGACATGGAACGACATGAAGGAACTTGAACGCGCCATTTTGGGCCAGCTCTCGATTGCCATGGGCATTGGCGACCCAGAGAGCAACGAAGCTCAAAAACTGGTTACAATGCACCGTCGATGGATTGCTCTCAACTGGGGATGCGAGCCCCAAGACGAGGCGTACCTGGGCCTCGCCCACGGCTATCTTGCCGACCAGCGCTTTGTTGACTACTACGACAAGCCCTGCGGCACCGGAGCCACGGCGTTTCTGGTCCAGGCCATCGAGTCGTCGTTGACGTGCGCATAGACCGCGGCGGCTTTGGGTATTTCAATCAAAACCGCAACCGATTGGAGACCTATGACTACTGATCACGAGCTCGTGCTCTACGTTATGACCGGCTGCCCGTATTGCATAAAGGTCAAGCGCTTTTTGGCCGATAGCAGCGTGACCATTCCCGAACGCAATATCTCGACCGATACCGAAGCCGAGCAGACACTCATCGCCGTCGGCGGAAAACGCCAGGTTCCCTGCTTGTTCATCGACGGCAAGCCGCTCTACGAGTCAAGCGACATCATCGCATGGGTACAGGAAAACCTGCTCTAGTACGCACGCTCTGTCCGTCCAGGGCCCCAACCCATACGACCCAAACATGTACACCAGCATCCAAAGTCGACATTTTTCGACATCTTTGGATGCTGGCGTACAGCTTTTTGGTAGTCATGGACGCTCTTGGCCGGCTAATTGTTTGAGGAGACCTTTGGATTATGGCTGTTTGACGCCTCTGGAAAGGTTTCCGAGAGGGCTGTGGTCAAAAAAGGGCAAATATGAGTACTGCTACCTGTTTAGTAGCAGCGATTTTGATCACTTCAGGAACTATTCAACGTTCCACTCGTCCGCAGACGACGTTATTTCTCCTCATATGTTCAATAAAAGTAGCTCTTAATGGGAACAAATCTCATCAGGAACTACAATTTATAGCAAATAAATGCAACCATAATGGCAACAGTACTCATATTTGCCCTTTTTTGACCACGACCCTCCAGAATAGTCGCTGAGAGCGACACTAAATGACAAAATCCGACACTTGAACGTTCTTATATGAGTAGCCATTGAAGGACACCTAACGACTACTCCCATTCGCGACACACTGTGTCGCGAATTAAGCTGGCCCCATTACCGAAGACCAGTGAGAGCTCCTGCCCAGAATCTCAATAGCTTAATAAAGGGCTCCCCTCCGGAAGTTCAATGAGCATCCAAATTCCAAGCTGAAAAGCAAAGGAGTATCGAAGCCGTCAATGCTCATTTCCTATCGAACAGGCAGGTCAAAACAAGCTAATTAGCCCGATGAACTGCTTGTATTTTTGTCTACAAAATTGTATACAAAAAGAGAATCCGAGAACCGGCGCTCGACATTATGTCGATCGATAGGAGGCGCCATGGATGCTAAGCAGCTCGAAAAGATGATGGGGTTTGCTCCCGGAGAGTTGAAGAAAGCCGCGGAAGCCTACGAAAAAGATGAGTGGCCGAAAGGCCGCACCGTTAAGCTGGGAAGGCCGCCGATCTCTGATGAGCCGAGCGCTGTCTTGTCGGCACGTGTGGGCGAATCGATTCTTGAGGCGTTTGACGAAAAAGCCAAACGCCATGGGCAAACACGCACGGAGCGGCTCAGAGAGCTCATTACACTTGATGCACTGATTGCCTAGGCCCGCTCCCCCGTCGGACCCAAACATGTACACCAGCATCCAAAGTCGACATTTTTCGACATCTTTGGATGCTGGTGTACATGTTTTTGCTACATAGTCGTTGGGGACGTCCTTAAATGACCAGTCGTTAAAGAACGCCCCCGATGACTAGTTAGCCGTGGAAGCGAGCTGTGGGTGCAAGCGGCTGTTCACGAAAGACGCGCTCGACGGCAGCGCGGTATTCGTCGACCTTTTTGGTCTTGCGTACGATCTTGTGGACGGTAGCGGGATCAGCGAAAGCGCACTTGGCGTAGAACCACCACTCCTTCATGCGGAAGACCGCATTGCCGCCAATCTCTTCTGCATAGGCCGCAAACAGCGTGTCGTGGAAACGCTGCAGTTCGGCTGCCGTGGCAGCGGGACCGCCCTTGACCATACGAGCCAGCGCGGGGTTCGCAAGCAAGCCACGCCCCAGCATCACATGGCGTGTACCGGGATAGGCCTCAACCAGCGCGTCCATATCCTCAAGATCAAAAATGTCACCGTTATAGGCGACCGGAAACGGCGCGCGCTCCAGCGTTTCGCCATAGAACTCCTTGCGCGGCGTGCCCGTATAGCGGTCCTTTTGCACGCGCGGGTGCACGATCAGCTCTGCCAACGGTATGCGGCAATACAGATCGAGCACGCGCTCATACTCGTCATCGCTCTCCAGCCCCAGCCTGGTCTTGACCGATACCGGCAACGGCGAGCGTTCGCACACGTCGCTCAAGAACACCTCAAGTTCGTCGAGATTACGCAAGAAACCCGAGCCCTTGCCCTTGGCGACAACCGTCCCCGAGGGGCAACCCAAGTTGAGATTGACCTCGCGATAGCCCATGTCGGCGAGCACCTGTGCCGCCCACACAAACTCGTCCGCGTTCTTGGACATCAGCTGAGGCACTACGTTAAGCCCCTGGTTATTGGCAGGATCGATCTCCTTAAACGCCTTGCCGCCAAAGCGGTTGCCCACCCGCGGCGGCGGCAAAAACGGCGTGTAATAGCAATCGAGTGCGCCGAAGCACTCCGCATGCACGCGACGGAACACATGCCCGGTAATCCCCTCCATGGGGGCCAACGATAGAATCATCAACATCTACTCTCAGATCAATGCGGCAAAGGGACTGCCCCTTTGTCACATGCATTATGCCTTGTCCTTGAGGCGGCCCACAAGGCGGAGGCGGTTACTTGACGCCAACCAGCCAACCAGTCGTCGCTGTGCAACGAAGGTGAATGGCGCCCACGATCAAGCGAGCACCAACAGCACGCTGTTGACCGCCATGTATGAACAACAGACATCCTCCACTCATCTATACTCAAGAGCGTGTGCGCATCGCCCCCGAAAAACGATGAGAGTCGAGGCCCCATGCAGCAGCTCACCGAGCAAGAAAAGAAACGCATCCAGCGGTACTGCACATACCCCAAAATCGCAGCGACCGCACTCGTCATGTCGTTCGTAGCATGCCTATTGATGTTGCCGCTCCAAATGATCAACGATATCGCGTTCCATCAAAAGGAATTCCAACCCGCGGGCATATATACCGCCATCGCACTCACCGCAATCGAACTCGCCATCTTTTGCTATTGCGCTCTTGCGCCGCGCTTTGGAATGCAGGGCAAACAGTGGAAGGAGCTGCAGGGCAGGCTTGCGGTGGCCCAGACCAACAAAGACCGCTCCGCGGAGGTCGCCGGTGTGCTCGCCACGCAAGCTGCCGGCCACCTGCTCAAGAACAGTGATAACGATCTCGCGCGCAACCTGGGCGGCGCCGCGGAGGTCGCCGGCGCCGTAGGGGCAGTCGCCACGGCGGCAGACGTGCTGGCCGAAACCTCGAGCAATGCCGAGGCCATGGCGGCCGCATACGGCGTTGTGATTCCGAGCGCCAAGAAACAGATTATCGTGCTCATCGCAGTGCCCGCCATTGTGCTGCTTGGCGTCTACATCCCGCAGTTTGTCCAGGGAAATAACGAGCTTCAGGCAAGAAAGGCTGCAGCCGCCGAGCAGCTCGCCATCGCGCAAGATGCCTTGGAGCCCGTGTGCGAACGCGTCGCGGCAGACGACCCATACGAGTCGTATCACGACTACGGCTACCGCATTATCGGCTATCTGCGCGACAATGACCTTGGCGCTCAAGCTGCCTATGTCTACCTTTCTTTTGATGCAGACGGCATGCTCACGGACGTCGATTACGTCAGTCAGATCGACCCCGAGGCAAGCCTCGCAGACAACCTCGCCCGCGCCGAGCAGGATATCGCGACGCTCTGCGCCCCGCTCAACGGGTTGGACATTTCCGTTGCCACACCGGGCCTCCTCACGCCATGCAGCCTGTCGGATGAATTTAAACAGACATTTTTAGCTGGCTCCCTATATGAAGAAATCAGCATCAAGACGGAGGACGAATCTATCAAGTCGTACTACACCTTTGACACCGAGGCCGCAGAAGAATTCGACGAATACACCCATCCGGAAATTAGGCTCATGCTCTCTGCAAAGAAGAACTAAAGGCTTTCGATCTAATTGCCGCTCGCGAACATCGTCTATATCTCGAGGTCTAATACTTTTCCGAGAAGTGAACGACCGTTTTTGGACCCCTGAAGCATCGACATTTTCTGGCGCCAAAACCGCAGGATTTGACTGGCAAAACCGCAGGAAATTGCATCACAAAAGCGCCGATGCTTCGGGGGTCTATTTTCACTCGTTCACTTCTCGGAAAAGTATTAGACCTCGAATTCACAAGCCGCTCAATGCGACAAAGGACCGTTCCTTTGCCACGCTATTCGGAGCGCAGGGCCTCCACGGGGTCCTTTTTGGACGCGCTGCGAGCGGGCAGCAGGCCGGCAACGACCGTTAGCAACACAGAAATCGCAATGAGCACCAGCGCATCCTGCACGGGCAGGCTCATCAGATTGGGTACCTGTTTGGCAGTAAGCGCCCAGGCATTAACCGGAAAGCTCACAGCCACCACGACGACGATGGCGAAGACGCCGGCAATGAGGCCCTCGATAAAGGTCTCGGCATTGAATACGTTGGCCACGTTACGCTTCGACGCACCGATCGCACGCAGGATGCCAATCTCCTTTTTGCGTTCCAGCACGCTGATGTAGGTGATGATGCCGATCATGATGGAGCTCACCACCAGGCTGATACTCACGAATGCGATGAGCACCAAGCTGATGGTGTTCACGATGTCGGTCACCGAGCCCATGATGATACCCATGTAGTCGGTGTACGAGATCGCCTGCTCATCGTGGCCGACGGCTTTGACCTGCTTGTTGTACGCATCGATGTGATCGAGCACACGCTCCTTAGCCTCAAAGTCACGCGGGAAAATCTTGACCGAGATGGGGTCTGCCTCGTCTGCATAGCCCAGCGTGGTCAGGTTGTTGTCGTAGGTGAGTTTCGATGCCTTCGCATAGCTCATCATGAGCGAGCTCAGGTCCTCGGCGTCCATGTTGAAGTGAATGGCATGAGCAAAGGCACTCGCATCCACGCGCATGGCGCTCGCCAAGCTAGCAAAACTCGACGACATCCGCGTCGCCATCTGGCCCATGAGCCCTGCTGCGCCTGCCTTGAGCTGAGCTGACACCGTCGCCGCAATCTGATCGCTGATCGACTTCATCATCTGATCCATAGCCTGCTGCAGATACGGAGCCAGCTGCTTTTGCACATAGTCGGTCATCGCCCGCTGCAGGCGCTCGGCCAGGGCATCGCCACCGAGTGCCTTGAGCTGAGCCAGGTATTGCTGGGCTGCCGTATCACTCTCAAGATACGTCGAGAACGCGGCGGCAAGCTTTGACGCGTCCTTAAGATCATCGGGTGTCAGCGCCTTAAACTGATCAGACTGCAAAAAGCCCTCAAACAGCTGGTTGGCAAGCGTTCCCACCTGCTGCATTTGCTCGGGCGTGAGTTCCAGACCGTCAAAGACGCCCGAGAAATCTGGGGTTGGCGCTTTGGCCATGATGTCGCCAAAGTCGATGTCCCTACCAACGCCCGAAAGGTCAATATCCAGCCCGGACAAATCAAGACCCGACAGGTCCATACCGCCGGCAACACCCGAGAGCGCAGACGCATCGAACGAGAACGCGCTCTTGAGCGCCGCCTCGTCCACACTGAACATGCTGCCCAGATCCACGCCTTGCTTGGCCTCGCCCTGCAGTTCATCGAAAGACTTGCCCGTAAAGACATCCGTCTCGGGATGCGCAAGCTGCTCTTGCACAATCTGCGAATCGGCGGCGCGCTCCATAAGCCGGCGAGTCAGCGCATGTGTATAGGCAATGCCCGGAGACAATGCACTCGCATTGGCCGTCTCGTTAGGTCGCACCACGCCCACAATGCGCACGTCGATACCGTCGGCAACCTTGGCGGCCATAAAGTCGGCGTCGCCAGACATGTCAGCCCACATGCCGGTCTCTTCGTTTTTGCGATAGGCATCGGCCGGCGACAGCACCTTAAACGTCGTGGACAGCGCATCGTCGTAGGTAAAGTCGGTACCGGTCTCGGGTGCTTTGACCCCACCGTCGGCCGTCATAGCACTGTTAACCAGGTCGTTGAGCTCATCGATATCCAGCGCGCCGATGCTATAGAGCGTGTAGTCGCCCACCGTACCGCGGCTCGAAAGCACCATCACGGCTTCGTTGGCAGACGTGGGCCAATGACCGACGACGACATCGTACTGGCTGTCGAGCAGGCTCTGGTCGTCAATCATCTCGTTAAAGACCGAGGTTCCCATGGATTCCATGCTCACCGTTGCCGCCGAACTTGCGCCTCCGCTCATGGCCTCGGTCATAGCGTTGGGAACAAGCCGGACGGGCTTCTCGTCGCCCTTGCCGGCACGATAGACAACCGGCGATACACCGTAGCCGTACTGGATAGCATTGACTTCTTTGTCAATACCGTCGCCACCGTCGTCAAGCCATGCCTTAAAGCTCGTCATGTCGTTAGACTTAACGCTCGCAAACATATCCTTTACGGCCGTAACCACGGGAATCTTATCGGTTCCCTGAGCCTTACCGCCGGCACTGTCGTCGGACGAATCCTCGCTCTTGGACGTATCGTCGCCCGTGGCCCCCTGACCGCCCATCATGGACGACAGGTCGTAATCCTGCTTGGAAATGGTGAGCGGGTAGCTCGAGAGCGTATCCTCCTCGACCTTTTTGATGTAGCCGTTTACGCCGTTGGACAGCGCCAGAATCGCCGCGATACCGATAATGCCAATCGAGCCCGCAAAGGCAGTCATGGCCGTGCGGCCCTTCTTGGTCATGAGGTTTCGGGCAGAAAGCCCCAGCGCCGTCACAAAGCTCATCGAGGTTTTGCGCGTAGGCTTTGCCTCGCGACGCGCGGCCTTGGCAACATCGAAGGGGTCGGAATCGTCGGTGATCTTGCCGTCCGCCAGATTGACGATGCGCGTGGCATATTGGTACGCCAGCTCGGGATTGTGCGTGACCATGATGACCAGGCGGTCGCGCGCCACATCCTTGAGCAGGTCCATGACCTGTACGGATGTCGTTGAATCCAAAGCGCCGGTCGGCTCGTCTGCCAGCACAATCTCGGGATCATTAATCAGGGCGCGGGCGATGGCCACGCGCTGCATCTGTCCGCCCGAAAGCTGACCCGGGCGCTTGTTAACGTGCTCGCCCAGGCCGACTTTCTCCAACGCCTCGCGCGCACGCTGACGGCGCTCGGCATGCCCCACGCCCGTGAGCGTGAGCGCCAGCTCCACGTTTTCCAAAATGGTCTGATGCGGAATGAGGTTATAACTCTGGAACACAAAGCCGATGCGGTTGTTGCGGTAGGCATCCCAATCGCGATCGTGAAAGTCCTTGGTCGATATGCCGTCGATCAGCAAGTCACCGGAATCGAAATGATCGAGCCCACCGATAACGTTGAGCATCGTAGTTTTGCCCGAGCCCGAGGGACCCAGAATGGCCACGAACTCGTTATCGCGAAAAGACAGGCTTACGTTGTCGAGCGCCACCTGCGTAAACGACTGCGTAACGTACCTTTTGCAAATACCTTTGAGCTCCAACATGGACGGCAACCTCTCCCACGCGGGCGCACTCGCCCGCTCTCCCCCGCCGTTCGTATTCGACGCGTTTGTCCTACTCTATCCCCATTTTTTACCGGCGCTAGTGAGGAATGTAGGGAACCGCATCAAAAAACGAACGGGACGACGTCCAAAAGAAGAGGTCCCGAGCGGGACCTCTAAATGGTGGAGATTATCTTGAAAGGCAGCAGACTACTCCGCACAGCGGTGCACGATCATCGCCATGCTTTACGCGTTTTCTACTGCTCGCTATTCGCAATCGCCTGGTCGATAAGCTTGTCGAGCGCTGCGCGCTGCTCAGCGGAGCTGATGGCGCCCACGATGGGCTCCCCTACGATGTTGCCATTCTGATCGATGACATACGTCGTCGGGAACGAGAACAGATTTGACGTAAACTTGCCGGCCTCGCTATCCGACTTGAACCAGATGTTCTTATATGTCACGCCCTTCTTGCTCAGCACGTCCTTGGCATCTGCAATCTCGCCCTTGTTGCCATCGAGCGTAAAGGAATTGACGCCCACGACCTGGCCGCCCCTCTCGGCAAGCTCCTGATTCAGTTTCTCAAGATCGCCCAGCTCGCCCACGCACGGCTTGCAAGTGGTGAACCAGAAGTTCATGACGGTGACCTTGTTCTTAGAGAACAGCTCGTCGCTGCTCACGTCGTTGCCATCCAGGTCCTTGCCCGTAAAGCTGGGGAACTTCGTCGCCTCGCTCGAAGCATTGGCGCCGGCCGTCATGCCAGCGGTCGAAGCGTCGACGCTCTCGCCTGCGCTCGGCGTGCTTCCACAGCCGGGGAACTCCTTCTCCAAGCTCTCGAGCTTGTCTTCGATCTCCTTGATCTGCTGTGCACCGGCCTTGAGCGTCTTAAGCTCATCCGCCGTGAACTCATCCTTGGCACCGTCGATGGTCTTGAGCAGGAAATCGCCGTAATTGCTGCCGTCCTCAATCATTGCCGAGTCTTTATTTGCCGCATTGAATACCTTTTCCCACAGCGCGTTATCACTCGAAAAGATCTCGTTCTCCTTCTGCATGAGCTTCGCATACAGCTCGGCGGCCTCGTCGGCATTGGCCGGCTTCTGCGCAGTGAGTTCTGCGATCTTAGGATCGGAGCTCGCAGATTCGCTCGCATTGCCACCGGGTGACGAACACGCCACAAGACACAAGGCCAGCACCGGCACCATAAACAGGGCCGCAATTTTAGAAAGCTTCATGGTCATTCCTCCGTTTTGTCGAAGCTTGTTTACTTTTTATCGGCGGTCAAGGGGAGCTTTTCCGCCGACACATCCAGGCCGTAGCGATAGCTGATGGCATCGACGGGACAGGCCCCGATGCACTTTCCGCACCGGATGCATTCGGCATGATTGGGCGCGCGGACCACATCAACGTCCATCTGACAAACCCTTGAACACTTGCCGCACGAGACGCATTTGCACGCGTCAACCTGAATCCCCAACAAGGACACCCTATTCATGAGCGCATAGAATGCGCCGAGTGGACAAATCCATTTGCAGAAGGGGCGGTAGAACAAAACGCTCAGCACTACCACGGCAATGAGAACGACAAGTTTCCAAGTAAAGAGATGTCCCAACGCAGATCGAATGCCAGCATTGGCAATGGCCAGAGGAATGGCGCCCTCGAGCACGCCCTGCGGACAGACGTATTTGCAAAAGAACGGGTCGCCCATGCCCACGTCGTTAACCACCAAGACGGGCAGCAGTACCACGGCAAACAGCAGCACGACGTACTTGATGTACGTGAGCGGCTTAATCTTTTTCGTGGAGAACTTTTTGCCGGGAATCTTGTGAAGCAGCTCCTGAAGCCAGCCAAACGGGCACAGAAAGCCGCATACAAAGCGTCCCAGCAGCACGCCGAGCAAAATGAGCGTACCGGTAACATAGTAAGAAAAGTTGAACCTGGATGAACCTACCACCGACTGGAACGACCCGATGGGGCACGCACCCGATGCCGCGGGACACGAATAGCAATTAAGTCCAGGTACGCAGACCGTTTTTCCCGCGCCCTGATAGATGCCGCCTTTGGCAAAGTTTGGCAGGTGAATGTTGGTAATAAGTGTTGCCGCCGCCTGAATGAATCCGCGAAATCGGGCCAAAACATGCGACGCAGTGTTTTCTCTTTTATCCAATTCCGATACACTCCAAGCACAGCCTAATCGCCTTGGCCAGCACGGCATCCGCCTCGCCACGCATAACGCCAAAGCACACCATGGCAATTCCGACGATCAACAAAGCGACCTGTACCACGGGTTTTACCGCTTTGAACAACCTGACCACTCCTTTCGTTACGCGACCATTGGACCATATCGGCTATAAAATCCGTGTTAAGCGCAATTTGAAATGTGCAAGGAGACTGTTATGCGTATTTTGATCGTCGAGGACGAGCAGGCGCTGTGTGACGCAATCGCGCGCAGCTTGCGAAACTTGGCGTACAGCGTCGACTGCTGTCACGACGGACAGGAGGCGCTCGACCTACTGGACGTTGAGGCCTTCGACCTCGTGGTACTCGACCTCAACCTTCCCCGTATCGACGGCATGACCGTACTCAGGGAACTTAGGAAAACTGACTGCGAGACCAAGGTACTGATTCTGTCCGCACGTGGCGAAGTATCCGATAAAGTCGCCGGACTCGATGCCGGGGCCAACGATTACCTCACCAAGCCGTTTCATCTGGACGAGCTTGCGGCAAGAATTCGCAGCCTTACCCTCAGACGCTTTACACAAAGCGACATAGTTTTAGCCTGCGGAAAGCTCCGCTTTGACACCAAGGCGCGCATCGCTTCCGTGGACAGAGAGGCTCTATCTCTTACACGCAAGGAAACGGGAATCTTGGAATACCTGATGCTTAATCAGGGGCGTCCGATAAGTCAAGAGGAGCTTATCGAGCACGTTTGGGATAGCAGCGTGAACAGCTTTAGCAACGCAACCCGCGTTCACATCTCGTCGCTCCGAAAAAAGTTGCGCAGCGCTTTGGGATACGACCCGATTCGCAATCGGATTGGAGAGGGCTACGTTATGGAGGATAGCGAATGAAAAGGCTTTCGCTGCAATGGCGCATAACGATCATGACGGCGCTGCTGACGTGTGCGGCGTGCGTGCTGACGAACTGCCTGGTCGGCTATACGGGCATGCGCTATATGGATGCCATCGGCAGTGACATCTCGGCCTTTAACGCTGCCGGCGCGGATTCGCCCCAGGTGTTCGACCCAACGAAAGCGACCCCCGATGACAAGGTCACGATCGTCGTAAACGACGCACAGGAATCTTTTGGCACGACAGCTTGGTACATCACGGCTGGAGTCACACTCCTTGGCGGCGTGCTGGCATACTTTGTGAGCGGCCGTGCACTCAAACCGCTACGAGCTTTTGCAGCCCAGGTTGAGCGCGTGCAGCCTGACAACCTAAGCGAAATCAGACTCAGTGAAGATGTGCCCACCGAGCTACAACGATGCAGCGCCTCTTTCAACGACATGATCGCCCGTCTTGGCGAAGGGTTCTCTGCACAGCGTCAGTTTACCGGCAACGCCGCACACGAGCTGCGCACCCCGCTCGCCCTTATGCAAGCACAGATTGAACTATTCATCTCCGAGCACTCCGGTTTGCAACCCGAAACAGCCGAGCTGCTCGGCCTGCTACAAGAACAAACCGAGCGCATGTCTCGAATGGCCAAGGTATTGCTCGAGATGAGTGAGCTCCGCAGCGTCCCTTGCGAGGACGATGTGGAACTTGGTCCTTTATCCGAAGAGGTCCTCACCGACCTTGCGCCACTTGCCGAAAATAAGGGCATAGCCCTCAATTGTGCTGGAGACGCTTTAGTAATCGGGAGCGACACGCTCCTCTATCGGCTGGTGTTTAACCTGGTCGAAAATGCCATCCGTTACAGCCGCACCGGCTCGACTGTCAACGTCTCCATCTGCGACAACGACAGCCATGTGTTCCTGCGAGTCGAGGACCAGGGCCCGGGAATACCCAAGCAGTACCGTGAGAGCATCTTCCAGCCGTTCTTTCGTCTAGACACATCCCGCAGCAGGGCATATGGCGGCGCAGGGCTCGGGCTAGCGCTTGTTTGGGAGATTGCAGCACTTCACGGTGGCACGGTAGAGGTCGAAGCAAGTTCCGAGAACGGGACCACCATGCTCGTAAGCCTTCCAAAACGATCCGCAGCGTTAACCGAACAGTAAAACGAAAGGGGTCCCGAGCAACAGGAGTACAATTGCTGCTATTGTTGCCAGCTGTTGGGAGATGGAAGATGGACTGCGATGGCTACCCATGCGTTCCCATGCCGTTGATGTGCACCGCTTTTGTGCCGGGGCAGATTGACGCTGCGGTTGCAGGCATTTCCGACCCCGATTCGCGCGCCATTGCCACGGCAGAAGCGCTGTACTTTCGCGGACAGGCCACCCTCGCTGCCAAGACAGCGCGCCCCTATCTTGACGCCACCGACCCCGCACTGCGCTATTCCGCATGCTTTATCTGCGGATACGCCAGTCTGTCGCTCAACCGTATCGCCGATGCCCGCCGGTGCCTTGCTGGCATCCTCGATACGCCAGCCGACAAGGAATCGCCTGCCGTCCACGCCATGCACATCCTGTTCGCCTCGGCCGCGAGCGTCCTGCTGCACTTGCCTTCCCCGTATTCCGCCGAAGAGTTTTATCCGCTTGCGGCGCATCTGCCCGAAGGCCTGCGCCTGTTCGCCAGCTATGTGATGGCGCACGCCTTGTATCTGCGCGGCGAATATGGCCGCAGCCTGGGCATGGTGGAAAATGCCCTGATCATGAAACAGGGAAGCTATCCCATCTCGGAGCTGTTCCTGCACCTGGCAGCTTCCATGGCATGCATGAGCCTCAAGGACGTCGATGCCGCAAAGGCACACTTCGGAGCTGCTTGGAACATTGCGCGCCCCGACGACCTTATCGAGCTCATTGGCGAGCACCACGGCCTTTTGCAGGGGCTCATCGAGGCGTGCCTAAAATCGCAATACCCCGACGATTTCGCACACATCATCGAGATTACGTATCGATTCAGCTACGGCTGGCGGCGCATCCACAACCCCGATTCGGGCGAGGACGTGGCCGACGATTTAACGACCACGGAGTTCACCATGGCCATGCTCGCCTGCCGCGGATGGACCAACGCCGAAATCGCACGCCACATGGGAGTATCGCCGGGCACCGTTAAAAACCGCCTATCAGGAGTGTATGCCAAGCTTGGTATCGGAACTCGCGCCGAGCTGATTGCCCACATGTTGCGCTAGCGGCCAAACTGCCCGGCGTATTGAAAGCGCTCCGGGGGCCTGACGCTTTCGCGCACTCAAATTGGACATTTTGGCCATCGAACGGCACTACCGCCACGGGGCACCTTCTCGCAAAATTGGATTATTTCCACCGATACCTGCGGGATGGGAGCCAAAGATGCTTGATCGCCGTTCGCTACTTGTTGCCGGAGCGTCCTCGCTGGCGAGCATTATGTTGCCGCGCGTGCCGGGAAGCGCAAACGCCTTCATATTGCCGATCGCGCCCACCGAAGCCTATGCCGACGAAAAAGACCCCTTCAGGGTGCTCGTTCTCTCGCGCACCATGTTTGGTGTGGTCGTGGTCGACGTCGCCAACAAGAATACGCCCATCACAGGTGCCCAGGTCACGCTCACATCGCGCTATGCCGCAGGCAAGCAGCTCACCGCCACTACCGATGAAGAAGGCACAGCCATCTTTGAGATCGCCCCTCTTTCGGAAGGCTACGCGGACGAGGCAACGCTTCTCGACGCGTACGACTTTAACGGCGGCATCTCCATTAGCATGGCGGGCTACCGTGATGTCGAGATTCCCCTTGCGCGTATCCAGGGCGGCACCGCCATAACCGCGCCCACGCGTCCGCTTTCCGACGGCGAGCCGTACTTCCGCCAGCTCACATTCGACGAATGGGACATCCAGTACGCTGAAGCCACGTTCATGGCATTGCCAGCGGACGAAGCAGCAAACGATCAGCCCGACACGCACGCTTTTACCGTGCAGGCCCATCTGCCGCAGGGCGGGCAGGCAACGTTGCATATCAATAAAGTGATGCCCGCTGCGGGCAGCTCATCCGAAACCGTCACGCAGATTGGCCAAGTCAAGGCCAGCGCATCGGGCGCGGATAATCTGGCGACGTTCACGCTCGAAGACAAGTTCCTCGACGTGGCATCGAGCCTTCTGGAAGAAGGATGCAAGCTGCGCTTTGTCCTCGACTACCAGGGCAAAACCTACACGCTCTCCTCCCCCATGGCCGTTGTCACTGCGCCGGCGGCAAAGGCAGAATCGGGCTCGACCACTATCGTCCCCACCACCATGGACCAAGAGATCACTCCGTTTGATTTCCCCGCGGCGTTTCCCGGCATCGGCGGCAATAAGTTCACGTGCTGGATGCCCACATTTCCGATCCTCTTCGATTTCTCGTTTGCTGGATACGTGCTGTTTGGCGGAGGATACAAACCAGCCAGCTATATGAACGATTCGGGCAATCCGGATCCGGAGTACTGGAAGAAGTCACCGCGTGAGTCGGGCGCCAAGCAGGCAAACCGCTACCTCGACGAGATGGAGGGGAAGTGGAATCAGTACAAAAGCATGAGTGCCGGTTCGGGCACCGATCCAAGAAACACCAAGCTCCTTCGCCACCATTGCACGCCGCTGTTCACGATGGATATCGCCACACAGCTGTACGGCTCGCTCGCCTACGATTGGGTGGGCAAAACCTGGGGTAACAACAACGACCCCGCATACGGCAATATTAAGGCCCTCTTCCAGGTAAGAACCGACCTCAATTGGACCGAGCAGTTTACCCTAGGACCGGTGCCGTTTTTCCTAAACGTCAACCCCTGGGTGCTGGCGAAGCTGGCGCTCGCCGTGGGTGCCCACACGCACGGCAGCGGCGCGGCGTTTTTTAAAAACATTTCGCTCGACTATTCAAACACGTCGGGCTCGTTCACCATCCAGATCGGGCTCGCCGTCACCTTTGGCGCCGGCGTTGCAGGCGTCGCTTCGTCTGCCGTGCGCGGCGCCGCATCCCTCACGCTGTTCATTGGGTACGAGAAGGCAGATGGACACCAGCTTCCGCGACTGCGCGTAGGTGCAGACGTCGATGTCGATGTGATACTCCAGTTCGTAATGTTCAAGTGGACCACCAAGGCTTGGTCGGGGTCGTGGCCCACACTCCTCGATTCGTGGAATATGTCGGTGAACAATGGCAGCCAGTATGTGCTCCAGCGCTCTGAGCTCGCATTGGATGGAGATACGCCTTATACGCTGGATGCCTGCTTCGGCTCGGCCGGCAACGCCGAGGCGGGTGGTGTGCCGCAATTTATCGCATCGGCCACCATCGTCACCAACGCCGAACTGCTCGCACGCGCCGAGGTTAAGGCCACTGCCGTAAACGCCGCGCCTGTCGTGCGCGATTGGGATCAAGCGGTCACGCGCATTGAGCTCGAGGCGGATGCAGAAAGCGACGACACGGGACAGATCGAGCATTTCGTCCATGCACTGATAGAGAACGACGAAAACGCCGCGCCGATGTATGAGTACACCTACATCGGTCAGGCAACGAACACCGTTGCCGACCCGAACGCCGATTCTGCCGGCGTGTCGGAGGACGAGCGTGGCGGCATCAAGCCCTCGAGCGACAACGTGCTGTTTGCTGGCGTGCTCAGCGAAGCCCACATGAAGCTGGCAATGATTGCCGGCGTAGAATGCCTGTTCCGTATCGCCTCGGTGCGCTACGGCGACAATGGTCGCTCGCGCCTGGTGGTACACACAAAGGCAAACGGAACGTGGTCCGCTCCCACGCCTGTGGACTTTCCCCTTGGGTTTGGCGAGGGCGACGTGGAGCGCGACAGCATATACGATTACGACTTCGACGTAGTGGAATATACGGACGGAAGAGGAAACCAGGACGCCTACGTGCTGCTGGTCTCGGGCGAGCGCCCCGCCGGCGACGACACCCTTTTCGATATGGCAAGCACAACCGGCATACTGTCCGTTGTGCGCCTGTGCATAAGCAACGACGGAGTTCGCGTGGTATCGCACACGTCGTGGCGCAGCATCTCGCGCGGCCGCCTTCAGGAGGATGGCTACCATTGCCTGCAGTGCCCACGCATCACGGTGGGCAAGACACTTGTCAACGGGCGCCTGTCGGGCGCCTACCTCCACCGCCGCGGAACCACCGCAGAAAAGGCGCTCGGCAGCGAGGCCGAGGTTGCGCTGGAGTGCTTTACCCTGTGGTCGGACGTTTCGGGCGACAGCCTGACGTTCCGCCAAGTTCTCCGCTTTCCGCAGGCACCGTCGAGCATCGAGCTCGGCGCGCCCGAGAATATCAACGGCAAAATGGTGGTGCCCGTTGCATACGAGACCGCAGGCGGTTGTGGCTGTGCATCGTACGCCGTGATCGGCCAGTCCATTGCGGGCTGGGGCGTTATGTCGCCAGATGCCACAGTACCCCACGCGGTGCCGTGGCCGCAGCACACGAGCTTTTTGGCTACCGTCAACGAGCAACTGCAGCATATTACTTGGACGCGAGGCGCATCGGTATTTGCAACGCAGCCCGTGGGTGCCGCAGGCTGCGGCCCGGCATCGTTCAGCGTAAGCAACAACGGCAGGTGCGTGCTCTATGTAGAGAACACCGATGGCAAGGTGGGACAAACCTACGACGAAGAAGGCAACCCGGTAGCAGTGATGGGCAAGCACTTCCGCATCTTCGCCAGCACCTTGGCAGGCGATCTGTTCACGGAGCCGTTCGTGATGTGCGAGCTGGACCATCCCGTCGATCAGATAACGACATTTTTGACGTCGGGGAGCATGCTCTCCGCGCTCGCCACGCACATTGTGAGCGCGGAGAAGAGCGAGGCAGAACTACACGGCATCGAAGTGCCCTTGGTGGCGTGTGCCACTCCGACGGGCGCAGTCGCTACCTCGGGCGCGGTGGTGCCCGGAGCAGCAGGCGAATCCTTCATGGTCACGGTGCGAAACGACGGCAACACCTTGCTGACCGCCGGCACGATCGATCTGTACCGAGAGGGCTCCAGTCAGCCGTTCTCCAGCGCATCCATCGGGTTCGGAGTGAACGCACGCATGGCATCGATCTACGATCCAGAGCTTGCCGAGGACGCTTCGGCCAACGACATGACACACGTGAAGTACACGCTCGAGACGCTGGGCGCACATTTTGCAACGCACCCGCTGGTAGCCGACAGTGGCAACGCCGTGCTGGCACCGGGTTGCACGGCACAGTTCCGCATGAGCTTCGCCATCCCCGAGAGTTGGAGCGACGAGGTGGGCAAACGCGTAACGCTATATGCGAAGGCGCGTAATCTGGTGGCGCTCGATCCCGTAACGCTCGAGGAAATTCGACCGGGCGCAAACTCAGCGCTGGGTGCCGTACTGCACGAGCTTCATGTGCCCGACGCGGCATGCGAACGCTCAGAAGTTCAGGTCGGCGTATACGACAGCGCGGATACGACAGGACTTCACGACGCCCCGATGACAGCAGACGACGATGGCGGCTCGAGTGGCGGCGGTACCGACGAGGGCGGCGGCTCCGGCGGAAGCAGCTCCGGCAGTGGCAAGGACCACAGCAATAACAAACGCTCCGGAAAAGCGGGCGCGCTCGCTGGCACGGGCGATGTCAACGCTCCCCTTACGGCAGCCGCAGCAGCACTCGCCGCGGCAGGCGCCGGCCTCGTCGCCTACAGCGCCCGCCGCACGGCGCTCGAAAAAGACACCGCCAATGAGGTCAATTCGGATAGGCCTCGCTAGCTCCCAGTTACCTTTGTGAGAGACGCCGACTCGGCTCATCGAACATCAAATGGGCTGGTTCTGGATACCCAGAGCCAGCCCATATCGCATTAGATATCGTCAGTGGAGTCGAGTTCTGCCTCGAGCTTGGCACGCCGTCTTTTCGCCAACAATCCGCACGACACGTCTTCGACAACGTATCCAACCGCAAACGCAGCAAGACACATTCGGCCGTCTTCAAACTTACTCGGACAAAACCGACTCGGTTTTGTCCGAGTGAGCTCTTTTCAGCCTAAGTTCGAACTATTGTTCGATGGATTTCGTGTTGGGTGGAATCGTCTGTGGGCTGGGCTATGCTACCTTGACTATCTATATGACTTAAACGCAGCAAAGGAGCACCGAGAGAGCGAGTATGGCAAAAAACACCGCAAACTATGGTAACGACAGTATCCGCCAGCTCAAGGACGAGGAGCGCGTACGCCTGCGCCCCGCCGTCATCTTTGGCTCGGACGGACTCGACGGCTGCGCGCATGCTGCCTTCGAGATCCTGTCCAACGCCGTTGACGAGGCGCGCCAGGGCTACGGCAAGCTCATCACCCTTACCGCCTTTCGCGATGGCTCTATCCAGGTAGAGGACAATGGCCGTGGCTGCCCGCTCGACTGGAACCCCTCCGAGAAGCGCTTTAACTGGGAGCTCGTCTTTTGCGAGCTCTACGCCGGCGGCAAATACAATAACAACCAGGGCGGCGACTACGACTTCTCGCTCGGTACCAACGGCCTGGGCTCGTGCGCGACCCAGTACGCCTCCGAGTACATGGACGTCACGGTTTGGCGCGATGGCAACAAGTACTCCCTGCACTTTAAGAAGGGCAAGGTTGTCGGCGCCAAGAAGAAGGCACTCGAGATTGAGCCCAGCGACGAGAACCGCACCGGCACCACCATCAAGTGGCGCCCCGATCTTGAGGTCTTTACCTCGATCAGCATTCCCCACGACTGGTATCGCGAGACCATGCGCCGCCAGGCCGTGGTCAACGCCAACGTGACCTTCCGCCTGCGCATCGAGGGCGACGATGGCGAGTTTTCCGAAGAGGATTTTTGCTATCCCAAGGGCATCGAAGACTACGTGCTCGAGAAGGTCGGTACCGACTACCTTACCGAGCCTTTCTTTATCGAGGCCGACCGTCGAGGTCGCGACCGCGAGGACCTGCCCGACTACAACGTGAAGATTACCGCGTGCATGTGCTTCTCGCGCACCTTCATGATGCAGGAGTACTACCACAACTCATCGTGGCTCGAGAATGGCGGCTCGCCCGAGAAGGCCGCCCGCAGCGCTCTGACCAGTGCCATCGATGCTTACATTAAGCAACAGGGCAAGTACAACAAAAACGAGAGCGGCATCAAATGGCAGGACGTCCAGGACTGCCTGGTGCTGGTGACCAACTGTTTCTCCACCCAAACGTCCTATGAAAACCAGACTAAGAAGGCCATCAACAACCGCTTTATCCAGCAGGCCATGACGGCCTTCTTTAAGGAACGCCTCTCGACCTACCTGATCGAGAACAAAGACGCCGCCAACAAGATCATGGAGCAGGTGCTCATCAACAAGCGTTCGCGCGAGAACGCCGAGAAGACGCGTCAAAGCATCAAGACCAACCTGCAGCAGAAGACCGACATGGCCAACCGCGTGCAGAAGTTCATCGACTGCCGCTCCAAGGACAAGAACCGTCGCGAGATCTACATCGTAGAGGGCGACTCGGCAGCAGGCGCCATTCGCACCTCGCGCGATGCCGAGTTCCAAGGCGTTATGCCCGTCCGCGGTAAGATCCTCAACTGCCTGAAAGAGGACTACCCGCGCATCTTTAAGTCCGACATCATCATGGACCTCATGCGCGTGCTGGGCTGCGGCGTGGAGATCAAAGACAAGCGCATCAAGAACCTTGGTGCCTTTGACCTGGACAACCTCAACTGGAACAAGGTCATCATCTGTACGGACGCCGACGTCGACGGTTATCACATCCGTACGCTCGTGCTCACCATGCTCTACCGCCTGGTGCCCACACTTATCGACGAGGGTTACGTGTATATCGCCGAGTCGCCGCTCTACGAGATCAACTGCAAAGAGAAGACCTACTTTGCCTACACCGAGCTCGAGAAGAACGGCATCCTTAAGGAGATCGGCGACCAAAAGTGCTCCATCAACCGCTCCAAGGGTCTTGGTGAGAACGATCCAGACATGATGTGGCTTACCACCATGAACCCCGAGACGCGTCGTCTGATCAAGGTGGAACCCGAGGACGTCACCAAGATGGAAACCATGTTCAACCTGTTGCTGGGCAACGACGAGGCGGGCCGCAAGCGTCATATCTCCGAGCACGGCAAGGAATACCTGGACCAGCTGGACCTGCAATAGCAGCAAATCGATAACGACGGCCCATAAGAAGTTCAAGAGGATATCGTGGCAAAGAAGAAGACGAAGAACCAGCCCAAGAAAAAGCAGGTCAACGCCGAGAACGTCATCGGCCTGCACTCCGAGGTCACCGACCAGCCGATCACGCAGACGCTCGAGGTCAACTACATGCCCTACGCTATGAGCGTCAACGTCTCGCGTGCATTCCCCGAGATCGACGGCTTTAAGCCCTCGCACCGCAAGCTGCTCTACACCATGTACAAGATGGGTCTGCTCAAGGGCGAGCGCCAGAAGAGCGCCAACATCGTGGGTCAGACCATGAAGCTCAACCCGCACGGCGACGCCGCGATCTACGAGACGATGGTGCGTCTGGCCACCGGCAACGAGGCACTGCTCGCCCCCTTCGTGGAGTCGAAGGGCAACTTTGGCAAGTACTATTCGGGCGACCTGAGCTACGCCGCCTCGCGTTATACCGAGGCCAAGCTCTCCCCCATCAGCGCCGAGATCTTTAAGGACATCGACAAGGACCCGGTCGACTTCGTTGACAGCTACGACGGCGCCATGAAGGAGCCGCGCCTGCTGCCCACCACGTTCCCCAATATTCTGGTTTCGGCCAACAAAGGCATCGGCGTCGCCATGGCGTCCGACATCTGCGGTTTCAACCTCAACGAGGTCTGCACCGCCACCATGCATTACCTGCAGGATCCCGACTGCGACCTGCTCGAGTATATGCCCATGCCCGACTTCTCGACCGGCGGCGAGATCATCTACCGCCGCGAGGAGATGGAGAAGATCATCGAGACCGGTCTTGGCAGCTTCCAGATCCGTTCCCGCTGGCGCTGGATTCCCGAAGAGCGCATCATCGAGGTCTACGAGATCCCCTACACCACCAAGACCGATGTCATCATCGAGCGCATCGTCAAGCTCTCCAAGGAGGGCAAGGTCAAGGAGATTGCCGACATCCGCGACGAGACCGATCTTTCGGGCCTGCGCATCGCCATCGACCTTAAGCGCGGCGTCGACCCCGACAAGCTCATGGCCAAGCTCTATCGCTCGACCACGCTGCAGGATTCGTTCTCGTGCAACTTCAACGTGCTCGTCGACGGCTATCCCCGTGTTATGGGCGTGCGCCAGATTCTGCACGAGTGGGTCAAATGGCGTATTGAGTCCACGCGTCGCCGCATTAACTTTGACCTGGGCAAAAAGTCCGAGCGCCTGCACCTGCTGCACGGCCTCGAGGCAATCTTGCTCGACATCGACAAGGCCATCGCCATCATCCGTGGCACCAAGCTTGAAGCCGAGGTCGTGCCCAACCTTATGAAGGGTTTCGACATCGACGAGACCCAGGCCGAGTTTGTTGCCGAGCTCAAGCTCCGCAACATCAACGAGGAGTACATCCTCAACCGCACCAAGGACATCGCCAAGCTTGAGAGCGAGATTGCCGAGCTTGAGGAGATCCTCTCCAGCGAGGAGAACATCAAGAAGGTCATCAGCGACGAGCTGGCCGCGGTCAACAAGAAATATGTGATGCCGCGTCGCACGGGCAGGATCGAGCCCCATGAGGTTATCGAGGTAAGCTTGGAGCCCGAGGTCGAGGAGTACCCGGTGACCATCATGCTCTCGCGCGATGGCTACCTTAAGAAGATGACGGACCGCGTGCTCAAGAAGGCGACCACGCTCAAGTACAAGGACGGCGACAAACCCTTTATCGAGTTCCCGTCCTCCAACACCCACGAGCTGCTGGTCTTTACCAACAAGAGCCAGGTGTACAAATGCAAGGTTGCGGCGTTTGAGGACACCAAGTCGGCCCAGCTGGGCTCGTACCTGCCGACCGATCTTGAGATGGAACCCGACGAGAGCGTCATCTGGGTCATCGACCCCGAGGACTATAAGGCCGACGTGCTGTTTGTCTTTGAGAACGGCCGCGTGGTGCGTGTCGCACTTTCTGGATACGTCACCAAGACCAACCGCAAGCGCCTCAAGAACGCCATCTACGGCGGCAGCAAGCTGCTGTATGCCCAGGTGCTCAAGGAAGATCGCGACATCGCGCTGGTCTCGAGCGACTATCGTCTGATGAACTTCAACACGTCGCTGCTCAAGACCAAGACGACCACCAACACGCAGGGCGTCCAGGCCTTTACCGCCAAGAAGGGCCGCTCAGTCACCACCGTCGGCACAACCGAGGAAATCCTTGGCGCCGGCGTCTCGGCCGAAAAGTTCACCGCGCAGAGCCTCCCCTCTGCCGGCGCCCTCATGAAAGAAAGCGACATGCCGAGTCTGTTTGACTAAAACAACGGCGACCGAACCGTCATGAGCTCGCAAAACGACGAGGCCCGGAACGCAACGGCATTGCGCCCGGGACTCGTCGTTTTTCTTCTCAACTATTTTTTAACGCAGATAAATTGATTTCTGCTTATTTTTCTGCGTAAAAAATGTCAGCGTCACTGCTTCGATGCCCTTTGGTCAGCTGTTAGCAAAACTTGCAAAAATTAGCAAAACTTGCAAAAATTAGCAAAACTTGCAAAGGAGTCACCATGGAGTACAGCAAGAACCCCTTTACCCCGACGTTCGGAAGCGTCCCTCCCTTTCTAGCGGGTCGCGAGCATATTCTGCGTGACATCAACCGTGGTTTTATCAACGGCCCGGGAGATCCAAACCTGTCGACTATTTTTACGGGCGCAAGGGGAACGGGCAAGACGGCGCTTCTCTCGTCCTTTCAGAAACGGCGCTTGAACACGGTTGGATCGCAGCAAATGTCTCCGCCATGCCAGGCATGCTCGAAGATATTATCGAGCGAACCAAAGAAGCCGCAGATAGCTACCTCTCACAGCCTCATGCGCGCATAAACGGCGTTCAAATTGGTCCAGTGGGCATCGATTGGACATATGCTCAAGAGGCTCAGGGCAACTGGCGCACGCGCATGAATGGCATCTTTAAGCAACTCGAAAAACATGACATCGGACTTCTCATTACCATCGATGAAGTCACCGTCGATCTCGAAGAAATGCTTCAATTTGCCTCTGTTTACCAGCACTTTGTACGCGAAGGTAAAAAAGTTGCCCTACTCATGGCAGGACTGCCCTACAAAGTATCGGCGTTGCTGCGTAACGATTCCGTCTCGTTCCTCAGGCGTTCCCAATATCATCAGTTAGGACGAATCACTGACGTTGAAATTGCAAACGCGTTTCGCAAAACCGTTGAGGCCGGAGGACGTTCAATCACACCAGAAGCGCTCGAGAATGCTGTGAAGGCCGTCGACGGATTCCCCTACATGATGCAGCTCGTCGGATATCGCACTTGGGATGTTTCGGAGAACTCGCCCCAAATCAGTGCATCCGATGTCCAGCAGGGTTCCCTACTCGCACGCATGGAGCTGCGTGATCGCATTCTCGAAACGACCTATCGAGAGCTTTCCGATAAAGACATTGAGTTTTTACTCGCGATGCTGCCCGATTCTGGCCCCAGCAGGGTCTCGGAGATAGCCAAACGCATGGGCGTCGCCAGCAACTACGCAAGCCAATACAAACGCCGCCTTCTCGAGGACGGCGTCATCGGGGAACGTGGGCGTGGTCTCGTTGGCTTTGACATCCCCGCATTCAGGGAGTTCCTGAGCGAGAAAGTCTCCTAGCACGCGGAGATTGTCCATAAGGACATCAACGCATGGCAATCAGTAATCCTCTTGGTAAGGGAAGTAGGCTTTCCGCCAACGCTGATTGCCATGCGTTCTTCTTGTCCTTAGGCGAGTTTGCGAGCGAGCTCTCGCACCTCTTCCAACTTGGGCGAGGAGACCATGCTGTCACGCTCGGTCATACCGCTGATGGTGACAATGCCCTGGTCCTCCCACTTGCAGTACGCACAGGTTGACTTGTACATAGCGATCGCCGCATCATAGACGCCCTCGCTATGGCTATCGAGCAAAAGGGCCGTCTTGGTGAACGGGAAGCCCGTAGCACCGAAGGCATACAGGCGGTCGATGGCGGCCTTCTCCTGCGCAGTGATATCAAACCAGTAGATAGGCGAAGCGAAGACAACCATATCGGCGCCTTTCAGTGTCTCGAGCACA
The DNA here is from genome assembly GCA_900544845.1 of uncultured Collinsella sp. GTDB lineage: Bacteria > Actinomycetota > Coriobacteriia > Coriobacteriales > Coriobacteriaceae > Collinsella. Next base: position 10,927 of record UQWV01000011.1, on the reverse strand, counting down.
CCGGCCATGTCGTCCTTCTGCACGCAGGCACCCTCATGGGCAAAGCAGTACTGACACCCCAGGCAACCAGCAATCTTCTTGCCGGCAACGCGGATGACCTCGACCGTATGGCCGGCCTCGCGCGCGGTCTCGGCAAACGCCTCGACCATGGTGTCGGTATTGGCGCCCTTGCGCGGGCTACCGCTCAATACAACGATATTCATAAGAATCTCCCTTCTTCATGCCGCAGGCGCACGATGATTCGGGACAGGTTTTCGTTAGCACCCTCGTAGCGGTTCTCCGCCCCCTAAGCAGCATGTCCGCTACGAAACGACCGTCTTGTAATAAGCGCCGAAGTCTGCCAACGAGTCCACGACGGGCATCATCTGGCGGCCGAGCTCGGTAAGGCCATACTCAACGCGGGGAGGATTCTCGCCATAGTCGTGGCGAAAGACCAGCCCATCATCCTCCATCTGTCGCAGGCTGTCGGTAAGCACCTTCTGAGAGATCCCCTCAAGGTCGCGGCGCAACTCGTTGAAACGCCAGGGGCGTACGCGCAAGTTACGGATAATGAGCAACTTCCACTTGCCGCCAATGAGCGCTACCGCCGTTGCGACCGGACACTCCGGAAGTTCCTCTTTCGCCATCATGGGAGACCCGACCTCCTTGACCATACCGGTTTCACAAAAAAGTACGCAGTTACAAATATGTGCGTACTCGTATTTGCATGCGCCTTCGCGTTGAATATAACTCACGCAGGAGATGCCTGCAAGGTAAATCAACCCAAAGAGAGGAACCATTATGGCTAATTATGCAAAGACCCGCATCGCCAATGAGAGCCGCGTTGAGCTGCACGAAGTGCTCGGGCTTACCGGGGCAGAGGTGAGTGTCAACAATCTTCCCGCCGGCGCTGGCGTTCCGTTTGTCCATGCACACAAGGAAAACGAGGAGATTTATGGCGTGCTCGAGGGCGCGGGCTCGGTCACGATCGACGGTGAGGATATCGAGCTTGCAGCCGGCGACTGGCTGCGCATTTCCCCCGCAGCACACCGTCAGTTCCGCGCCGCATCCGACTCGGGCATCACATACGTCTGCATCCAGGTCAAGCAGGGATCCCTTGATGCCTTCACGGCCGACGACGCTATCATGCTCTAATTCGCGATCAGCGCACAAGGGGCCGATACCGCCCGCATGCCCCCTTCGGAATAAGCGCTGAGCAGCTCCTGGGCGTGGGCGAACTCGGGCCCTCGCCTCCAACCAAGCAGGCGGTTGACCGCGAGATTTCCCTGGACGTTGTGGACGAAGAGCAGATAGGCGTCCTCGCGCGAAAGCCCGGTCTTCTCCATAATCGAGGGAACCATCTGCTCAGCGCCGCGCTCGACGACGCGTTGCGCCACCCGGGCGTATGCGTCGTCATCCGAGTAGAGCAGATAATAGTCATCGTCTGCCGGCGGGCGCTGGCAGAGGGCGCCCGCCTTCGTTCCCTCGAGTGGGGGCGCCGCCGCCAGGGCCTCGTCGATAAGCGCGTCGAGCAGCGCGAACTTATCCTCGTAGTGTAAATAGAACGTGCCGCGGTTGATATCGGCGCAGCGGCAGATATCCGCCACCGTCATCTTCGCGAAGCCGACCTCGGCCAGCAGCGCAAAGAACGCCTCCCGTATGACCGAGAGCGTATAGCGACGGCGGCGATCGATCTTCCCCGATTCCATGGCCCCTCCAATTGCAGCGCTCAACAATATCCAGAAGCCGCTCGTTTATCGACAGCAGCTCGAAACTGTTCATTGCTCTGGCGCAAATCAACATTGATACTTTTTATAGACACCTGTTCATTGTAGTTGAAAGAGAGTATCAAGTGACTCTATACGAGCGGCTCGTTATCGAACTCACCAACCAATCGTTTTCCCATCAGGCCGCCTACCGCACCGGCGGCACGCCCTATGAGCTGAGTGCCCGCGAGCCCGAGCCCTACGACCAGCAAATCAAGGACTTCGCCCGCATGATCGAGGAAGCCGATTGCGTGCTGGTGGGCGGGGCCTCCGGGCTCTCCGCGGCGGGCGGCGGCGACTTCTACTACGAGGACAACGCGACCTATCGCAGGCATTTCGGCAAATTCGCCGAGCGCTACGGTTTCAGGGGCGCTTTTGAAGGGTCGTCCTACCGCTGGCCCACCGCCGAGTCGCGCTGGGGCTACCTTGCCACCTTCCTCGACACCACGCTCAACGCCCCGCTGCGCGAGCCCTACAAAGATCTCGACGCCATTCTTACCGAGAAAGACTTCTTCGTTCTCACCACCAACCAGGACACGCAGTTCATGAAAATCTACCCTTGGGAGAAGGTGGCAGAGATCCAAGGCGACCACCGCTTCCTCCAGTGCTCCCGTTGCTGTACCGACGAGGTATGGGACGCCATCGAGCCGGTCTCTCGTATGGTAGAGGCCATGGGAGACGGCCTAGAGGTTCCGACAGAACTCGTGCCACGCTGCCCGCACTGCGGGGCAGAGGCGTTCCCTTGGGTTCGCGGCTACGGCAACTTCCTGCAGGGCGAGCTCTACGAGGAGCAGTACCGCAAGGTGTCCAACTGGCTCGACGCGCACGCGCGGCAGAAGATTCTCTTTCTTGAGCTGGGCGCGGGCCGCATGACGCCTGCGTTTATCCAGGAGCCGTTCTGGGCCCTCACGGCGCAGTTGCCGCAGGCTAGCTACATCGCCGTGAACAACAAGACGCAGTTTCTTCCCCGCGCGATCGAGGATCGGGGACTCGCCGTTCGCGCCGACATCGCCGACGTGCTCGCCGACGTGCGCAAGACGCTGGGGAAGTAGCACATGGAAACGGTAAAAGCGGTTCGTATCGGCCAGGCACTTGCCGAGGCGGATCTTGTCATCATCGGCGCCAGCAACGGGCTCGACATGGCGGAGGGGCTCAATCTCTTCTGCGCCGACGCCCATTTCCGAGAGGCGTACGGGGACCTCGCCCAGGCCGACGGCATCGGCTGCATACTGCAGGGGCTCGCCTTCCCGGATGCAAACGTGCGACGCCGGTGGAGCGAGCGGTTCCATCAAAAGGAGTATGTCGAATATAAGCCCAGCCCGCTCATGAGCGGGCTGCGGCGTCTTACGGAGCACGCTGACACCTTCGTGATCACGTGCAATATCGACGGGCACTTCGCACGTGCAGGGTTCAATGAGGGTCGCGTGCTCGAGACGGAGGGGAGCATACGCACGTCAATCGACGAGCGTCGTCTCGCCCATCCAGATGCCCTCGCCATGGCCCAGCTCGAGGAGCTCGAGCGCCTTATGCAAGCCCATCGCAACGGCAGGGTCGCCATCCTCGAACTTGGCGTGGGGGTACACAACGGCGTCATAAAGCGCATGCTCGCCCAGATCGCGAGTGCCTGCGAGCACGCCACCTACATCGTGTTCAACTACAGCCAGGCCATGGTGCCCGATGCATCGTGCGACACGATTCTCGTTGACGGCGATATGACCCCGGCTTTCGAGGAGATTGCCCAATGCCGTCTCTAGAGAGGGAAGCGCATAGGCTTCGAAGCCTTATCGACGATGCCGATGCCATCATCGTCGGCATCGGCTCGGGCATGTCGAGCGCCGCCGGGTTCAACCATTACAACCGCGCAGGCATGGCGCGCGCCGGAATGACGGACTGGCAGCGGGCCTTTGGCTTCAAGAGCCTTTTCGACGGCTTCTACCACCTCTACCCCAGCCTCGAGCAGCAATGGGCCTACTACGCGCGATACATCGATTTCATGCTGCGCGAGCCTGCCTCGCAACCCTATCTCGACCTGCGGTCCCTCATCAGCCATAAGGATTACTTCATCCTGAGCACCAATGTGGACACCCAGGTCGAAAAGACGTTTCCCGCCGAGAGGGTCTGCAGCTACCAGGGAAGCTTCGCGCGCCTTCAATGCAAGCAGCCATGCTGCGACGAGCTCTCCGACGCGGGCCCCTACGTCGAGCGTATGCTCGTGGGCATGGCGGGGTTCGAGGTCCGCAGCGAGGATGTCCCCCGATGCCCGCACTGCGGCTGGCAGCTTGTGCCGTGGGTACGCGACGACACGTTTCTGCAGGGCGCGGCGTGGCGCGAGGGCCTCGGGCGATACGAGCGCTTCGTGCGCGAGCGCGGCGATAGCCGCGTGCTTTTGCTGGAGCTCGGCGTGGGCGAGATGACCCCCGGCATCATCACACTCCCGTTCTGGAGCATGACCGCAAAGCTGCCGGATGCGCACCTGTTGAGCGTAAACATCTCAGGCGGCTCGGCACCACTGCGGCTCGGAAACAAGGCAGAGGCGATCCAGGCCGACTTGGGAGCCCTACTATCGGCGGCGCGGACATGAACCGTGTGCTGGATATGCTGAGGTTCAAATGCTGATACTGCAAGCAGGCGATTCAGAATGGCAGTGAGAATAGGGTAAAGGCGCTGATTCCCGACGATTTGCCGGAAGAGATCAAAGGTGCCTACGAGAACGCACACGTTCGATAACGCCGTCAAAGGGATCTGGCCACCACTCAAATAAGATCACCGCCATCTTGCATAAACGATGCCATGTTAAGGTGCCTGACGCCATCCCTCTCCTGCAATAGAGGATCAAGCGTGAACAAGTAGCGCGGATACCCATCCCTGATGTGGCCGAACGGCCTGTACTCGCGCTCCTCGACGCCTCTGTCGGCAATCGACATAGAAACCTGGATATAGGCGTAAGCATTGCGCCTACGAGCGATGAAGTCACACTCGAGCTTCCCAATACGGCCCACAGAAAGCTCGTACCCGCGCGATGCAAGATAGAGGTAGAGCACGTTCTCCAACGCCGGTCCGTAGTTAATCCTCGCATCCGTGTTCATGGCGAAATAGAAGCCGGGATCAGCCAGGTAGTACTTCTCTTCGCGGATAAGCGATCGCCGAGACTTGAGATCGAACCTCGAGCAGCGATAAAGGATCTTCGCGTCAACAAGAATCTGGATATACCGATTGAGCGTTTCGCGCTTGATGGGAATCTTCTCGACATCATTGAAGTACGCAAGGAGGTTCTTCAGGTTCGTCGGCGCACCAAAGTTGTTGATGAGATACGTCTGGACGGCATCGAAAACCGAGACATTCTTAATTTTGTTCGAATGTTTTACGTCCTTTTCAAAGATCTCATGAATAACACCCTTGATATAGGTGCGCTTTTCATCCTCGCCCTCATACTCAAGCGCTTTGGGAAAGCCTCCAAGGGTCAGGTACTCGGTAAACTCTCCCACGAGAAGGTCATTGACAGGCTTGCCGAGAAAACGCTTCATATCGATATATTCCGCAAAATCGAGTGGAAACACCTCGAACTCGATATAGCGACCCGTCAGCTTTGTAACAAGCTGCCCAGAAAGCAGATATGAATTCGAACCGGTAATGAAGATGGACCAACCGCCATCTGTCCGGTAGCCGTTGATGAGCAGCTCGAATTCCTTGACGTTCTGAATCTCATCGATGAAGAGGTACTTCGTCCCCTCAGTGTCTGCTGGGGTCGACGTGTCAATCAGATTTTCGAGCTCATCGGTCGTCTTGACCTTCCTGTTCTCCCGTGAGTCAAGGTCGATATAGATGATGTGGTCGCTCGCTACACCGGATTCCACAAGTTCGTCTGCGATTGATTGCATGAGGCAGGATTTACCGCACCTGCGAACACCGGTGATCACCTTGATCATCCCGTCATCGTGGTAGAAACCACGCATTCGCTTTAGATACTTTTCACGTCGGTATATACGCAAGATTCACCCCTCCCCCTTTTTTCCAGCGTCCATTTTATCAGTTATGGGGGTACTTTTTTACATTTTATAAAAAAGCATACCGATAACTCATTCTCACTTAGTTTCGAAAGCGACGGAGCAGCATGCATAGGGGCGTACGGGGACCCGCATCAGTAACCTGCCTCTTTGGTTGTCCCTTCTCTGCATGGTCATCTACATAAAGGAGGAACCAGCCATGCAGATCAGCGTGTCATCCACCCTGACCGTATATCACGACGGCCAGTTCTGTGGCGGATGCCGAAAGCTGCAGATCGATTATCTGGGGATTGTATTAATCCATGCCTGAATATCTTTCTCGGAAGTACGGAGCATGGATTCATCGAACTGCACATTGAGGCCCGGCTTCACGATTGCTCCCTTGCAGGCTTCCTCAAAGTCCTTCAGCGCGTGTCCCGGCCAGCCGCCATTGGTGGCAAACGGATACACGATCTTCCCGGTCAGGTCAGCCCGCTCCAGGAAACTGCGCATGGCGGGCGCAAAGGTGTACCACCAGACAGGAGAACCCAGGATGATGGTGTCGTAATCTCTCCAGCCAATGTGCAGCGGCTTCAGTTCCGGGCAATAACCCTCGGCAATCTCACGCTGCCCCTGATTGACGACTTCATCATAATCGCCATCGTAGGGAACAACCGTATCCATACGAGCAATATCCCCGCTGATTTCCCTCTGGATCATCTCGGCGATGCGCTTCGTGTTGCCTCCGTAGGAGTAGTACAGAATCAAGGTTTTCATTTCGCGCTTTCTCCTCATGCAAGAGGCTTTCCGCTGAACACGGGAAATGCGCTGAAGTCACCATAGTCGGCGATGCGCTCCATGTTCTTGAGAGTTGCCATGTCTTCCTCGGAGATCGCGAAATCCACGTCCGCGTTGCTTTCCATGTGGGCGGGGTCTGCCGTCTTGGGAAGCGCGACGGCTCCAAGCTGAAGGACATAGCGGATGCAGAGCTGGGCGGCAGATACGCCGTACTTCTCTGCCATCTTAACGATCGCCGGATTCTTCAGCGCCTCGCCGTGGGCAATGGGAGAGTATGCCTCCACCTGGATGCCCTGCGCCTTGCAGAAGTCCACCAATGCCGAATCGGTGTTGGTGATGTGCAGGAGGATCTGATTGACCATGGGCATCACGCGGCAAGAGCCCAGGAGGTTCTCAAGGTCATCTTGCAGGAAGTTGGACACGCCGATTACCTTGACCTTGCCCGCCGCCCGCGCGTCCTCCAACGCACGCCAGACCTCCTTGTTCTCCTCGAAATAGCGCTTCTCCACACGGAACTCGCTCCACGGTTGGGGAGAGTGGACGATCATCTGGTCGAGGTAGTCGAGCCCCATCCTCTCCAGCGTCTCGTCGATGGACTTCGCCGCATCCTCGTAGGTCTTCAGCTCTGCCGCGACCTTGCTGGCGACGAACAGCTCTTCCCGGCGAACGCCGCAGGTGCGCACGCCCTCGCCGACGCCGCGTTCGTTTCCGTAGGCCTGCGCGGTGTCGATTAGGCGATAGCCCAGCTTTACCGCCTCGCGAACGGCTTCCGCCGCCTCGGCATCGTCGATGAACCAGGTGCCCAGTCCCAGCTTGGGAACCTGAACTCCGTTTGCCAACGGGTAGGTTTCATTCAAGATCATCGTTCTACTCCTCGCCCCAGATATCCTTTGCCATGCGGAAAACCGCCCACGCCTTGGGCCAGCCGCAGTAGAAGGCTGCATGGGTCACGACCTCCGCGATTTCTTCTTTTGTAATACCGTTCTTCTTTGCCTCCGCCAGGTGATAGCGGAAGCTCTCATCGGTAAGCCCCTGAGCCATCAGCGCGACGACGGTCACGAGGGAGCGGTCGCGGAGGCTGAGCTGCCCCTCTCGGCTCCAGACCTCTCCGAAGAGCACGTCATCGTTCAGTTCCGCGAATTTCGGGGCGAATTCGCCTAGGGCATCTCTGCCTGCCGTCTGCTTGACTGCCATGTTTCGTTCCTCCCTACAGCCTTGCGTACTCTTCATGGGATACCGGCTCGCACCACTCGTTCTCGCAATTCTCGCCGGGAACCTCCACGGCGATATGGCTGAACCAGCTGTCCTTCTTCGCTCCGTGCCAGTGCTTGACGTTGGCGGGGATCATCACAACGCTGCCCTCGTGCAGGCTGACAGCGGCCTTGCCTTCCTCCTGGTACCAGCCCTCGCCAGCCGTGCAGAGCAGGAGTTGACCGCCTCCTTTGTCCGCGTGGTGGATATGCCAGTTGTTGCGGCATCCCGGCTCGAAGGTCACGTTGGCGGCGAACAGGCCGCCTTCCGGATCGGTCAGCGGATTCAGGAACGAATCGCCGGTGAAGTACTGGGCATAGGCGGTGTTCGCCGTTCCCGTGCCGAATGCGTTGACCTTCTCGAACTGCTCTTTTCGTTCATACCTCATAATTGAAGCCTCCTGCTTAGGATTATCGATTCACGCCATAGCGCAGCCAGACCGCCCCGCCGTCCATGGCCTTCGCCTCTTTCAGCGTGAAGCCAAGGGCCTTGCTCTCCGAAATGCCTTCTGCGGCTCGGAAAACCGGAGGCGTATCCGGGCTCCCGTCTGCCGCCGCCGCCAACACGATGCTGATCTCATCGCACATCCCCGCTTGCAGGAACGACCAGTTCAGCACGCCGCCACCGCCCAGCATCAGGGTCTCGATGTTGAATTCTTCTTTCAGCTTGGAAAGGGCCAGGCCGTGATCCAGCTCCGTTTCTCCCGCGATGATGTACGAGATTCCCAGCTTTCTCAAAAATGCCCTGTAGGAGTTGCCGACCTGCCCTGTCAGCACCTCGACGACATGGGCGGTGGTGTCCACATAGCGCAGGGTGCTGCTTTTCCACCCCAGCTTGCCGTGGGGGTCCACGGAAACATAGAACATTCCGAAGTCCGGCTGCGCGATGAAATCATCTGCCGGAACGGCCGGAGCATCTTCGTTCAGGTCCGGCTTCCTGTAGAAGGTGAAGTTGTCGTCCGTTGTCACCCTGCCGGACAGCCAGCCCTGGTGATGGTAAAAGGGCTCTTTCCCAAAGGCGATGTCGTAGAACGCATCGCCCGCCGCTCTGCCCTGCGGCGTTCCCATGTAACCGCCCATGATCTTTCCGTCCAAAGCGCACATCATGTGGCAGAAAACATACGGCCTGTTCACGTTCGATTCCCCTCCTTATGATTGACAAACATTCTGTTTGGAAGCATGCTTCCTTTGAACTTCATGTGCATCCTAGAACTTGAAGTTAACTTTAAGTCAAGGAGATTCTGGAATAATTCGGAGGGGTTTTCAGATGGTCTATACGGTGGGGGAAATGGCGAAACTGCTGGGGGTTGCGGCGTCCACCTTGCGCTACTACGACAAGGAGGGGCTGCTGCCCTTCGTGGAGCGCTCCTCCGGTGGCATTCGCATGTTCCGGGAATCGGATATCGAATGGCTGCAGGTGATCGGTTGCATGAAGAAAGCCGGGATGTCCATCAAGGACATCCGGCAGTACATCGAAATGGCGCTGCAAGGAGACGACACCATCGATTTGCGCCTTGCCATGTTCCGGCGCCAACAAGAAGTTCTGAAACAGCGAATGGCGGAATTGCAGCACACCATGGAGATGGTGGATTACAAGTGCTGGTATTACGAAACGGCGAAGGAAGCGGGTACGGTCGATGCCCCGCAGAAGATGGAGCTTGCCGAAGTCCCGGAACGCTTTCGGAAGATTCGGCAGGAGCTGCGCACTGCGCCGGGGACTGCGGCAACGATGTGACAAGACTGCCTAGGCAACGGCAGTCAACCGCCTTGCTCGCCTTGGGGTATACGCTGCAACCGAGCGTGGCGACCTTGAAGGTCCTGCCGTGGTAGCTCAGCTTGCTGGGGACCGCGTAGACCCGCTTGGTCTTCGCGCTGTAGGTCGGCTCGGCGAAGAGGCTCTCGATGCTGACGGTCCCCTTTGCCAGCGACAGAACCAGCGCCTCTGCCCATGCGCTCTTGCCGGCCTTGACGTACAGGTACGTGTCCTTCTTGAACGGCACCACGCTCACCCCTGTCGTCAATGAGAACCTTCGGGAACGCATCCCTGACGGACAGAAGCGGCGCGAGCTCCCTCTCGAGCGTCGATTCGGAGCCGATGTCGTCACTTACCTGGATGTAGACAAGCTCCGACCCCTCTTCGCAACGAAGTCAACCTCCTTTTGGTACAGCTTCCCGACGTAGGTCTCGTACCCTCGCCTCATCAGCTCCAGGAAGACCGCGTTCTCGTACATGCGGCCCCAGTCCATGTCGCGCGTTCCCAGAACCGCATAGCGCATTCCCGAGTCGCATACGTAATGCTTCGCCTGCGTGCTCAGGTACTTCTTCCCCTTGATGTCATAGCGCTTCGCCTCATAGAAGGCGAAAGCGTCGCGGAGGTACGAGATGTAGCGCTCGACGGTGACGTGGTTGGTGGGAACCCTGTTGGCGTCGAGGACGTTGGCGATGTTGTTGGGCGAGTTGAGGTCGCCGGAGTTGTACATCATGTACTCGGCCAGCCTCTCCAACACGGTGGAGTCGGTACGTATTGCGGTCTACCCAAGCCATAATCCACTCCTTCTCGGTTTCGAAACTCGATTATTTCTAAAGTTTCGAAACCGAGAAGGCAATGCACACAAGGATGCATCGAGGAGCGAATCCCAGTAGCGCCATGTCAGCAGCGATGCCGGGCGCATTCGCACGTGCTACAATCCAACCACCAGAGATGAAAACACAGTCCCCGTCGGGTAGTCGTGGGCGTGCGCTAGTCCGCATCAGTAACCTGCCTCCTTGGTTGTCCCTTCTCTGCATGGTCATCTACATAAAGGAGGAACCAACCATGCAGATCAGCGTGTCGTCCACCCTGACCGTATATCACGACGGCCAATTCTGGGTCGGGCTGGCGGAGCATGTCGAGGACGGAAAGTACGGCGTCGCCCGCATCGTCTTCGGCGCGGAGCCGTCCGATGAGGAGATTTTGCAATTCGTTGTCGGCAAATGGGAGAAGCTCTCGTTCTTCGGTGGCGAACCGGCTGAGGCAAGCAAGCCCGCGAAGAACCCCAAGCGGCGCGCTCGCGAGGCGGCGAAAGCCCTCAAGCAGTCAGACACTATGACCCAATCCAGGGGCACGGAAACGACAGGAGCCCCCGCTCGTGACCGCGGGTCGGGGCTGCGA